>DATFMZ010000062.1:0-21170 GCA_035266665.1 Gemmatimonadales bacterium | reverse complement strand
CGCCGCCGAACCCTGCGGCGTTCGGGATCTCTTCATTAACCATCGAAGGGCAATGGCCTCAGACCCACGCCACTCCTGGCGCGTTGGGCGGACATTGGCGGCGCTCGCCTCATGCTGCCTCCTGATCGGGCTCAGCGCATGTGCGGGGACGCATTTCCCGCAGTCGACGCTTCATCCCGAAGCCGACGCCAGCCTCCTGATGGACCACCTGTTCACGCACATCTTCGCGTGGGCGGTCTTCGTGTTCGTCGTGGTCGAGGGGCTGCTGATCTACACGGTGATTCGCTTCCGCGCGCGTCCCGATTCGCCCGAGCCGAAGCCGGTGCACGGTCACACCGTGATCGAGATCGCCTGGACGCTCGCGCCGGCCATCATCCTCGTCTTCATTGCCGTCCCGACCATCCGCACGATCTTCAAGGTCGACGGGGCCGCGCCGCCGGGCGCGATGCAGGTCGAGGTCATCGGCCACCAGTGGTGGTGGGAGTTCAAGTATCCCGGCCTCGGGGTCGTGACCGCCAACGAACTGCACCTTCCCGTCAACAAGTCGGTGCATCTGAGCCTTCAGTCAGCGGATGTGATCCACAGCTTCTGGGTCCCGCGCCTGAGCGGCAAGCGCGACGTCTTCCCCGGCGACCACGTCAATCACCTGGAAATCACTCCCGATTCGGTCGGCACCTACCTGGGCCAATGCGCGGAGTTCTGCGGCGAGTCGCACGCGAACATGCGCTTCCGGGTAATGGTGCAGGATTCGGCGGATTTCGCCGCGTGGGTGGCCGACCAGCAGACGGCGCACGCACCGATCGATTCCAGCAATGCCGAGATCCTGGCGGGGTACAAGGCCTTCACCAAGATCCGGAATCCGGCCAGCAATTCCTGCATCGTGTGCCACACGATCAAAGGGATCTCGGCCGGCGTGATCGGGCCGAATCTCACGCATGTCGGGAGCCGGACCACGATCGCCGGGGGCACGCTGCCGTTCACGCCCGCCGGGATCACGACCTGGCTCAGCGATCCCCCGGCGGCGAAGCCGGGGAGCAAGATGCCGAATATCGGGCTGACCCCGGACGAGATCCGGGGCCTGATTGCGTTCCTCCAGAGCATGAAGTAGGAACTGCGGATGGCTACGACCGCTCTCCCCCATACGGCCGCCGGCGCGCCCCCGCGCACCGGACTGTGGAGCTGGATCACCACCACCGATCACAAGCGCATCGGCGTGCTCTACGGTGTCACGGCGTTCGCGTTCTTCCTGATCGGTGGGCTCGAGGCGCTGATCATCCGGCTGCAGCTCGGTGCGCCCGGCAACTCGATCGTGAGCGCCGAGACGTACAACCAGCTGTTCACGATGCACGGCACGACGATGATCTTCCTCGCCGTGATGCCGCTGTCCGCAGCGTTCTTCAACTTCATCATCCCGCTGCAGATCGGTGCCCGTGACGTCGCGTTCCCGCGGCTCAACGCCTTCAGCTACTGGGTCTTCCTCGCGGGCGGCCTGATTCTGAACAGCAGCTTTCTCTTCGGGGCGGCGCCCGATGCAGGGTGGTTCGGCTACGCGAATCTGACGTCGAACCAGTTCTCCCCCGGGCTCAACATCGACTTCTGGTTGATCGGTCTCCAGGTCCTGGGCATCGCGTCGCTCGCGGCGGGCTTCAACTTCATCACGACGATCATCAACATGCGGGCGCCCGGCATGAAGCTGATGCGGATGCCGGTGTTCACGTGGATGTCGTTCGTGACGCAGTTCCTGATCATCACGGCGTTCCCGGTGATCACGATCGCGCTCGTCTTCCTCATGTTCGACCGCTACTTCGGCGCCACATTCTACTCGGTGGCCGCGGGTGGCGATGTGATCCTCTGGCAGCACCTCTTCTGGCTGTTTGGCCATCCGGAGGTGTACATCCTCATCCTTCCGGCGATGGGCATCGTCTCCGAGGTCTTGCCCACCTTCTCCGGGAAGCCGCTCTTCGGCTACGCGGTGGTGGTGTATTCCGGGGTGCTGATCGGCATCATGGGGTGGGGCGTATGGAGCCACCACATGTTCGCCACCGGGCTCGGCCCGATCGCGGACTCGGTGTTCTCGGCCACCACGATGATGATCGCGATCCCCACGGGTGTGAAGATCTTCAACTGGATCGCGACCATGTGGGGCGGGAAGCTCCGGTTCCACACGCCCATGCTGTTCGCCATCGGCTTCATCGCGATGTTCATCATCGGGGGGCTCTCGGGCGTCATGCACGCCTCGCCTCCCACCGATCTCCAGCAGACCGACACGTACTTCGTGGTGGCGCACATCCACTACGTGCTGTTCGGTGGCGCGATCATGGGGATCTTCGCCGGCATCTACTACTGGTGGCCGAAGGTGTTCGGGAAGTGTCTGAACGACACGCTGGGCAAGTGGCACTTCTGGCTCACGCTCATCGCGCTCAACCTGACGTTCTTCCCGATGCACTTCTCGGGGCTCCTCGGCATGCCCCGGCGGATCTACACGTATAGCGCCCAGCTCGGCGTGACCGACTTCAATCTGGCCTCGACGATCGGCGCGCTCTTCCTCGGCGCCACCATGTTCATCTTCCTGTACAACGTGATCCGCACGACGCGGCACGGGGAGCCGGCCGGCAAGAACCCGTGGCACGCCGCGACGCTCGAGTGGGCGATCTCCTCGCCGCCGCCGCCGTACAACTTCTCCGTGCTGCCCAAGGTGACGAGCCGGGTGCCGCTCTGGACGGAGGGTGGGGTGAACGAGATTCCCGACGTGCCGCCCGAGCCGATACATGTGCCGGCCGGATCGCATTGGCCCATCGTGACCGCCGCGGGACTCGCCACGATCGGTGCCTGCACGATCGGGCATACGCTGATCGGAGTCTTCGTCGGCGTCGCGATCCTGGTCTTCGGCATCTACTCCTGGGCGTTCGAGCCCTTCGAGGTCTGAGCATGGCGCATCCCGCCTCCGCGCACTCGGAGCACTACACCACCACCGGGCTCGACAGCCGCAAGATCGCGTTCTGGGCGTTCATCGGCTCGGAATGCCTGCTCTTCGGTTCGCTGATTTCGACCTACCTCGTCTACGAGGGCAAGAGCGTCTCCGGCCCCACCACGCACCAGATCTTCAACATCCCCCTGACCAGCTTCAGCACGTTCGACCTGCTGATGTCGAGCCTGTGCATGGTGCTCGCCCTCGCGGCGGTGCAGCGGGGGGACAAGATCTGGCAGCGCGTGTGGCTGGCCTCCACGGCGTTCCTGGGGATGGTCTTCCTCGGCTGTCAGGCCTACGAGTTCACCGACTTCGTGCACAAGGGCCTCACGATTCACACGAATCTCTACGGGTCCACGTTCTTCACGCTGACCGGCTTCCACGGCGGGCACGTGGCGGTCGGCGTGATCTGGCTGCTCACGCTGCTCGTGCGCTCGTTTCAGGGCAAGCTCGGCCCGGAGAAGTCCCTCAACGTCGAGATCGCCGGGCTGTACTGGCACTTCGTCGACGTGGTGTGGATCGTGATCTTCACCGTCGTCTATCTGATTCAGACGACCCCCATCAAGTGACGCCAACGGCACGCACATGACCGAACACACGCAGGCACAAGCGCACGCGCACGGCGGACACCCGACGGCGGGGGTCTATGTGGCCGTCGCCGCGGTCCTCACGGTGCTGACGGTGACGGAAGTCGGGGTCTTCTACATCCCGGCCTTCCATCCGATTCTCGCGCCGGCACTGATTCTGCTTTCGGCGTCGAAGTTCGCGCTGGTGGTGCTGTTCTACATGCACCTCAAGATGGACAACCGACTCTTCTCGGCGCTGTTCTCCCTGCCGCTCTTGATCGCCTTCTCCGTTTTGGTGGCGCTGATGTTCCTCTTCGGAGTGTTCACGCTCTAAGCATTCGGTGTGGCACGCCGTGCACACAACGGGGGGCGGATTCCTGAATCCGCCCCCCGTTGCGTTTTCCGTCCCCGTGCGACGCGGCTCGCCCACGCGAGTGCTGGGACGGCGCAAACGAACAACGGGCGCATCGACCGGAGTCGATGCGCCCGTGAGCGGCACTCGGTGATGTGGGGAGTGTGTTAGTTCACGCCGCCGAGCTGGAAGCGATAGACGCCTCCGGCGCCGCCTCCCTTGCCATCCGGCACGTAGTACCGCATGGAAACGATGTCTCCGTTCTTGACGTCCTTCAACGCGTTCTGGAAGTCCTTCACGGACTTCACGCGCCGGCCGTCCACCCAGGTGATGATGGCGCCGGGATTCTGGTTGCCCCACTCGGGAATGACGCCGCGGAGTGGGCTGTCCTCCTTGATGTCCGTCACCGCGAGCCCGACGTCCTCTTTCGGAATGCTGAGGTTCTGCACGAGGTCGGGCGTGAGCGGCTTGACCGAGATGCCGAGCTTCGACTCGGGAGACGCGGATTCGTTGTTCCCGGAGCCGTTCGACGCGAGCGCGGTGGAATCGGCACTCGGCGCGGCGACGAGGCGGACGTCATAGGTGTGCTCGCCCGAGCCGTGGCGCATCACGGTCACGTGAATCTTGGAGCCCGGCGTCTGGAAGCCCACGAGCTGCTGCAGCTGGCTCACGTAGTCCACCGAATCGCCGTTCACCATGGTGATGACGTCGCCCGGTTCGAGCCCCGCCTGCTTGGCTGGGCTGTCGGATGACGAGTAGTCCATGATGGTCACGCCCGTGACGGTCTTCATGCCCACGTAGGCCGCATCCGCGGGATTGGCATCCCGAATCGAGATCCCGAGGACGGCGCGGGTCACCTTGCCGGTCTTGATCAACTGGCCGGCCACCGTCCGCACCAAATCGATGGGGATCGCGAATCCGTACCCCTCGTAGTACCCGTTGGCACTCGCGATCGCGGAGTTGATTCCCACGACGTCGCCGTGCAGATCCACGAGCGGCCCGCCGGAGTTGCCCGGATTGATGGCGGCATCGGTCTGAATGAAGTCCTGGATCGAGTACTGCGACTGCTGCAGCCCGCGGAGCAGACGTCCCTTCGCGCTCACGATCCCGGCCGTCACGGTGAACGAGAACTGCTTCCCGAGCGGATTGCCGATCGCGAGGACCCAGTCGCCCACCTGCAGCGAATCGGAGTTGCCGAGCGTCGCGGTGGGCAGGTTGTGGGCGTCGATCTTGATGACGGCGATGTCGGTCTGCGGGTCGTGACCGATGACCTTGGCGCGGTAGGTGCGCTTGTCGAAGAGCGTCACCGTCAGCTTGTCTGCGCCATCCACGACATGGTTGTTGGTCAGGATGTAGCCGTCCGGGGAAATAATGAAGCCGCTTCCCTCGCCGCGCTCGATCCGCGGCGCCTGGTTCCGGAACTGCGGGAAGAACTGCTGGAAGCCGGGCGGCAGGTCCGGATGAGCCTGCTTGACCTTGGTCTCCGCCTGCACGTAGACCACGGCGGGCCGGATGGCCCGCGCGACGGCCGAGAATGCATTGCTCAGGGCGACGGCGGGTGCTACCTCGGTGGGGGCGACCGGCGCATCGTGCGGCTTCGGCGTCAGGGCCGCGAGGGTCTCCTGGCGTTGCTGCGCGTAGGACGTGCCGGGACTTTCGATGAGACTCGCGAACGCGCCACCGAGCATCAGCGTCACGGCCACGAGGCCCCCGAATTTCATCCAGTCGCGTGTGCGTTTCATGTTCTATACGTCCTGCAGAATAGAGAGGGATGTCTCGCAAAACCGGGCGCCCTCCGTGAGGGCGCCGTCACCAACATAAACCCCGGAGCGGGGTCGAGGTTTCCCTCGACCCCGCTCCCCCCCCATCAGGTCAGGATTTATTTTCGTCCACGACCTCGTAATCGGCCTCGACGACGTCCTCGGGTTTCGCACCCTCGGCCGTCTCGCCCTCGGGCGCGCCGGTGGGCTGCTCCTGCCCGCCCTGACCCTGCGTCGCCTGATAGAGGGAGGCGCCGGCCGCCGAATAGGCCTGGCTCAGCTCCTCGAGCGCCTGCTTGATCTCGTCCCCGGCTCCGGAGCGAAGGGCCTGTTTGGCACCCTCCAGCGCCGCGTTGAGGCGATCCTTGTTGGCCTCGTCGAGACGGTCGGCCCACTCCTTGGAGTTCTTCTCCACCTCGTAGACCAGCGCGTCCAGCCGGTTCCGTGCCTCGATCTGTTCACGCCGGTCCTTGTCGTCCGCGGCGTGGGACTCGGCGTCCTTCACCATCTTGTCGATATCGCTGTCCGAGAGACCGCTCGACGCCTCGATCCGGATCTTCTGTTCCTTGCCCGTGGCCTTGTCCTTGGCCGAGACGTGGAGGATGCCGTTGGCGTCGATGTCGAACGTCACCTCGACCTGCGGCATGCCCCGCGGCGCCGGCGGAATACCGGTCAGCTGGAACCGCCCGATCGTCCGATTGTCGAGCGCCATCTGCCGCTCACCCTGCAGCACGTGGATCTCGACCGTCGTCTGGCTGTCCTCGGCGGTCGAGAAGACCTCCGATTTCTTGGTCGGGATCGTCGTGTTGCGCGGGATGAGCACCGTGGTGACCCCACCCAGCGTCTCGATGCCGAGCGAGAGCGGCGTCACGTCGAGCAGGAGGACGTCCTTCACCTCGCCGGCGAGCACGCCACCCTGGATCGCGGCACCGATCGCGACGACTTCGTCCGGATTCACGCCCTTGTGCGGGTCCTTCCCGAAGAAGCCCTTCACCACTTCCTGCACCTTCGGGATCCGCGTCGAGCCGCCGACCAGAATCACCTCGTCGATGTCGCCGGGCTTCAGGTTGGCGTCTTCCAGCGCCTTCTTCATGGGCGGGATCGTCTTCTGGATCAGATCGTCCACCAGCTGCTCGAACTTCGCGCGGGTGAGCGTGAGATTCAGATGCTTCGGCCCCGACTGATCGGCCGTGATGAAGGGGAGATTGATCTCCGTCTGCATCGCGGTCGAGAGCTCCATCTTGGCCTTTTCCGCCGCTTCCTTCAGGCGCTGGAGGGCCATCGGGTCCTTCGAGAGATCGATGCCCTGATCCTTCTTGAACTCGTCCACCAGCCAGGTGATCACGCGATCGTCGAAGTCATCGCCGCCCAGGTGGGTGTCACCGTTGGTGGCCTTCACCTCGAAGACGCCTTCGGCGAGCTCGAGGACCGAGATGTCGTACGTGCCGCCGCCCAAGTCGAAGACGGCGATCTTCTCTTCCTTCTTCTTCTCGAGTCCGTACGCCAGTGCTGCGGCCGTGGGCTCGTTGATGATGCGGAGCACCTCGAGGCCCGCGATCTTGCCGGCGTCCTTGGTGGCCTGCCGCTGCGAGTCGTTGAAGTACGCGGGGACCGTGATGACCGCCTTCTCGACCTTGTGGCCGAGATAGTCCTCGGCGGTCTGCCGCATCTTCTGGAGGATCATCGCGGAGATCTCGGGCGGCGTGTACTGCTTGCCCTGGATCTCGACGGCGGCGAGGTCGTTCTTGCCGGCGACCACGCCATACGGCACGCGCTTGGACTCCGAGGAGACCTCGCTCAGGCGCCGGCCCATGAACCGCTTGATGGAAAAGATGGTGTTCTGCGGATTGGTGACGGCCTGGCGCTTCGCCACCTGCCCGACGAGGCGCTCGCCGTCCTTCGTAAAGGCGACGACCGAGGGCGTGGTCCGACCACCCTCGGAATTCGGGATCACGACGGGGTCGCCGCCCTCCATGACGGCCACGACCGAGTTCGTGGTCCCGAGATCGATGCCGATGACTTTCTGCGCCATGGACTGCACTCCTTCAGCCAATGTTGGTAGATGCCTGTGTCTGCTGCATGGTCGCATGAGCAAGCGCCGTACCAACGATTGGTGCCATATTGGCAGGGCGACCTGGCCGCTGAGCGAATCGCTATCCCTTTGACGTTCATTGACTTATGGCGTTGTCGCCGATAGCTTCGCCGGATGTTCCCGTACCGCGACGATAACCCGACGGCGATCACGCCGTATGTGACGTACGCGATCATCGCGCTGAACTTCGCGTGCTGGCTCCTGATTCAGGGGGCGGGAACCCATCCGGCGCTCGATCGATCGGTCTGTCAGTTCGGATTGATTCCGGGTGATCTCACTGGCCGGCTCCCCGCCGGCTACCAGATCCCGCTCGGCCGCGGGCTCGGATGCGTCATCGGGACGTCGCGCGCCTGGATGAGCGTGGTGACGTCGATGTTCATGCACGGCGGATGGCTGCACATCCTCGGCAACATGTGGTTCTTCTGGATTTTCGGGAACAACATCGAGGACGCGATGGGACACTGGCGGTTCGCGGTGTTCTACTTGATCTGCGGGCTCTGTGCGGCGGGAGCGCAGGTCGCCGCCTCGCCAGGCTCGGCGATCCCCATGATCGGCGCCTCCGGGGCCATCAGCGGCGTCATGGGGGCCTATCTCGTGCTCTACCCGCGGGTGCGGGTGCACACGCTCGTCTTCCTCGGCTTCTTCATCACGACCGTGGCGCTCCCCGCCTACATCATGCTCCTCTACTGGTTCTTCGTGCAGTTTCTGGGCGGGCTTCCAACGCTCGGCGGCCTCAATCGCGGCGGGGTCGCGTTCCTCGCGCACGTCGGCGGATTCATCTCCGGCGCCATGCTGATTCGCGTGTTTGCGAGGCAGAGGCCGGTGCCGGCGGTGGAGGTGCACACCTGGGATGGGGGGCCGCCGGGGTCCGGGCCGTGGCGCCCGAGGTGGTAGTCCGGATGTGAAGGCGGCGGGAACCCAAGTTCCCGCCGCCTTCTCCCTTCCAGGGGATCCTGCGATACTGCGCCTAGACGGACCTACCGCATGGCGGTGCGACCCGTCCAGACCGGTTGACCGCCCGCGGTCACCGACTCGAGCCGCGCTTCGAGCCACGGCCGCATCTGCTCGGGGATCGGCGCATAGCCGAGCGGGCCGCACTTCGCCTGGCCGGCGGTGAGCGCCCACCAGGTATACGTGACGAGCGCCTTGGCCAGCGCCGCATCCTGGTAGTTCTTGTGAATCAGCATCCACGTAAAGCTGCTGATCGGGTAGGCTTCAGCGCCGTCCGCGTTCGTGATGGAGACGCGGAAATCGGTGTTCGGGCCCATCGCCTTCATGGCGCCGGCGGCGGCGGCGGTCACGCTCGCGATTGTCGGTGTGATGAAGTTGCCGGCCTTGTTGCGCACCGACGCCACCGGGAGCTTGTTGATGATGGCGTACCCGAGCTCGACGTAGCCGAGCGAGCCCGGTGTCTGGCTCACCTGGGCGGACACTCCTTCATTGCCCTTCCCGCCGATACCGACCGGCCAATTCACCGACGTGCCCTTGCCGACCTTCTGCGCCCACTCGGGACTCACCTTGGTCAGGTAGTCCGTCCAGATGAAGCTCGTGCCCGAGGCATCCGATCGGTGCACGACGGCGATGTCCTGGTTCGGAAGGCCCGCCGAAGGGTTGATGGCGACGAGCCGCGGATCGTTCCACTTCGTGATCTTGCCGAGATAGATGTCCGCCAGCACGTCCGGCGTGAACCGGAGGACGCCGTGGAGGCCCGCCAGGTTGTAGGTCGGGAGCACCCCGCCCATCTCGGTTGGGATATGCAGGACGTTCCCGTGGACGGCCGCGATCTGCTCGTCGGTCATCGGGGCGTCACTCGCGCCGAAGTCGATCGTGCCATCGGTGAACTGCTTGATGCCGGCGCCGGAGCCGATGGACTGGTAATTCAGCTGAACGTCGGGGTGCGAGCGCTGGTAGACCTTCATCCAATCCGTGTACAGGATGTTGGAGAAGGATGAGCCCGCGCCGTTGATCTTGATCTGCGCTTGGGCCGTGCTGGCCTGCGTGTCCTGCGAAGCCTGCTGGCCGGACTGCCCACCTGCGCAGGCGAGGCCGAGGGCCGCCGCCGCAAGCAGTGTGAGCTTCGAGAACGATGGTGTCGCATTCATGCGGGCATCTCGTCGGGACGGGTTAGAAGCTGAACTGCACCTGGAACAGGGCGTTCGTGAGCGTGGGCCGTGCCGGGTCCTGATACGACGTCGCCTCGAGATCGCCGAGCACCATGAGCTCGGGCGCGATCTTGTAGGAGACGCCGCCGATCACGCGCGTGTAGCGGTCGTTGACCGACGCGGCCGCGGTGTTCGGATCGACGTAGTCGATGCGTGCGATGAGGCCCGCCATCGACTGGGGAATCGCGTAGGTGCCGTAGGCGCTGAAGACGCGACCCTTGACGAGCGAGGTGGACGTGCCGGTCGTGCTGTCCGCGGTGATCGCGCCCTCGCCGGCGAGCAGGACGGTCTTGCTCTTGTAGGAGAGCATGCCGATGGCGCGGTAGCGCTTGCCGCCGCCGTCGTTGCCGGCGTAGAGGCCGTAGCCGGTGAGGCGGAGGCCGCCGCGGCTGCCGTTGTCGTCGGTCGCGGACAGGCGCACCGACACGCGGGCGTCGATCGCCTTGTGGCCGTCACCGATCCCGCCGTGGTAGCCGGTCCCGTCGTAGACGCCGGCCTGCATGTTCACCAGTTGCCCGGACCACGCGCCGTCCACCGCGAGCCCGAGATCGGCGGACGAGAGGTATCCGCCGCGGTCGAGCGCCATCGGTCCCTGGACACGATAGCCCCAGAGTCCTTCTTCCCAATCCAGCCACGCCATCTGCGTCTGGCCGAACCGGAAGCCGATCTGGCTGTCCTTGGGCTGCCACGCGACGTACGCGTACTTGATCCGCATCGCGAGCGAGCCGGCGTTGCGGTACAGATCCGACGTGATGCGGGTGGAAATGCCATTGCTGAACTTGCCCACGACGTTGACGTAGGCCCGGGTGACCTCGAACGCGTTGGGCGCCGGCGCGCCGGCCGGCTTGTTGCTGAGCTGATACAGGTACTGCCCGTACCCCACGCCGCTAACCGTGACGTGCGGTTGTGTACCCTGAGCGGCGGCGGGCTCGGCGAGCACGACGGCGCACGCGAGCACACCGGCGGTCGCGGCGAATCGACGAACGAATTGCAGCATAGACGCGATCGTCCTTGCAAAGAGTGAGCGTGGCGGCTTGAGATCTCATGCAGCCACATGGACGAAAGCGGGGATCGGTCACGGCCCGGCCGGAGCCGGCGTAACGGCTGGGTAACGGCGGAATATGAAGCGCTGATCGGAGCTAGGCGCGCTCTTTCGCCTCGCTGCGATGCTTGATGGTCTTGCCCTCGACCAGGAAGACGACGTCCTCGGCGATGTTCGTGGCCAAGTCCGCCACCCGCTCGAGGTTACGGCTCACGAGGAAGAGCTCCATGGCCGCGCCGATCACGTGCGGGTCCTCGGCCATGTGGGTGATCAGGATGCGGAACATCGACCGGTGGAGTGCGTCCACCTGATCGTCCCGGGCGCCGACGGCGCGGCCGATCGCGGCGTCGGAGCGTACGAAGGCGTCGAGGGACTGCGCGAGCATGTCGCTCGACAGCCGCGCCATCTCCACGAGCTCGGGCTCCGGGGCGATCACGCGGTACGCGACGAGTCGCTTGGCGCTCTGCGCGATATTCACGGCGTGGTCGCCCACCCGCTCGAGATCGTTCGAGATCTTGAGCGCGGCGAGCAGGAGGCGCAGATCCTTCGCCATCGGCTGCTGCAAGGCGAGCAATCCGGTCACGAGCTCCTCGATTTCCACCTCGAGGGCATCGATCTTGGGATCGTCGACGACCACCTGCTCGGCGAGCTCCACGTCGCGGTTCAGCACGGAGTGCACCGCCCGGTGCACGGCCTCCTGCGCCTGACTCGACATCTGGAGCAACCGCTCCTTGAGATGGTCGAGCTCCTCGTGAAAGTGGCGATGAGGTTCGTTGCTCATCCGAATCTCCCGGTGACGTACGCTTCGGTGCGCGGATTCTGCGGGCGCGTGAAGAGGTCTTCCGACCGACCGAACTCCACTAACTCTCCAAGATAGAAGAACGCGGTCTCGTCCGCGATGCGCGCCGCCTGATGGAGGTTGTGCGTGACGATCACGATCGTGACCTCGTTCTTCAGTTGCAGCAGCAGCTCCTCGATGTGCTGCGTCGCGATCGGGTCGAGCGCGGAGCAGGGCTCGTCGAGGAGGAGAATCTCGGGGTCGTTCGCGAGCGCTCGGGCGATACAGAGCCGCTGCTGCTGGCCGCCCGAGAGTCCGGTCCCGAGATCGTCGAGTCGGTCGGCGACCTCGTCCCAGAGCGCGGCGCGGCGGAGCGCGTCTTCGACCCGGTCGGCCAGCTCGCGCTTCGCGCAGAGGGCGTTCATCCGCGGTCCATACGCCACGTTGTCGAAGATCGTTTTGGGGAACGGATTGGGACGCTGGAACACCATCCCGATGCGGCGCCGGAGCGCGACGACGTCCGTGTCCGGAGCATACACGGAGCGATCGAACAACTCGATATCGCCGGCGTGGCGCGTCTTGGGAATGAGGTCGTTCATGCGGTTCACCGAGCGGAGCAGGGTGCTCTTGCCGCAGCCGGACGGTCCGATGAACGCGGTGATGAGCTTCGGCTGGACGGCGACGCTGATGTCCGTGAGTGCCTGCTTCGTCCCGTACCAGAACGAGAAGTTCTTGATCTCGACCGCGACGCTCATCCGAACCGCCCGGTGATGTACGACTCGGTGCGCTGCTCGCGCGGCGCCGTGAACAGCGTCCGCGTTTCCGCCTCCTCGACCAGCTGGCCCAGATAGAAGAAGGCGGTCCGGTCGGAGACGCGTGCGGCCTGCTGCATGTTGTGCGTGACCATCACGACCGTGAATTCCTTCTTGAGCTCCTGCACCAGCTCCTCGATGGACTGCGTGGCGCCCGGATCGAGCGCCGACGTGGGCTCGTCGAGGAGGATGACTTCCGGCTCCGGCGCGATCGTGCGCGCGATGCAGAGACGCTGCTGCTGACCGCCGGAGAGCGCCAGCGGGTTCCCGTGCAGCCGATCCTTGACGTCGTCCCACAGCGCGGCCGCGCGGAGTGCGCGCTCGACCGCGGCGTCGCGGTCGGCTCGGCTGATCCGGCGATGCACCCGCAGGCCCGCGACGACGTTGTGGTAGATCGACATCGTGGGAAATGGGTTTGGATGCTGGAAGACCATCCCGATCCGCGCGCGGATCATCACCGGGTTGACCCCGGGCGCATAGATGTCGCGGTCGTCGAGGAGCACGCGGCCGCTCACGCTCGCGCCGCGCGCGAGCTCGTGCAGGCGGTTGAGGCACCGCAGAAACGTGCTCTTCCCGCAGCCGGAGGGGCCGATGATCGCCGTCAGCGTGTTGGATCGGAACGCGAGCGTCGCGTCCTGGACGGCGATCTTGTCCCCGAAGCGCGCCGTGAGGCCTTCGGTTCGCAGCCGGATGACCGGAGCGTCAGGCATCGCGGAACCGGGTGCGCGTCACGAGACGGGCCAGCATGCCGAAGATCAGCACGAGGGCCATGAGGACCAAGGCGGCGCCCCACGCCAGCCGGTGCCACGCCTCGAAGGGGCTGATGGCGTAGCTGTAGATCTGCAACGAGAGCGTCTCCATCGGCCCGGTGAGGCTGGTGCTGAAGTTGAGGCTGCCGAGGGCCGTGAAGAGGAGCGGCGCGGTCTCGCCGGCGATCCGCGCGACGCCCACGAGTCCGCCCGTCACGATGCCCGGCCAGGCTGTACGGACCACGACGCTCAGCGCCGTCCTCCAGCGGGGATAGCCGAGCGCGAGTGCCGCCTCGCGGAGCGAGTTGGGAACCAGCCGGACCATCTCTTCCGTCGTCCGCGTGACCATCGGAATCATGAGAATCGCGAGGGCCACCGCCCCGGCGAGCGCCGAGAAGCCGTTCATCGGGCGCACCAGCCAGGTCCACGCGAAGATGCCGATGATGATCGAGGGCGCGCCGTTCATGACGTCGGCGAGAAAGCGAATTACGTCGCCCAGCCGGGTGTACGCGCCGTACTCCGCGAGATAGACTCCCGCGAGGATGCCGATCGGCAGGCCGATGCCGCTGCCGAGCCCGACGATGATGAGAGTCCCGACGATCGCATTGCGGACGCCGCCGCCGGTCTCGCTCGGGGGCGGCGGATCCTGGACGAAGAAGTGCCAGTTGATGCTCGAGGCGCCCTTCGCCACCAGGTCGGCGAAGATCATGAAGAGCGGCAAGAGCGCGAGCAACGCCGCGACGACGGTCGCCGCGGTCATCACGCGACTCACGAGTCGGCGCCTGGCGTTCCGCGTCATCAGAGTGCCGAGCTCCCGATCGCCCGGCCTCGTGCCACCCGCCAGACGAGGACGCGCGCCGCGGCGTTCACCAGGATGGTCACGCCGAAGAGCACCAGGCCGATCTCGAAGAGGGCGGCGCGCTGCATACCGACCGCCTCGTTGAACTCGTTGGCGATGATCGCCGCCATCGAGTAGCCGGGCTGGATGAGGGAGATGCCGATGTCGTGGCGGTTCCCGATCACCATCGTCACGGCCATCGTCTCACCGAGCGCGCGCCCAAGCCCGAGCACGACCGCGCCCACGATCCCGGATCGCGCGTACGGAAGAATGGTGGTCCAGACCGCTTCCCAGCGCGTGGCGCCGAGCGCGAGGGCGGCCTCGCGCTGCGATGCCGGCACCGCGTGGACGACCTCGCGCGCGACCGAGCTGATGTACGGCAGGATCATGATGGCCAGGATGATGCCCGCCGCGAGCATCGAGCTGCCGTAAAACGGTCCGCTGAAGAACGGGGTCCAGCCGAAGAGCGCCTTGAGCGGTGGCACCAGGTAGCTCCGCATCAGCGGGATCAGGACGAAGATCCCCCACAATCCGTAGACCACGCTCGGGATCGCGGCGAGCAGCTCCACGAGTGTCGCGACCGGTCCGCGCGTCCACTTGGGCGCAAATTCCGTGAGGAAGATGGCGACGCCGACGGCGAGCGGGACCGCGATCACCAGCGCGATGAACGACGAGAGGAGCGTGCCGAAGATCATCGGCGCAGCGCCGTAGATGTCGTGCACCGGGTCCCACGTCGAGTTGAAGATGAACCCGATGCCGTACTTCTGAATGGAGGGCCAGGACTCGATGGCGAGCTGGCCGATGATGGCGAGGAGGAGGAACGGGCCGATGACGGCGAAGAGGGTCAGAACGGCCCGAAAGACCACGTCACCCCAGCTCGGGGTGGCGAGGCGGCGCGCCGTGGTGTCGCGAGCGTCAGCCATAAACCGGTGTCATCCCTGGCTCGCGGCGCCCTGCTCTGGCATAACGCCTCCGACGAGTGTGACTCGGTCGACCCGGGGCCGAACGACGAAACCACCAAGAGTCACGAACGGGGGTCACGTCGGAGACACGTGAAGGTAACGGACGTGTAACGACGGCTCCGGTCGGTCGTGTAACTCCACGATTCCAAGTCGGTTGTGCGGCCGATGCCCTCAGGCGATGAGGAGGTGCGCGAGCAGCGCCCCCCCCGCCCCGAGGAGCGCGCCGGCGGCGACGTCCGTCGCGTGGTGTACGCGAAGGGTGACGCGGGAGACGGCGACCAGGGCGGCGAGCGGGACCGCGAGGAGCGCGGCGACGGGAACGGTGAGCACGAGCGTGAGGGCGACGGACGATGCCGCGGCGGTGTGCCCCGACGGGAAGGAGAATTCGTCCGGGAGCTCGACGAGCGCGAGCGGGCGGCCGGTGGCGTCGCACGGTCGGGGGCGCTGCACCAGGCGCTTCAAGATCTGCACCGCCAGGTGCGAGCTTGCGTTGGCGACGAGCATGGCGATGCCTGCCGTCCGCGCCGTGCCGCCGAGGGCGATCAGCACGAGCGCGAGCCCGATTGTCGCTCGCGCGCCACCGAGATGTGTGAGATAACGCATCACGGCTCTGCGGTGGCGGGTGCCGCCGCCGGCACGAAGGCCTCGCGCAGGATTCGCCCCTCGTACGACGGCGGGATGGGTGCGCCGAAGTACCAGAGGATCGTCGGCGGCAGGTCGAGCAACGAGATCGGCGCCGCGAGCACGGCGCGGCGGCGGACCCTAGGGCCCGCCACGGTGAGGGGCACCCAGTCGTTCATCGGATGCGGCTCGTCGTGATCGTCGCGGCGCACGCCGCCGCCACCGTGATCCGCGGTGACGAGCAGCAATCCGTTGCGTGCCACGCCGGTCAGCGTGGCGAGGGCCGCGTCCACCTGCGCCGCGGCGTCGAGATACGGGCGGGACATCCATCCGTAGCGATGCCCCGCGCGATCGCACGCGTTGAAGTAGACGAAGACGAACCCGTCCTCCACCTCTTCCCAGACCGACCGCGCCGACGCCGCCACCGAGGCGGCGTCGAAGCCGCCGGAGACGAGCCGCTGGACACCGGCGAACGCCGCGAGCGTCGCCGCGATGGGACGCGTGGGACGCCCGAGGTCGTTGGCCACGGCGATGGTCGGGATGTCACGCGCGCGGAGCGCGGACGCGAGCGGGGTGAGCCGGCCGAGCCGGCGCAGAAAGCGCAACCCGGGTTCGACGAGACCGTGGGCCGCCGGTCCGACACCGGTCGCGAACGACGCGAGCGCCGCGACCGTGGCGCTCGGCCGAACGGTCCGTGCGTTGGTCGCGCGCGCGTAGTCCCGACTCAGCGCGGCGAGTGAGGGCATCATCCCGGTTGGTGCGACGTCGGGACGGAGCCCGTCGATCAGGATGACCATTACGCGACGCATTGTGCCTCCCGCCGGCCGACCGGTGTGGGGGCGGCCGCGCCGATCAGCCCGCCGTATTGGTTCACCAGCTCGTCACACTCACGGGCGGCATCCCGCATGACGGCGAAGCGCCGCGCGTTCGTCGCGAGCGTCGCGCGATAATCGCGCTCCATGACGAGCCGGATGATGTTGGCGGTGAATCCCGCCACGTCGTACGGCGCCGCGATGAGACCGTTCACGCCGTGGTGGACGCTCTCCTGCAGTCCGCCCGCGTCGGCGGCGATGACCGGTACGCCCGACGCCATCGCCTCGAGTGCGACGAGCCCACAGGTCTCCGTCTCGGACGGGAGGACGCAGAGATCCGCGGCGGCGTAGAGGTCCGCGAGATCGCTCCGCTCGAGGAACCCCACACGCCGCACCCACGGCATCTGCGCCTCGAGGCGTCGCGCGAGCGGGCCGTCGCCCGCGACGGCAAAGACCGCGCGGGATCCGAGCGCGTCGCGCGCCGCAATCCAGGCGCGCTCGAGCGTCGCGAGATTCTTCTCCGGAGCAAGGCGCCCGACGTGGAGCACGAGGGCGACGCCGTCGCCGACCTCCAGGCGCCGCCGCCAGCGCGTGCGGTCGCGGCCGGGATGGAAACGGGTCGCGTCCACGCCGCGCCCCCACACGACCGCCTGGCGCAGGCCGCGGCGCTTGAGCTCGGCCTGCACCGCTTCCCCGGGCGTATGCGTGAGCCGCGCGGGACCGTGGAACCAGCGCAGCCACCGCCACACGGTGGGCTCGAGCAGACCCGCGCCGTAGTGGCGGCAGTACTTCGGGAAGTCGGTATGAAACGAGGTGACGAGCGGGAGGTCGTGGCGGAGCGCATAGCCGCGCCCGATCCAGCCGAGCGGCCCCTCGGTGATCACGTGCACGAGGTCGGGCGCGAAAGCGTCGAGATAGGCCGCGATGTCGCGCGTCAGGGGAAACGAGAGCCGGATCGCGGGATAGGGCGGGAAGGGAAGTGAGCGGATGCGGAGCTCGCCCACGCCGTTCACGGTGCCCGGGTACCGCGGAGCCACCACCGCGGTCGCGACCTTCCGTTCGGCCAGCGCGCGGACCATTCGGCGGGTGACGGTCGTGACGCCGTTCACCTGCGGGAAAAATGTGTCGGTCACCAACGCGATTCGCACGTGGTGCACGATCGCGAGGCCGCGTCAACGCCGATTGACGGCTACGTGACGGCTACGTAACGGATTGCGAGCTACCCGGTTGCAGTCGGCGTGGGGAAGGTGATGCGGAAGGTGGTGCCGCGGCCGAGCGCGCTCTCGAGATCGATGCGACCGCCGTGACCGTCCACGAGGTGACGAACGATCGAGAGCCCCAGGCCCGTGCCGCCCTGGTCACGCGAGCGCGCGGGGTCCACGCGGTAGAACCGCTCGAACACCCGTGCGAGATGCTCGGCCGGAATGCCGGAGCCATTGTCGCGCACGACGATCTGCGTGCCGGCGTCGACCCGGCGCGCTTCCACGTCGATCGTACCACCCGGCGGCGTGTGACGGAGCGCATTGTCGAACAGGTTCGTGAAGATCTGGCCGAGTGCATCCGCATCCGCATAGACGCGTTTGCCGTCGGACTCGGCCACGCGGAACGTGACGCCCCGTGACTCGGCACGCTCGGCGAAGGGCTGCCACGCCGCGCGGGCGGCCTCCCCGACGTCGAGCTCTCGCACGACCGGCGTCCACCCGCCCGACTCGATCTTCGCCAGATCGAGCAAGTCGTCCACCAGGTGCTGCATGCGGCGCGCGTTCTGCGCGATCACCTCGAGAAACTTGCGTTGCGTCGCGGGATCGGGCGTGTCGGCGAGCAACGTTTCCGCGTATCCGGTGATGCTCGTCAGTGGGGTCTTCAGCTCGTGCGAGACGTTGGCCACGAAATCTCGGCGGATGGCCTCGAGACGCCGGAGGTCGGAGACGTCGTGCATGCAGATCACGGCGCCGCCGATCGGCAGCGGGCGCGCGGTGGCGAGCACGGTCCGATCGTCGAACACCAGCTCGCGGCCGAGGATCGCCCGGCCGGCCAGCACCTGGTCCACGACGTCACGCGCCTCGGCGTTGTGGAACAGCTCGCGGGCATTCGGGATCGCTTCGTCGACACCGAAGCCGAAGAGTCGGCGGAGCGCGCGATTGCAGACGGCGACGTTGCCCTGCGCGTCGGTGGACATCACGCCTTCCACCATCGAATCGATCAGCGTTCCGGTCTCTTCGCGCCCGCGCCGGAGAGCGGCGATCCGCGTGGCGAGCTCCGCGTCCATGGCGCGGAAGGCGCGAACGAGCTGCCGAATCTCGGGGGCGCTGCTCGCCGGATAGTGTGGCGGATTCCCGGCGGCGAGCGCGCGAGCGGTGGCGCTGAGCTCCCTCAGCGGGCGGGCGATGGCACGTCCCATCACCGTGGCGAGCCCGGCGCCGATCAGGAGTGCCGCGAGGGCCGCGAGAAAGACCACGCGCTGGGCTCCACCGACGATGTCGCTCACCTCGGAGGCGGAGGAGGAGATCCGGACGAAGCCGGGCCACGCCTTGATCGCGACCTCGTACTCGTCGTGCTTGGCCGACGCGTTGTACCGCACACTCGCGCCGACGCCCGAGTCGCGCGCCATCCGGATCTCCGGCTCGTCCAGCTGGTTCGCGAGCAGCCGAAGACTCGCCTCGTCGAAGTCCGAATCGCCCAGCGTGTTGCCGGTCGAATCGATGATCGAGATCCGGTGGCCGACGAGGGCGGCGATGCGGTCCGCCGCGGAGGGGATCTCCCAGAGTGCATGCGGGATCTCGGCGGCCGCGAGCCGCGTCTCCCGAGAGAGCTCGGCCACGACGCGTTGCTGGAGGTCGTGCCGCAGCCACTGGTCGGCGGCGATCATGAGCGCGCCTACCGTCACGACGAGGATCGCCAGGGTCGCAAGGAGGATTCGCACCCGAAAACTCACGGCACGGGTCCCCTAGTGCGATCGGCGACGCGGAAGCGATAGCCGAAGCCGCGTACGGTCTCGAGGAGATCTGCGGCCGGTCCCAGCTTGGACCGCAGGCGCTGGACGTGCATGTCCACCGTGCGGGTCTGAATCTCCGGGTTCGCCTCCCAAACCGTTTCGAGCAGCTGCCCACGTGTCTGCACGCGGCCGCGGCGCTCGGCCAGGGTGAGGAGGAGCTTGTACTCGGTGGCGGTGAGATCGATCTCCGTGCCGTCCACGGTGACACGGTGACCCGAGCGATCGATCACGAGCGGACCGGCCACGATCTTGTTTCCCGGAGCGACCGACGGTCCGGCGAGGCGCCGGAGCACCGCGCCCACCCGGAGGACCAGTTCCTGCGGCGCGAACGGCTTCACCAGATAGTCGTCCGCCCCGAGCGTGAGGCCCTTGATGCGGTCGGGTTCATCCCTGCGGGCGGTGAGGATGAGGACGCCGATGTCGCGCGTCTCGGGTCGGCGGCGGATCGCCTCGAGCACCTCGTAGCCCGACAACTGCGGGAGCATGAGGTCGAGGACGATCATGTCCGGCGCCTGCTCCTCCGCCGCCTTGATCGCCTCGATGCCGGTCGCTGCGGTGGTGACGCGATACCCGGCCTTGGCCAGGTGATACGCGATGAGCGCGGTAATGTCGGGTTCGTCGTCGACGACCAACACGTGGTGGGGCATGAACGCGAATATAATCGTCGCGTTTCGTGATTGCGCGATGGCGACCGGCGGTTCAAATTCTGCGCGCCCATTGTCGTGGACGACACACCTGGATGGGGGCTGGCACGTGCGCTTGCTGCCGAGGAGCGAAGAGTTCTTCGATTTGTTCGTGGAGGTCGCCACGCGGGGTGAGGAGGCGGCCCGGCTGCTGAGTGAGCTGCTGACGGGCAAGCCCGAGCGGCGCGCCTACTGTGCCGAGGCGATCAAACGGCTGGAGAACGAGGCCGACGAAGTCACGCACGAGGTCGTGAACCGCCTCGACCGCACCTTCATCACGCCGATTGATCGCGAAGACATCCATCTGCTCGCGTCCGATCTCGACGACGTGATCGATCGAATCGACGGGACGGCGCGGCGTGCGCAGATCTTCCGGCTCGGCACGGCGCCCGAGGGGATCGCCGAGCTGTGCGACGTGATACGCCGCATTACGGCCGAGATCTCGGCGGCGGTCTCGGCGCTGCACGACAAGCGGGACATCATGGGGCACTGCATCGCGGCGAAACGCCTGGAGGAAGAAGGCGATGCCGTCTACCACCAGATGCTCGGGCGCCTGTTCGACCGAGAGACCGATCCCATCACGATCATCAAGTGGAAGGAGATCTACGACAATCTCGAGACCACGATCGACGAGAGCGAGGACGTCGCGAACGACCTCGAATCGATCGTGCTCAAAAACGCGTAGATGCTCGCCTCCCCGTGGTTCGTGCTCGCGATCGTCGCGGTCGCGTTCTTCTTCGATTTTCTGAACGGGTTTCACGACAGCGCCAACAGCATCGCGACGGTGGTCTCCACCCGCGTGCTTTCGCCGATCGCCGCCGTGTTCTGGGCGGCGTTCTTCAACTTCGTGGCCGCGTTCGGCTTCGGCACCGCGGTGGCCAAGACGGTCGGCAGCGGCCTGGTCGAGCTCAGCATCGTGGATCCCCTGGTGATCCTCGCGGCGCTGATCGGTGCGATCGTGTGGGATCTCGTCACGTG
>DATFMZ010000061.1:0-3321 GCA_035266665.1 Gemmatimonadales bacterium | reverse complement strand
GCGGGAGCACCATTCGTTCGTCGAGCTGCCTGACTCCGAGTATCACCCGCGCGTCTTCGATCCGCACATCGGGTTCTTCCCCGTCACCGTCTGGGATTTCGCGCGTGGCTTCGAGCACGACTACCGCGTGCGCTTCATCATGCGGCATCGGTTGATCAAGAAGGATCCGAGCGCGGCGATGAGCGAGGCGGTGCAGCCGATCGTCTATTATCTCGATCCCGGCATCCCCGAGCCGTACCGGACGGCGCTCGAACAGGGTGCGGGATGGTGGAACAAGGTCCTCGAGGCGGCGGGGTTCATCGACGCCTTCCAGGTGAAGGTGCTCCCGCCGGACGTGGACCCCATGGATGCGCGCTACAACGTGATCATGTGGGTCGAGCGGACGAGCCCGGGCTACTCGATCGGCCCGTCGTTCGTGGATCCCCGGACCGGTGAGATCATCAAGGCGGCGGTGCGGATGGACACCTACCGCTCACAATCGGACTTCGACATCTACGCGGGGACCGTTCCCGCCACGGGCATGGACGAGGCGGCGGCGGAAGACGGCTCCTGGCTCGCCTCGCTCGACCCGAACACCACGCCCGAAGCCTTCGCGATGGCGCGGCGGCGCCAGCATGCGGCGCACGAGGTGGGTCACACCCTCGGCCTCGCGCACAACTTCGCCGCCACCACGTATGGCCGCGCCTCGGTGATGGACTACCCCGCCCCGTACATCACCCTGAACGACGGCACGCTCGACCTCTCCCACGCCTATCGGAATGGACCCGGCGCGTGGGACTCGCTCGCGATCCGCTACGGCTACACCGAGTACGCGGACAGTGCCGCGGAAGCCAAGGGTCTGGCGGCGATCGTGCACGAGGCGATGGCGCGCGGGATGACGTTCATCACCAATCCCGACCAGGCCAACGACGGCTCGTATCCGGCGGCGAGCGAGTGGGTGAACGGGAGCGACATGAACGACGAGCTGGCGCGGATGATGAACGTGCGCCGGTTCCTGATCGGCCACTTCGACCAACGGGCGATTCAACCCGGCCAGCCGATGGCGTTGCTGGTCAAGCGCTTCACGCCGGTCTACCTGTGGGATCGCTTCACGCTGCTCGCCGCGATCAAGGCGGTGGGAGGGATGGCGTTCCGCTACGCGGTGCGCGGTGACACGATCCCGCCCACGCGCGTGCTGTCACCCGAGCGCCAGCGGCGGGCGCTCAAGCTCGTCATGAGCGCGCTCACGCCGTCGGAGCTCGCGGTGCCCGAGAGGGTGATCCAGCTGATGGCGCCCCGGCCGTTCGGCTTCCCGCCGGACGAGCGGGCGCTCCACTCCGATGCCGGTCCCGCCTTCGACCAGCTCGCGGTGGCGCGCACCTTCGCCACCGAGATCGTGAGCGATCTCCTCTCACCACCGCGGCTCGCGCGCGTGGTGGCGTTCAACGCGCGAGACCCGAACGAACCGGGCCTCGACGAGGTCTTGAGCGATCTCACCGAGCAGACCTGGAGCAAGCCCGCGACGGGTCCCAACGCGGCGCTCGACCGGGTGGTGCAGCGCGTGGTGGTGGATCAGCTGCTCGCGCTCGCCGGGAACGACGACGCCACGGTCGACGTGCGGGCGGGGGCCGAGTGGGCGCTCCGGAGCATCATGGAGACCGCCAACCAGCGGGCGCCCCTCACCGCCGCCGATGCGGCACATCTTCACATGGTGGAGGCGGACATTCAGCGGTACCTGAGCCGAACCGACGAGCCGACCAAGCGCAGCAAGCCCGTGGCGGAGCCGCCGAGTGATCCGATTGGGGGGAGATGATGGCGGACGAAGGCGGACGTGGGCGGGCGTGGGCGGGCGTGCATCGCCATGCCCGCCCATGCCCGCCTCTGCCCGCCTATGTCCCCCTGCTCCGCTCTGCTTCGGAGACGATCCCGATCCCGCCCCGCACGTTCTGCGTGACGGTGATCTTGACCCAGGTCGGCGCGATCGCGTACACGATGTCTTCGGCGATGCGGGCGGCGAGGCTCTCGCAGAAGGCGCCCTCGTCGCGGTAGGACCAGAGATAGTATTTCACGGCCTTCGACTCGAGACAGTGCTCGTGCGGCTCGTACTCGATGGTGACGCTGCCGAAATCGGGCTGGCCGGTGCGGGGACAGATCGAGGTGAACTCGACCGCCTCGAGCGTGATACGCTGGACGTCGGGCGCCGGAAAGGCCTCGGCCTTCAGCACCTCGCGCGCGAGCTCCGGGCTCTCCGGCCGCGGCAGCGGACCCGCCTGCGGCAGGGACGCCGGCTGGGGGTCGGTTCGACGTTTCGGCGACACATCTCCTCCCATTAGCTTTCACGCCTATGGCACGATCCACTCCCAAAGGCGCCGTCGTCCTGCTCTCGGGCGGCGTGGACTCGACGACCACGGCGGCGATCGCCAAGGCGAAAGGCTTCGAAGTATATGCCTTGACCGTTCGCTACGGCCAGCGGCACTCGGTGGAGCTCGAGGCCGCGCGCCGCGTGGCCGAGGCCTTGAACGTGCGCGAGCACAAGGTGGTGGATCTCGACCTCCGCGCCTTCGGCGGCTCCGCGCTCACGGCGGACGTCCCCGTGCCCAAGCACCGCGCCCACGAGGAGATCGGCCGGGGGATTCCCCCGACCTACGTCCCGGCGCGCAACACGATCTTCCTCGCGCTCGCGCTCGCGTGGGCCGAGGTGCTCAAGGCCTTCGACCTGTTCATCGGCGTCAACGCGCTCGATTACAGCGGCTACCCCGACTGCCGGCCGGAATTCATCTCCGCCTTCGAGACGCTCGCCAACGTCGCCACCAAGGCGGGGGTCGAACACCGCGGGACGTTCACCGTGCACACGCCACTCATCCGGATGTCGAAGCGCGACATTCTCAGGACCGGGCTCGGGCTGGGCGTGGACTATGGGTTGACGCTCAGCTGTTACGATCCGGCCTCCGACGGCAGGGCGTGCGGGGCATGCGACGCCTGCTTGCTCCGGCTCAAGGGGTTCGCCGCCCTCGAGATGGACGACCCGGCGCCCTACCGATGAGCTACGCGGTCAAGGAGATCTACGCGACCCTCCAGGGCGAGGGCTACCACACGGGACGGCCGGCGGTCTTTCTCCGGTTTGCCGGGTGCAATCTCTGGTCGGGCCGCGAGGCGGATCGCGCCGCGGCCGTCTGCCGGTTCTGCGACACGGATTTCGTGGGGCTCGACGGGCCGAACGGCGGCCGCTACGACGCGGAGGCGCTCGCCGCGCGGGTCACGCACGTCTGGGACGATGAGATCGGCACCGCGTTCGCGCCGTTCGTGGTGATCACGGGCGGGGAGCCGCTGCTGCAGCTCGAC
>DATFMZ010000060.1:0-2019 GCA_035266665.1 Gemmatimonadales bacterium | reverse complement strand
CGTCGGGGCGGTGGCGGCCGAAGACGTGTTCGACCCCCATCAGCTCGATGAGCACGGCGACCCCCGCCTGATCGTTCAGGCGGGCCAACTGATCGACGAGCTGACCGCCGACGCGATCGAGGACGCCTCGATCGACCGGGTCAAGATCCGCTCGGTGCTCACCTGCGAGGCCCGTCGGGGCACCTGCCGGATGTGCTACGGCCGGAACCTGGCCACCATGGCCATGGTGGATCTCGGTGAGGCGGTCGGTATTCTCGCGGCACAGTCCATCGGCGAGCCGGGCACGCAGCTCACGCTCCGGACGTTCCACATCGGCGGTACCTCCGCCCGTATCGCGGAGCGGACCGAGCGGCGCACCAAGCTCGAGGGCGAGGTGCACTTCGGCGAGCGGCTCACGGTGGTCGAGGTCGCGGACGGTAAGCACGTCGTCACCGGTTACGACGGCGAAATGGAGCTCCGGGACGCCGACGGCCAGGTGCGCTCGCGCTTCCAGGTGCCACTCGGTGCCACGCTCGCCGTCCAGGCGGGCGATCAGGTCAGCAAGAACGACCTGCTCTTCGAGTGGGACCCGTACACGAACCCGATCATGACCGACGTGACGGGGCACGTGCGCTTCGTGGACATCGTCGAAGACGAGACCGTCCGCGAGGAGCTCGACGAGATCACCGGGCTCCGCCAGCGCGTCATCATCGAGGACCGCGAGAAGAAGCTCCACCCGCACATCGAGATCGTGCAGACGATCAAGGGCGGGAAGGAGCGGAAGGTCCGCGACTACGTCATCCCGGAGGGCGCGCAGCTCACCGTGGAGGACGGCGTCGAGGTCGTCGCCGGCGATACGCTCGCCAAGATCTCGCGCGAGGCGTACAAGACGCGCGACATCACGGGCGGTCTGCCGCGGGTGGCCGAGCTCTTCGAGGCGCGGCGGCCCAAGGACCCGGCCACGATCTCCGAGATCGACGGCACGGTCACGTTCGGCGACATCAAGCGCGGCAAGCGCGAGATCTACGTGAACCCGGACAAGGGCGAGCCGCAGCTCTACGACGTCCCGGCCGGGAAGCACTTGCGCGTCCACGAGGGCGACAAGGTGCGTGCCGGCGACCGGCTCACCGAGGGCCCGGTGAATCCGCACGACATCTTGCGGATCAAGGGGCCGCGCGCCGTCCAGGAGTATCTCCTGAACGAGGTGCAGGAGGTCTACCGGCTCCAGGGCGTGAAGATCAACGACAAGCACATCGGCGTGATCGTACGCCAGATGCTGCAGAAGGTGAAGGTCGTGGATCCGGGCGACACGGATTTCTTGGAGGGCGAGAGCGTGGACAAGCTCGTCTTCCGGGACAAGAACGAGCGGGTGGTGAGGAAGGACGGCACCCCCGCCACCACCGAGCCGTTGCTCCTTGGCATCACCAAGGCGTCGCTCACGACGCAGTCGTTCTTCTCGGCGGCGTCGTTCCAGGAGACCACGCGCGTGCTCACCGATGCGGCGATCCGCGGGCTCAAGGACGATCTCCTGGGGCTCAAGGAGAACATCATCATCGGGCATCTGATCCCGGCGGGCACCGGCATCTACCGGTACGCCGAGATCGAGATCGAGCCGCCGGAGGGCTTCGAGCCCCCGCCGCCGCCGGTCGAAGAGGGGCCGGTCAATCCCTTCCTCGCGACGCCGGTGGCAACGGAGGCGGAGGTGCAGGCCGAGTAGTCAGCGGTCCAACGGCAGGAAAGACCACGAGGCGCGGGAGCGATCCCGCGCCTCGTGTGCTTCCCGTCCCCGCTCCGGTCAGTGCTTGGCGAACTGGCCGCCGATTAAGGCACCGAGGGGGAAGCCCAATGCAGCCCCCATTGCAAACCCGCGGGCCACGTCGCCGAACGCGGCATTGGTCTTATCACCGCTGAAGTACGGCGCGGCGCTTGCTCCGAGGATTCCGAGGGCGGCGGTTCCGACGATGGCACCCACCAGCCAATATGATCCGTGGGATCTGACGGAATCTGCGACCGATCGACGCACGCTCTCGTAGTCCATCG
>DATFMZ010000059.1:0-13449 GCA_035266665.1 Gemmatimonadales bacterium | reverse complement strand
GCGCATGACGATGAACGAGATCAGGATGCCGAGTGGCAGGGTGATGATCGCGACGAGCGCACTGCTCGCGTGGAGCAGGAAGATCACGGCGACACCGGCCACGATCAGCGACTCCTCGACGAGCTTGTCGCGAAGCGTCGTGATGGCCCGATGAATCAGATCACTGCGATCATAGACGGTGCGCAGGTGCACGCCGGCCGGGAGCGTCTTCTCGATCTGGGCGAGCCGCGCCTTGACGGCCTCGATCGTCTTCAGCGCATCGCTCCCGAAGCGCATGATGACGATGCCCGCCACGACCTCGCCCTTGCCGTTCAGGTCGGCGGCCCCGCGCCGGGGTGCCGGGCCCAGTTGGACGGTGGCGACGTCCGCCACACGAATCGGCGTGCCGGCGGGCGTCGCTCCCACGACGACGTCGTCGATGTCCGGGATCCCCTGGAGGTAGCCGAGCCCGCGGATCATGTACTCGCGCCCGCCCATCTCGAGCACCCGCGCGCCGATGTCCACGTTGTGCGCTCCGATCGCCTGCGCGACGCGCGTGACGGGGATGTTGAACGCGCGGAGCTTCTCGGGATCCACCTCGACCTGGTACTGCTTCACGAACCCGCCCAGGCTCGCGACCTCCGATACGCCGGGAACGGACGTGAGTTGGTAGCGGATGTTCCAATCCTGCAGCGAGCGCAGCTGTGCCAGGTCCAACGAGTCGGATTCGAGCGTGTACTCGAAGACCCAGCCCACGCCCGTGGCGTCGGGACCGAGCGTCGGCTCGACGCCGGGAGGGAGCTGGCCGCGGATGCCGTTCAGGTACTCGAGCACGCGGGAGCGCGCCCAGTAGAGGTCGGTCCCGTCATCGAAGATCACGTAGACGAGCGAGAGACCGAAGAACGAGTAGCCGCGCACGACGTGCGCACCCGGCACCTTGAGCATCTCGGTCGTGATCGGATAGGTGACCTGATCTTCGACGATCTGCGGCGCCTGCTCCTTGAAGTCGGTCTGGATGATGACCTGAACGTCGGAGAGATCCGGGATCGCATCGAGCGGTGTGGTGCGCATCGCCCAGACGCCGCCGCCGATCAGCGCGGCGGTGGCGAGCAGCACCAGGAACCGGTTCTTGAGCGACCAGGCGATGATCTTAGCGATCATGGTCGCCCCCACCGTTCTTGTTCTTCCCGCCCATGTCCATCCCCCCCATGTTCATCCCGGGCATGCTGCCCGGCGTGCTGGCGAGCCGCGACTCGGCGTCCACGAGGAAGTTGGCCGAGCCCACGATCGTCTCGCCCTCGGCGAGCCCGCGGAGGATCTGGACGCGATCGCCCGCACGGGTGCCGAGCACGACCTCGCGGGGCTTGAGCATGCCCAGGCTGTCTCTGACGAACACGAGATTCCGCTCGCCCGTCGCGATCACCGCGGCCATCGGAACCGTGAGCACGCGATCGCCGATCGTCGCGTCGAAGTAGATCGTGGCAAACATGCCGGGCTTGAGGCGTAGGTCGCGGTTGGACACCGTGACCCGCACGCGGTTGGTGCGGCTCTGGGTGTTGACCGTCGGATAGACGAAGCTCACGCGGCCCATGATGTGCTCGCCGGGATAGGCGCTCACCTCGATGTGTGCACGCGCACCGAGGCGCACGTTGGCCATGTCCTGCTCGAAGACCTCGCCCTCCACCCACACCTCGGAGAGATCGGCGATGCGGTACAGCCGCTCGCCCGGCATCACGTGCTGCCCGTCGAGCACGTTCTTCTCCATCACGATCCCGGTGACCGGCGAGACGAGCGTCAGGGTCTTCTGAACCGTACCGCGCTGCTCGAGCCGTGCGATCTGGGCCTTCGTGATGTCCCAATATGCGAGGCGCCGGCGCGCGGCATCCAGCGTGGACAGCGCGTCGGTCCACGCCTCGCCTGCGGTGGAGTCGAGACCCGCAACGAGGCGCTTCGCCGTGAGGAGCTCTTCCTGCGCCGTGACGAGCTCCGGGCTGTAGATCGCGAGAAGCGCCTGGCCGCGCCGCACCGATTGACCCGTCTCGTCCACGTCGAGCCGCTCGACGAACCCGCCGATCTTCGGCGTCACGTCGGCGATCCGCGGTTCGGCCGCGGAGATCTCACCCACCGTGCGGATGGACTTCACCATCGAGTCGCGCCGGACGGTCACATAGGTCACGCCGAGCGCGCGCTCTTCGTCGCGGGTGAGATGGACGGCCTGCCGAGTCGCATCGCCGGTGTCCATCGCCATGGTTCCAGACATCTGCATCGCGGCGCCGCTGTCCTGCATCTGCATGGCGGCGTGCTGCTCCGCGGTCATCCCGGGCATCGGGGACTCGTCGGTCTTGCGGGTGCATCCAAGGGCGAGGACGATCGCCCCGATCAGGAGTAGGTGCCTCGTCATTGGATTGCTCCTTGGGTTTCGCCCACGAGCGCGCGCAGCCCGGCCACGGCGCTCTGATAGGCGGCGATCAGCTGATAGCGCTCGATCGCGTAGCTGTTCACGGTCATCTCGTCGCCGACGAGCGTCATGTAGTCCACCTTCCCGACGCGATAGGCGCCGAGCGCGGATTCCACGGACGCGCGTGCCTGCGGGAGAATCGCGGTCTTGTAGAGGGTGAGGAGCGTACGCGCCCGGCGCGCTTCGGCACGGAGTGCCGTGATCTGCGCGTACGTCGCGTCGTAGAGATCCCGCTCCTGTGCGTCACGCATCGCACGATCCGCGGCGGCCGCGCGTTGTAGATCGTTCTGCTTGCGGCCTGCCCAGAGCGGGATGCTGATTCCGAGCATCACCGTGCCCATGTCGTCGAACTGCGGGCGCTCGCTGTACGCGGCCGAGATCATGAAGCTCGGATACCGGTCCCGACTCGCCGCGCGTTCGGCGGACGTCGCCGCCGCAATCCGCGCCCGCGCCGCCTTGAGCGCCGGCCGGTGCGCGGCCGCGAGCGCCATCAGCGAATCGGCGTCGGGGAGCGTGTCGTACGGTTCCGCGAGCTCGAGCGCACCGACGCGTGCCGCGGTGGACTTCCCGAGCAGCGCGTTCAGGTGCGCGGCCAGGCCCTCGCGTTGCGCGGCGGTGGTCGCGATGTCGGCCGTCATGCGTGCCACGGCGACCTGTGCCTGCAGCACGTCCGCCTGCTGGCCATTCCCGACGCTGTACATCGTCTGGGTGACCTCGAGGAACTGACGCAGGAGATCGCGGGTGTCCGCCATCTCGGCGAGCGCGCGATCGAGCGCCGCCGTGCGGTAGTAGATCTCCGTGAGACGGGCGACGAGCTGGAGCTCGGTGTCCTTGGCGTCGAGGGACGCGGCGTCCGCGAGGTGTCGCTGGGCGGCCGCGCGGTTGCCGAGCCGACCGGGCCAGGGCAGCGTCTGCGTCACCTGGACCTGATTCATGGTCATTGGCTGGGCCGTGCCGAAGCCATCGAGTGGCCGGTTCATGAGCCCGAAGCTCAGCTGCGGGTCGGGCAGGGCACCGGCTGGGCCCACGCGGTCCATCGCGGCTTCCGCGTTGAGCCGCGCCGCACGGAGCGAGGGGTTGGCGGCGCGCGCCACCTGAATTGCATCGGCGATGCGCAGGGTGTCGGTCTGGGTTTGGGCGGCTGCGTGGCCCACCACGCCGAACGTCAGCGCGGCGGCCAGTACTGTCCATGCGCTATGAGGCACGCCTGATCTCTCCTCGAATGACCCGCGTCACGCACGCGGCGCGGCCCGAGTCTCGAGCGAGACGCGGGCGTATTACGGCATCGGAGAGGTCAGACTCGGGGAGGTGGAGAAGCGCGCGCCGGGGCGGGCGCGGCCACCGGAGTGATGACGGGGCGCTGCGGTACCGGGGTGATCATCGCGATCAGCCGGCCGTCCCAGTGGGTCGAGATCGGGGCCACCGCGGCGGGGACACAACCCGCCATCCCGTGGCAGGTCGTCATCCCATGGGCACCAGGCGCCACCAACGCGACCTTGGCCACGTGGTCCATCTGCATCTGACGATTCATCCCGCACGCCAATGGCCGCGCGTAGGGGAGCGCGGCGGTGCCGAGGAGCAGCACCGCGACCAGGCGGAGCATGGGATGGACGGTCTTCATGACGGGGAGAATCCTAGCCGCGGATTCGTGGCTCTTACCGTAAGGATTTCTGAAGGTACGTTCACAATTGGCCGCCCGTCAGGCGGCCATACTACTATATACGCCCCTGCCGAGGTCGCGATGGAAACGGCGAAGCGCGAAATGACCTTCCTGTTGGCCGCGCCGGAGCAGCGTCTGCTTCGCTGGATCGCGGCGCGGCTGCCGCGGTTCATGCGGCCGAATCACCTCACCGTGATCGGCGTACTCGGTGCCGCGGGTGTGGGGGTGGGCTATGCCCTCGCGGGCCGGCATCCCGCCTGGCTCTGGCTCGCGAGCGGCATGCTCGTGGTCAATTGGTTCGGCGACAGTCTCGACGGCACGCTCGCGCGGGTGCGGAAGATCGAACGGCCCAAGTACGGCTACTACATCGATCACATGGTGGACGCGTTCAATACGGCCGTGATCGGCGCGGGGATCGGTTTCTCGCCGTACGTGCATCTCGAGCTCGCGCTCGTGCTCGTGATCATCTACCTCGCCCTCTCGATCAACATCTACCTCGAGTCGTCGGTCTTCGGCGTCTTCGAGATCTCCTATGGAATCTTCGGCCCGACCGAAGTGCGCATCCTGTTGATTCTGGTGAACACGGGCTTGCTCATTGCTGCCAGCAGCCGGAACGCGGTAGCAGACGTCGCAGCGGTCGCCAACGTCGTGGTCGCGGGCCTCTCGATCGTGATGTTTGCGGCGCTCGCGATTCGCTTCGGGAAGAACCTCACGCGGCTCGCACGACTCGAACCCCAACGGCGGCGGAGTTTGTCGTAAAGCCCCTCATGAAAAGTTCATCCTTCCTTTAGCGATTACGTGCGTATGTGAAGACGATGACGGAACACTTCAAGGAGTGGTCTGATGTCGCCTTTGGCACATAGACGCGCGGTCCTGGCATTGGTTGCGGCGGCGGCATTCGGCCTCGCCTGCAATGCCCAGCCGGGCGCGCAGCAGTCTTCCCAAACCGCCCAAGCCGCCGCCGATACGGCGTCGGCCAACCACGACAGTCTCTTCATCGCCGCCGCGCGCGCGGCGCTTCCGCCCGCCGGGATCAAGGAAGCGGATCTCCCGGATCCGAACTCCGAGGGCGCGAAGCTCGTCGCGCAGTTCTGCACGGACTGTCACAACCTCCCGACCCCGCCCGAGCACTCGGCCACCGAGTGGCCGACGATCGTGCGGCGGATGTGGCTCCGGATGGATATCGTGGCGCCCAGGTTCCACATCTCGGTCCCGTCCACGGCCGAGCGCGTCGTCATCATGCAGTACCTGATCGACAACGCACTCAAGGTGGTGGGTTCCGAGCTGCCGGCCGGACCGGGTCGTGAGGAGTTCGCGGCCACCTGCAGCACGTGCCACGAGCTGCCCGATCCGACGCAGCACGCGGCGCCCGACTGGGTGGCCGTGGTGCGGCGCATGAACGGCCATATGCAGACGATCCTCGGCAAGACGCTGAGTGCCGACCAGATGTCCCACATCGTCCTCTATCTGGAGAAAGCGTCGGCGTCGAAACAAAAGTGAGGCGACCGGATGGACCACGTCGTCTATACAATCGGGTGGGTGGTGGTCCTCGCAGGCTTCGGCTTCGCGGCCGTCCTGGGGACAGTCCAAATGTGGTCGGCGCTGAAGCGCTTCATCGCTTCACATCGCGGGACCGCCACCAACGTGCGCTGTCCCGAGACGGGACAGGTGGTGAAGGTGCGGATCGGCCCGAATCCCGCGACGCGGCACCTCTGCGTGTTGAGCTGCGAGCGGTTCCCGGGCCAGCCGCTCCACTGTGCCGCGGCGTGCTTCCCGGCACTCGCGACACCCGCTGAGGAGAACGGGGCGGAGTAGCGGTCGGTTCAGTCCGGCGTGCTCTCCCCGTTCACCGCTTCACGAACCGCGTAGCTGCAGGTGTGCGCGCCCTCGGGCATGTAGCTGATCCGTTCGAGGGGCGCACCGATCATTTCCCCCACCAGCTCGAGCTCCGCGCGACACGGCAGCCGCGTCACCGCCACGACGTCCGTGAGCGGGCAATGACAGAGCCGGATGATCGCGCGTCCACTCTCGGGCGACCGATCGAGCTCCGGCATGAAGCCCTCGTCGCGGAGGATCGCCGCCACCTCGCGGAGCCGCGCCTCGCCGGTGAGACCGCGCAGTCGCGCGAGCGCCGCATCGCGCCGCGCGCCCACGCGGGCCTCGAAGAACGCGCGCAAGATCTCGTGATGCCCCGACGCGAGAAGATGCCGCACGAGCTCGGCTAAGAGCTCGCCCTCGCGCTGCGGGAACAGCGCGTCCCCATCCTCCGTGAGGCCGTAGACCACCTCCGGACGACCCCGTCCCGCCTGACGCCGGCCCACCCGCCGCACGAGCCCGTGAGCCGCGAGGGCATTGAGATGCTCCCTGAGCGTCCCGGCCGTGAGCCGCACGTCGCTCCCCAGATCCGCGAGTGTCAGCCTGCCCCGTCGCTTCAGGGCTTCCAGGATCGCCCGCTGCGTATCGCCGATCCCCGGCGCCCGGAACTCCTCCCGATCGTTCATGGCCAGAATCTAAGGAAAGGTGGCGAATATTGTCAATAAACATGGATTTTTCCATGTCTATTGACACGACCTTTAAGATCCGGTATGCTCGTATCGCCTGTCCGGCCTACGACTTCCTTCGACTAAGGAACCCCGCATGCAAGAACTCGATGTTCGCGTGATCGAACCCCGCGAGAAGCACCCGACCATCTTCCGCACGTTTGACGCGCTCCCCGCGGGTGGGAGCTTCGTCCTCGTAAACGACCACAACCCGAAGCCGCTGCTCTACCAGTTCCAGGCGGAACGTGTGGGACGGTTCACGTGGGTACCGCGTGAAGAGGGACCCGAGGTATGGCGGATCGAGATCGGCAAGCCGTGAGCTCGCCGCGGCGCGCAACGCTCGTCCCCGGGACGGAGGCCGCGCCGTCGTTCGTGCTCGTGGGCGAACATTTCGCCGCGGCGCTGGCGTGGCTGCTCGCGGGCTCGATCGGACTCGTCGTCGTGGCGCCGCTGCTCGCGGCCGGCGGGTATCTGGTGCCGCACGTGATCGCGGTGACGCACTGCTTTACGCTCGGCTGGATCACCACCTCGATCTTCGGCGCCCTCTACCAGATCTATCCCGTGGCGCTCGGCGTGCCGGCGAAGAGCGAACGCGTGGGGCACGCGACGTTCGCCGTGCTGCAGCTCGGAACACTCACGCTGGTGATCGGGACGTGGTGGTGGCGGCCCGTGCTGCTCGCCGCCGCGTGGGTGCTGCTCTTCGCCGCGGTCGGCGGCATGTCCTGGAATCTGCTGCCGGCCCGCCGGCACGCGACCCGCGGACGGCGCCTGGGAGCCTACGTCACCGCGGGGCACTCGGCGCTCGGGCTCGCGATGTTCGTCGTCTTCGCGCGCATCGGCATGGAGCTTGGATGGTGGCGGGTGGATCGCCTCGCGGTGATCGCGGCACACGCGCATCTCGCCGTGGTGGGCTTCGCGACGCTCACGATCGTCGGCGTGGGGGGGCGCCTGCTCCCGATGTTCCTCCTCTCGCACCATGCGGAGGAATGGACGGGCCGATGGATCGGCCCGCTGCTCGGCGCCGGCGTGGTCGTCTACGCCGCCGCGCGACTCGCGGACCTGCGCCCCGGCGAGCTGGCCGGCGCGGCGCTGATGACCCTCGGAGTCCTGGTCTATCTCGCGCTCGTGGCTCGCTACGTCCATGGGCGGACTCGGCGTGCGCTCGATCCCGGGCTCTCGCTCGTCGTCGTGGCGTTCGTCAGTCTCTTCTGCGCCACGGCGCTCGGCGACGCGCTCGCATGGCGTCACGCGCCATCACTGCGCCTCGATGCGGCATACGCCATCCTCGGCATTCTCGGGTGGGTGATGCTGTTCGCGATGGGGATCTATCACAAGATCGTCCCGTTTCTCACCTGGCTGCACCGCTTCAGTGCGCGGGTCGGCGAGCCGGACGTGCCGCGGGTGGCGGATCTCCTGCATCTGCCGCTCGCCTGGACGTGCGGTGCGCTCCTCGCCGCGGGCACGCTCGGGCTCGCCGGTGCCGTGGCGATGGGGCGCGGTGCCGGCGCGCGCTGGGCCGCGCTCGGCATCGCGCTCGGTGCCGCCGCCGCGTGCGCACAATTCGCGCGCGTGGCCGTGGGGCATCCTGGGAGGGCCGCATGAGTCCCGCGCTCCTCGCCGAGCGGCAGAACGAGGTTTATCGCCGGCTCTGCGAGGTGATCGATCCGGAGATCGGCGTGAGCATCATCAAGCTCGGCCTCGTCTACGACATCGCGATCGATGCCGGCGACGTCACGGTCGTCATGACGCTCACGACCCGCGGCTGCCCGCTCGGCCACGCCATCACCGAGGGCGTGCGCCGCATGGTCGAGTCGCTCGCCTGGGTGACGAACGTGACCGTGCATCTCGTCTGGGACCCACCTTGGGATCCCGCCATGATTCGCTGACGGAGGAAGCATGACCGATACACTCGACGTTCGACCGATACTCGCCGCGGGCGAGGAACCCCTCGAGACGATCCTCGCCGCCGCCAAGGAGGTTCCGGTCGGCGGCGCCCTCACGGTGATCGCGCCCTTCGAGCCCCAACCACTCTACCGCGTGCTCGGCGCCCAGGGGTTCGCGCACGACGCCACGCCGCTCGACGGCGGCGACATGGCGGTACGGTTCACGCAGACCGGCATCACACCGGACACGCTCGTGCGGGAGATCCATGAGCACCATCCCAAGACCGGCCCGGTCTTCGCCGAGCTGGGGATGGACCTCTGTTGCGGCGGCGCCAAGCCGCTCGCCGTCGCGGCCGCGGCCCACGGCGTCGCGCTCGAGGATCTGCTGGCCAGGCTCCGCGCGATCGCGGCGGGGTGAGCTCCGCACGCCACAGCGCGCCGCCGCCGATGCGCGTAGATTGTCCTGACCCCCATCACCACCTCTCGGAGGCGATGTGAATCTCGCGCATCTGCATCTGATCACGAACCACATCCCGGTCATCGGGCTTCCCATCGCGGTCGCACTGCTCATCTACGGCATGTGGCGTCGCGAGAGCGGCGTAAAGACCGCGGCGCTCTGGCTCACCGTGCTCGTGGCCCTGGGTACGATCCCCGCGTATGCGAGCGGTGACGGTGCGCACGAGCTCGTCGAGCACGAACCCGGCGTCCGTCACGCGCTGATTCACGACCACGAGGAAGCCGCGGACCTCGCCTTTACCCTCCTCGAGATCACCGGCGGGCTCGCGCTGCTCGCGCTCATCCTCGAGCGGCGCAAGGAGAATGTCGCGCGGATGGCCACGATCGGGACCCTGGTGATGGGGGTCGTCGTCTCAGTGGCCATGGCGCGTGTTGCGGAGCTGGGCGGCGTGATCCGTCACGTGGAAGTCCGCACCGACGCGATGACCCGACTCCTCGATCCGGCCGCGGCCAAAGACACCTCGAACACCGTGCAGGAACGACCGCACTTCCGGCGCGAGCAGCCCGACTCGATGCCCGATTCGGCGCACGTGGACCGCGACTAGCTGCACGCACCTCGCCGCGCGGCGCCACTGTATGGGCCGTTTCATCCCGGTTTCAAAACGTGATGCCGGGGGGACGGCCCATCTTGTTCCCGTGACGTTTCAGGAGCGCATCATGTCTCGCTTGCTGGCAGTCATCCCCGCCGTCCTGCTCTCCGCCGGCTGCGCGGTGCAGCAGGCCCCGGTGCCGGTGCAGGGGTCGCGCAGCGCCATCCAACGTCTGGCGGGCACGTGGACCGGCGGCTACGAGAGCACACAAAGCGGCCGGAGCGGCAGCATCAGCTTCTCACTCGCCGCGAATGCCGATACCGCGTTCGGCGACGTCATCATGATGCCCCGCGGGACCACGACCCCCCTCCGGCCGGCCCGCGTCGACGGCGATGCCGTCCCGGGCGAGACCCGGATGTCGACCGCCGTGCTCACGATTCGCTTCGTGACAGTGCGTGACGGGCGTGTCGAGGGGACCCTCGATCCCTACCGCGATCCGGGATGCGGGTGCCTGCTGCTGACGACGTTCGTGGGGACGGTACGGGGCGACCTGATCACCGGCACGTTCCTGAGCCACCACGTCGAAGGCGGCGCCAACGTCCGCGGAACCTGGGAGGTCCGGCGGAAGACCGACTAGCGCCCTTCCGCGAGGCCGAGCAGCACCCCGCGATTCAGCTCATGGCCACCCGAGAAGGTGATCGTGCGATGGTGGACGCCGGCGGTCTGCAGCGCCGCCGCTTGACCTGCCACGGTCTCAGCCGAGACGAGCGGATCCTGGTCCCCGCGGACGAGCACCACCTCGATCCCGTTCAGGTCTCCGCCTGTGGGATCGAGCTCCCGCGGCATCGTGCCCCCCCACAGGATGAGCCGACCGAGCCTGGGCGCGCCCGCCGCGACCCAGCGGCCGGCGGTCGCCACGCCCTGCGAGAAGCCCAGGAGCGTGAGCGACGCATCCGGCGGAATCGCGCCCTGGATCGAGCCGGCCAACGCGTCGAGATACTGCAGGTAGTCGTCGATTTCGTGGAGCCGATCCTCGCTCGTCATCCAGGAGGCGCCGACCGCGCGCGTGCGGTGGTCCACGTAGTAGCGTGAGAGTCCTTCCGGGACGACGATGAGCCGCTGCTTGGATTCGAGCGGCTCGAACGCCCGGGCGAAACGCGCCGCGAGCTGGCCGTATCCGTGCAGCGCGAACCACACGTCTTTGGCGGATCGGTCCAGAGGGCCGAGCGTCACGTAGCGGGCGGTGCGAGAGACGGTGAGGTGATGTTCCTGCATCGTGCGACGGAAGATAGGCCGGTGGCGCCCGTACGGGGAGATGATCCTGGCTCGAGCCGGTCCGGGGCGTAGATTCGTCCGGCATGCCCCCGGACACTCCAATCGACAAGACGCGCTACGCCGATCTCACCGCCGCGGCCCTCGCGGTGAAGCCGCTCGCGCGCTCGGAGACCATCCCCTCCGCCTGGCAGGTCGAGGCGCGGTTCGACGCGCTCGACCGCGAGGCCGTCTTCGGGCGGTCGTGGCAGTATGTGGGACCGGTGTCCCGCGCTGCCGCGCCTGGTGACTACTTCGTGGCCGAGGTGGCGGGCAATCCGTTGCTCGTGCTGCACGGGACGGATGGGACGCTCCGCGCCTTCTACAACGTGTGTCGCCACCGGGCCGGGCCGCTCGCGACGTGCGACGGACACGCGGACAAGGTCATCAAGTGCCACTACCACGGATGGACCTACCGGCTCGATGGGAGTCTGCGGGGTGTGCCCTCCTTCGACCGGGTCGAGCTCTTCGACAAGCGCGACTTCGGACTCGTGCCCGTGCGGCTCGAAACGTGGGAGGATCTCGCGTTCGTGAACCTCGACGCCGGCGCCCGCTCGCTCGCCGAGTCCGTGGCGGGGATCGTCGAACGAATCGCGCCGCAGCGGCTTGCCGGCAAGCGCTTCCACACACGTGTCACGTACGACGTCAAGGCCAACTGGAAGGTCTACGTCGACAACTATCTGGAGGGATATCACGTCCCGCTCGTCCATCCCGAGCTCTGCAAGCTCTACGACTATCGGAGCTACGTGACGCAGACGTTCGAGCACTACTCGTTGCAGTACAGTCCGCTGAGCGGCGACGCCAACATCTATACGTCGGGTGAGGGCGACGCGTATTACTACTGGATCTATCCCAATTTCATGCTGAACATCCTGCCCGGTCGTCTTCAGACGAACCTCGTGGTGCCGACGGGACCCGAGCGGTGCCGTGTGATCTTCGAGTATTTCTACGACGACGTGGAATCCCCCGCGGCCCGGACGATGATCGCCGAGGACGTCGCGTTCAGCGACGACGTGCAACGGGAGGATATCGAGATCTGCGAGCACGTGCAGCGTGGGCTCGGGTCCAGAGCCTACGACCGCGGCCGATTCTCGGTCAAATTCGAAGAGGGGGTCTGGCACTTCCACGCCCTCTTGAGGCAGGCGTACGGGCGTGCGCTGGGGAAAGGCCGGCTGCGGCGAGCGCCGGCGCGCCGCAAGCGGCGCTAGACAGGCGCTCCTACTTCATCCACTCGAAGACGCGATAGTGCTCGCCGTTCATGCCGAGCCGGGTGTAAACGTGCTGCGCGGGGCGATTGCGCTCGTCCACGTAGAGGCGGATGCCCCGCACGCTCTCGTCGGCTTCGGCCAATCCGCGTACGTGGGCGTAGAGTCCCCGGTAAATGCCGCGCCCGCGCTGCTCCGGCACCACGTAGACGCTCTGAATCCACCAGACGGTGCCGTTCCTCCAGTCGCTCCATTCGGTGGTGATCAGCAGCGACGCCACGACCGCGCCGTCCACCTCGGCCACGAGATAGTGGCCGAGGGCGGGGTCGTGGAAGACGGCCCCGACGCCGCGGCGCAGCGTGTCGACGTCAAGGATGAGATGCTCGGTTTCGCGGGCGAGGGCGAGCTGGAATTCGACGATGCGGGGCGCGTCGACCGGCGTGGCGTCCCGGAACCGCGTCATGATTCTTTTTCGAGGTCCTGGGCGGCCTGGTCGTGCAGGGTGACGAGCTTCAGGATCTTGAGCTTCCGCGCGCCCGCCGGAAGCTGAATGACCGCCGTATCGCCGACCTTCTTGTCCACCAGGCCCCGGCCGAGGGGCGAGGAGACCGAGATCTGGCCGGCGTCGACGTCCATCGCGTCGGGGATGACGAGCTCCCACGACTCCACGTCCTTCGTGGCGAGGTCGCGCACCTCCACCTTCGAGCCGAGCCCGACGCGGTCCTGCGGGATCTTCGTGAGGTCGATGTTCGACAGCTTCACCAGGCGCTGGCGCAGATGGCCGAGGCGGGCCTGGACGAACTGCTGCCGCTCGAGGGCGGCGTGATAGTCACCGTTCTCGCGAAGATCGCCGAGCGCGATCGCTTTCTTCAGCGCCTCGGGAAGCGTGACGGTCAACTCGTGGTTGAGCGCTTCCACTTCCCGCTGCAGCTGTTGTTTGACGGCTTCGAGCATGGGTCTAGTATCCTACACGGGGCCGGCGGAGGCGTCCAGACGCGGCCGGGGGTTCGTGAGGCCATGCGTTGACCTCTCCGCCCCGTGATGCTACCATATGCTGGCGCCGACGAACCCTGCGGCGTTCGGGAACTCTTCATTAACCATCGAAGGGCAATGGCCTCAGACCCACGCCTCTCCTGGCGCGTTGGGCGGACATTGGCGGCGCTCGCCTCGTGCTGCCTCCTGATCGGGCTCAGCGCATGCGCGGGGACGCACTTCCCGCAGTCGACGCTTCACCCCGAAGCCGACGCCAGCCTCCTGATGGACCACCTGTTCACGCACATCTTCGCGTGGGCGGTCTTTGTGTTTGTGGTGGTCGAGGGGCTGCTGATCTACACGGTGATTCGCTTCCGCGCGCGTCCCGATTCGCC
>DATFMZ010000058.1:0-18020 GCA_035266665.1 Gemmatimonadales bacterium | reverse complement strand
GGGGCGGCTCCACCCTCAAGGGCATCAGCCACCCCGGCGAGATCGTCTGGAGCCGCATCTACGTCCAGGACGACGCCCTGCACATGGACATCGGGCGCGGCGGCGTGGTGCGACTGAGCGATCAGGAGAGCCAGCGCCGCTGGGACGCCACGACACTGCAGTGGCCCATGATGCACGCCATCCTCTACGGCGTCACCCGAGACCAGTTGATGGCCAAACACCAGGCGAACCACATCCAGGTCGCCTACGCCCCGGACGCGCCGGCCGCCCGCCGGGCGCTCGCCCGCAAGGCCGGCATGGCACGCGCCCTGGGCATCGCGGTGAATCTGTGCGGCGATCTCACGGACACGCTCGACCGGCACCAGCCCGCACGGGACCACGCGTGAGTGCGCTGCTCGAGGCGCGCCGCGTCGGGATGCGGTTTCCCGGCGTGCGCGCGCTCGACGACGTAACCCTCGACGTGCGCCCGGGCGAAGTGCACGCCTTGATCGGCGAGAACGGCGCCGGGAAGTCGACGCTGGTGAAGATCCTCGCGGGCGAGCTGTCCGGATACGACGGCCACGTCTTCGTCGGCGGTGCGCCCCGCACCTTCGCGTCGCCGCGCGAGGCGATCGCGGCCGGCATCGCGGTGATCCCGCAGGAGATTCAACTCGTCACCTCGCTCAGCGTCGCCGAGAACGTCTGCCTCGGCCGCGAGCCGCGGGGACCGGGCGGCCTGGTGGATCGGGCGACCATGCTCGCCGACGCCGCGCGGTATCTCGACGCCGTCGGCACCCATCATATCCCCGCGGAGGCGCTCGTCGGCGACCTCGAGGCGGGCGATCGTCAGCTCGTCGCCATCGCCCGCGCGCTCTCGCTCAACGCCAGGTGTCTCATCATGGACGAGCCCACGGCCTCGCTCGGGGAGGCCGAAAGCACCAGGCTCGAAACGGTGATCCGACGGCTGGTGAGCGGCGGGACGGGCGTGCTCTACGTCTCGCACAAGCTCGACGAGATTCGCCGGATGGCATCGCGCATCACCGTGCTGCGAGACGGCACGTTCGTCACGACCGTGCCCGGATCGGGCATCAGCGAAGCGGAGCTCGTGCGCCTCATGGTCGGGCGCGAGATCGCGCGCGGCGAGCTCCCCTCCGTCCCCGCCACGGCGCCCGTCCTCCTCAGCGTGGATCGGCTCGCCGTGCGCGACCCGAACGGCCCGGGGGGCTACCGCCTGCACGAGATCTCCTTCGACGTGCGCGCCGGCGAGATCGTCGGATGCGCGGGTCTCGTGGGGGCCGGACGGACGGATCTGCTCCTCGCCCTCGTGGGCGCGCTCGACCGCGACGTCACGGGTACGATCTCCCTCGACGGCCGCCCGTACGAGCCGATCTCGCCGGCGCGGGCCCGGGAGCGCGGCCTCGTGCTCCTCCCGGAGGAACGGAAGGCCGACGGCATCCTCCCGCACTTGAGCGTCCAGGCCAACGTCACGATCGCCGCGCTCGAGCGCGTGAGCCGGCTCGGTATCATCGACGGCACCCGGGACCGCGAGGCCGCGCAGCGCATGATGCGCGCGACGAACGTCCGCGCGGCGTCGCCGAACGTCCCGATCGCCACCCTGAGCGGCGGTACGCAGCAGAAGGCGCTCCTGGCGCGCTGCCTCTTCGCCTCCCCGAACGTGCTCCTGCTCGACGAGCCGACCCGCGGGATCGATCTCGCCGCGAAGGCCGAGATTTACGGCGAGCTCAGCGCGCTGGCGCGGGACGGCTATGCGATCGTGCTCGCGTCGTCGGAGATGTCCGAGGTGCTGACCCAGTGTCACCGCGTGCTCGTGTTCCGTGAGGGCCGCATCGCCGCGCGGTTCGATCGGGACGAGGCCACCGAAGAGAAGGTGCTCGCGGCGGCGGCAGGTGCGGGCGCCGCGGACGCGCCGGTCGGCCAGGACGGGGGTGGTCCGCGCGGCGCGCCGCCGACCGGCCGGCGGCGCTGGCGCGAGCGTCTCTCGCACTACGCGGGGCTTCTCGGCCTCGCCGCGGTGCTGCTCCTCGCGATCGTGTTCTCCCCCATCCGCAACGGCTTCCCCGTCTTCCTCGGCCTCGGCAACCTGAGCGACATCGTGCGCCAGGTCGCCGAGAAGGGCATCCTGGCCGTGGGAATGACGGCGGTGATCATCTCGGGCGGCATCGATCTCTCGGTGGGATCGGTCCTCGCCTTCGGCGCCACGCTGAGCGCGATCCTCCTCATGCATGCGGGAATGGGACTCGCCGAAACCGCCGTGCTCGTGATCGGGGGGAGCGCACTCTGGGGCATCATCAACGGCCTCGTCGTGGCGCGCTGGCGCCTGCAGGCCTTCATCGCGACGCTCGCCACGATGAGCGCGGCGCGCGGGGCCGCGCGGTACATGAGCGGCGGGGCGGCCATTCCTCTGGGCTTCGGACCGGGCGGCGCGCCGGCATCCGTCCAGGCCATCGCGGCGCCGATCCTCCCCTACGTGCCCGCTCCGGCGCTGATCTTCATCGTCACCGTGATCGCGATGCACTTCTACCTCGCGCGAACCCGGAGCGGGCGGTATCTCTATGCGATCGGGGACAACGAGAGCGCGGCGCGCCTCGCCGGCGTGCGGGTGGGATGGCACAAGGCGTCGGTGTACGTGATCTGCGCGGCGCTCGCCGGGCTCGCGGGCCTCGTCCACTGCGCGCAGCTGCAACAGGGCAATCCCAATGATGGGGTCGCCTACGAGCTCGACGCGATCGCCGCCGTGGTCGTCGGGGGCACGAATCTGATGGGTGGGACCGGGACGGTCGGCGGCACACTCGTGGGCGTGCTCATCATCGGGATCATCACCAATGGCATGGGGCTCAACAACGTCGATGCGGATCTCCAACTCATTCTCAAAGGTGTCATCATCGTCCTCGCCGTCTGGCTCCAGCGCCGGCGTCCGACGTAGCGCCCGCACCGGGCTCGTCGTCCTCGTGGCGGCCTTCGCAGCGGCCTGCGGGCGGCACGAACGGGGCAAGTTCCTCATCGGGTTCTCGCAGGCGAACCTCGGCGAGCCGTGGCGGGTCGCCATGAACGCGGAAGTCGCGGCCCGCGCCAAGGACTTTCCCGATCTCGACATCGTGTACGCCGACGCGCAGCAGGACAACGCCAAACAGGTCGCCGACGTCGAGAACTTCCTCCGGCAGAAGATCGACCTGTTGATCATCTCGCCGAACGAGGCGAAGCCGCTCACGCCGATCGTGACCCGCGTCTTCCAGCAGGGGATCCCGGTGGTCATTCTGGATCGGGAGATCGACGGGGACGCGTACACGACGTTCATCGGCGCCGACAACGTGGCGATCGGCCACGCGGCGGGCGAGTACGCCGCGCAGCTCCTCGGCGGCAAGGGCGACGTGGTCGAGATCAAGGGACTCCCCGGATCCACGCCGGCCCGGGACCGCAGCGCCGGGTTCCGCGCCGCGATCGCCAAGTATCCCGATATCCACATCATTCACGACCCGGTCGCCAACTGGTTGCGCGAAGAAGCGATGACGCAGATGGAGGCGGCGTTGCAGGCGCATCCGCACATCGATCTCGTCTACGCGCACAACGACCCGATGGCGATCGGGGCGTATCTCGCGGCGAAGGCCAAGGGACGCGAGCACGAGATGAAGTTCATCGGGATCGACGGCCTGCCGGGGCTCGACGGGGGCCGCCAGGCCGTCGCCGACGGGAAGCTCGCGGCGACGTTCGTCTACCCGACGGGCGGCAAGCAGGCGGTGGAGATCGCCGAGCGCATCCTGCACGGCGAGAAGGTGCCGCACCGCATCACCTTGCCCACGGAACGGATCACCAAGTAGCGGCCCGACCGGGCCGGAGGAGTGCGCATGTGGCGACGTTCGTTCATTAGATCGGTCCTCGGAGGCGCCGGGCTCGCCGGATTGCCGGGCGCGGCCGCGACGGACAGCGCGATGGCGGCGGACGGCGCCGCATGGCTCCCCGCCTACACCCGCGCGCAGACCTATCGCTCCCGGAAACAATCCAGTCACGACGTCACCGGCGGGAACGCCGATGCCTGGCCGATCAAGGCCGGGGCCGAACGCACCGTCTTCGAAGCGAAGGGGGCGGGCGCGATCTCGCACATCTGGTTCACGATCGCCGCGCGCAGCGCCTTTCACCTCAAGGAGCTCGTCCTGCGCGCCTATTGGGACGGCAACGCCAAGCCGAGCGTCGAAACGCCGGTCGGTGATCTCTTCGGGCTGAATCTCGGCGACTACGTCATTTACCAGAACGCGTTCCTGGCGTGCTCGCCGGGACAGTCCCTCAACTGCTATTTCTCGATGCCGTATCGGACCGGCGCACGGCTGACCGTGACCAACGAGGGCAGCACGGACGTCGGCGCGTTCTACTCCAACATCGACTATCTCGAGATGGACGAGCTGCCGGCCGATGCCCTGTACTTCCATGCGCAGTACCGCCAGGCGGTGCCGAACGTGGCCCAGCAGCTGCCGGGCGGGAAGAACCCGACGGGGGCGACGAATTACGTCTTCGCCGAGACCAGGGGGCGCGGGCATCTGATGGGGGTCACCCTCGGGGTGATCCAGAACGCCGAGTGGTGGATGGGTGAGGGCGACGACATGATCTTCATCGACGACCCCACGACGCCGGCGATCATCGGGACGGGGACGGAGGACTACTTCCTGGGAAGCTGGGACTTCGGGGGACGCATGCACGCGCAGCCGTTCGCGCACCTGGAGTATGGCGCCCCGCTCATCCAGAGCCCCGAGCGGATCGGCGGCCGGTATGATCTCTACCGGTTCCACGGCGACAACCCCGTGACGTTCACCCGCTACCTGCGGCACACGATCGAGCACGGCCACGCGAACAACCGTGCCGACAACTACTACTCGTGTTGTTACTGGTATCAGGAGAAGCCGTTCACCGACTTCCCGCCGCTCCCGCCAGTCGAGAAACGCATCCCGACGGTCATTCCGGGGTGACCGTCGGGCGCCCTACCCGACCGCGAGCTCGAGCTTCGTGACGGACGCCGGCGGGAACCGGTAGATCAACGTCGGTCCGGACACCACGACGTCCACCGTCGCGGGCCGCACCGTGTCGGGACGATCGAAGGTGTTGACGTCGTGGACGTCGCGCGCGGCGAGCGTCGTCACGCGTACCGACGCGGGGGCACCGCCGCGCAACACGATCTCCGCCTCCCGCGCGGCGCTCAGGGAGGGATTCGTGACGGTCAGCGTGATCGCGCGTCCCTGGCGTGATGCCGAGCCGGCGAGCCCCCACAGGGTGCGCGGGTTCCCATCCTTCGCCGACCACGAGACCCGCGGCGCCGAAACCATCGTGCGGAGCGCCTGCGCGCCCTGATGTGCCGCGTACATCGCGAAGACGTGGTAGACCGGGGTGACCACGAACCGGTCCTCGTGCGCCAGGAAGAGCGACTGAATGCAGTTCACCAACTGGGCGACGTTGGCCATCGCCACCTTCTCCGCGTTGCGGTTGAAGGTGTCGAGCGTGAGCCCTGCGACGAGCGCGTCGCGGATCGTCGACTGCGACTCGAAGAGATGGCTCGGGCCACCCGCCGGCGCCGACGTGTGCCAGGCCCCCCACTCGTCGACCACGAGCTTCACGTGATGCTTCCGGTCGGTCACGCCCATCTGCTCCCAATGCGCCGCGAGGAGCGCGTCCATCCGATCGGCGCTCGCGAGCAGATCGTACCAGCCGCGGTCGTCGAAGGCGACGGCGTCGGCACCGGGGCCGTCGGCGCTGGAGTAGTGGTGTAGCGACCATCCCCACACGGTGCCGAGCGCGCGCCGCTCGGCCATGGCGCTGAAGAATCGGCGCGTCCATTCGATGTCTCCGCCGCTCGGCCCCGACGCCACATAGGCGAGGTCCACGCCGTATCTCGGCACGCCCCACGTGGCGAAGCGGCGAAATTCCTCCGCGTACTCCTCGGGCGTGAAGTTGCCGCCGCAGCCCCAGGCCTCGTTGCCGATGCCCCAGAACCGCACCCCGTACGGATCGCGGTCGCCCGCGGCCGCACGCACGTCCGCCCAGGTCGTGCTCCCGGCCGGTGCGTTGCAGTACTCCACCCATTGCTCGAAGACGCGCGCGGGCAGCATCCGCACGTTGGCGGCGAGATACGGCTCGGCGCCGACGAGCCGGCAGAAGTGGAGAAACTCCCCGGTGCCGAACTGGTTCGGGTCGAAGCGCGCCGGGACGTTGCCGAGCGACGCCAGTGCCGGATCGTCCGCCCAGAAATTGGTGCGGCGCGGGCGCCGGCCGGCTGGGCCGACGCCGTCCCGCCAGTCGTACGCGTCCGCATCGCAGCCGCCCGGCCAGCGGATCACGCTGGGTTTGATCCTGGCGAGCGCATCCACCAGCGCCTTCCGCACACCGTGCACGTTCGGAACGGCGGAGTCCTGGCCGACCCAGACCCCGTCGTAGATGACGCCGCCGAGATTTTCCGTGAAGTGCCCGTAGATCTCTGGAGCGATCATGCCGATCGGTTCGTCGAGGAGGACCTCGATCCGCGCGTCCGCGAGTCGAGACGCCGGCCGACGCCCCCGTCCAAGCCAGAGGGCCAAGCCCCCCGCGAGCGAGGCGTCGACGAACGCCCGTCGGTTCATCGTCAGAGGGGGCATCGGATCATCCGGAGAAGTAGAGGTACGACGCGAGAATGAGCAGGAGCACCACGCCCGAGCTGATCACGTCCCACCGGTTCCAGCTCGAGCGGGACTTTGCGCGGTCGGGCGCGGCCACCGTCGCGAAGGTGAGTCCCGCGAGTTGCGTCTCGGACGGTGCCTCCGTCAGGTAGCTCACCGCGACCATCGTGACCGCGGACACGACGAAGATGAACAACGAGTAGTACTGGAAATAGATGTTGTTGACGATCCAGAGGAACGAGCCGGCGGCGTACCCGTTGGCGAGCCCGGCGACACCGAGGCTCACCGGCGTGTCCACCGCGAGCCGGAAGGCGCCGAGGAGAAATCCGACCACCAACGCGGCGAGCGCGCCTTTTGCGTTGAGGCGTTTGTGGAAGACGCCGAAGAAGAAGACCGTGAAGATCGGCGGCGCGAGGTAGCCCTGCACCCCCTGCAGGTAGTCGTAGAGCCCCTTCCCGCCTTGGATCACGGGAATCCAGAGGAGCCCGATCACCACCATCACCGCCGTCGCCACCCGTCCGGTCCATACCAGCTGATGCTGTGTCGCGTGAGGCCGCCATTTCTGGTAGAGATCCATCGTGAACAGCGTCGAGCAGGCGTTGAAGGCGCCGGCGAGCGAGCTCATGAGCGCGGCGAGCAGGCCGGCGACCACCAGCCCGCGGACGCCCGCCGGCAGGATGGCCTTCACCATCAGCGGGAACGCGGCCTGTGCGGCGTCCGGGATGACCTTGCCGCTCGCATCCACGATCTGCGTGAGCGCCGCCACCTTGCCGGTCTTCGCGAGCGCGAGCGCGATCATGCCGGGGATGATGAAGATCCAGACGGGGAGGAGCTTGAGATAGGAGGCGAAGATGGATCCGCGTCGTGCCTGTTGCTCGTTGGGCGCCCCGAGCGCCCGCTGGACGATGTATTGATCGGTGGTCCAATACCACAGCCCGATGATCGGCGCGCAGAAGAGCATGCCGAGCCACGGGTAGTTTCCGTTGAAGTACCACGCCATGCGTCCCGCTTCTTTCACCGGCGCCCAGGTCCCCTCCACCCCGTGCGGAATGAGCGGTTTCCAGAGATTGAACATGTCGGACGGCAGCACGGCCCGTAGCTCGTGCCAGCCACCGAGCTTCTCGAGGCCGAAGACCGTGACCAGAATGGACCCGACCACGAGGATGATCGTCTGCACCGCCTCGGTATACGCGACGCCACGCATGCCGCCCGCGATGGTGTAGACGCCGGTGAGAACGACCACCGCGACGGACCCCACCCAGAAGCTGTTCAGCGTGATCGTGCCAAGGTGCAGCTGCGCGTCCGGCAGCAGCGTCGCGAACACGATGCCGCCGGCGAAGATCCCGACGGCGAACTTGGTCAGGACGTACGCCACCAGCGAGATGATCGAGAGGACCCAGCGCGATCCCGGCGAGAAGCGCTTCTCGAGGAACTCCGGCATCGTGTAGACCATCGAGCGGGTGTAGAACGGCACGAAGACCCACCCCAGCACCAGCAGGCACCAGGCGTGCAGCTCGTAGTGCGCCAGGGCCACACCGCTCGTGGCCCCGGCGCCCGCCAACCCGACCAGATGCTCCGAGCCGATGTTCGAGGCGAAGATCGACGCGCCGACGATGAACCAGCCGAGGTTCCGGCTCGCCAGGAAGTAATCGTCCGCGGTGTCTCGATTGCGGCGGATGACCCACCACGTGAGGCCCAGGAGCAGGCCGAAGTAGAGCGCGATGACCACCCAATCGAGTCGTGCCACGTCGGTCCCCGGGAGCCGGTCGGCTGGGGACACTACACCCGCGCCTCCGACTGTCAAGCACGCCCGTCTTGACGGGAGGCGCGCCCGAGGCGTAGTGTCCGCCTCCGCCCTTGCGATTCCACCCGCGGAGACCCGCCATGGCTCGTTTCACCGCCGCACAGCTCGCGCACGCCCGTTCGCTCCACGGTTACCTCGACCGCGACGCGGCCATCGCGTTCCTGGAGACGATGGACATCAAGATCAGTGTCGGACACTGGTCGGCCGGGGATTTCTGCGATCGCTTCGCGCCGCCCGGCTATCACTCGGACGATCCGGACTTCCGCAACGACTTCGAGGGGCAGTGCCGCCGAACGAAGGCCGCCGGCATCGACGCGATCGAGATCCATCAGCACGTGTTCGAGAAGACACTCAACGGGGACATCGACTGGGCCGCGGTGGAACGCGCCAAGGGCGGGTTCCTGGCGGAGCTCGGCCTCACGGTGACGGCCTGCAACATCAACACCTGGACGAATCCGCGCTTCCGCCTCGGCGGCGCCTGCAACCCCGACCCCGCCCTCCGGCGCGCGGCGCTCGAGGAGATCCTGAAGGCCGTCGAGATCTGCAAGGCGCTCCAGATCCCGATCATTTCCGTGTGGCCCGGCTCCGACGGCGCCGACTATCACTTCCAGATCGACTACCGCGAGTCCCTCGAGTGGTTCACCGAGGCGCTGGTCGCGGCCAACACGGCGTGCATCGCCGCCGGGATCAAGCTCGCCATCGAGCCGAAGCCGTACGAGCCGCGTGAGCTGTACATGATCGTCTCGACGGCGGCGTCGGCCATTCTGGTCGCGCAGGAAGTGAACGCGCGATCGGAAGGCACCAACTGCGGCCTCACCGTGGACTACGGGCACCAGAAGATGGAGGGCACGACCGCGTCCACGGCATGTGACCTCGCCGAATTCGCCGGGGTGCCGATTCACAAGTTCGACATCAACGACGCCCGTCAGGGTCGCAACGATCAGGACCTGATGTTCGGCACGATTTCCGTTCCCGAGTCGGTCGAGTATCTCTATACCACGTTCATCCGGGACTATCGGGGCTACTACAGCCAGGATCAGTTCACCTACCGCGAGGATCCCACACGCTCGATGGAGCGCAGCATGGTGAACTTCGCCAACCTCGCGCTCAAGGCCGTGCGCATTCTCGACCGGCAGACGGATCTCGACGCGGCGCGTACCGCCGGGACCGGGCCCGACGTGCTGGACGTCGTGAGTCCCGTGCTCCTCGCCTGACGTGCCGGCCGCCACCCTCGGTCTCGACTTCGGCACCAATTCGGTCCGCGCGATCGTGGTGGCGTGCGCCGATGGCCGAACGCTCGCCACCGGGGTGTCGGATTATCCGACCGGCGTGCGCGGCGTGTTGCTCGCGCCGCGCAATCCCCACCTGGCGCGCCAGCATCCGGGTGACTACCTGACCGGACTGGAGCACGCGACCACGGCGGCACTTCATCTCGCCGCGACGGAGCATGGCCTCACGCCCGCCGACGTGATCGGCATCGGGGTGGATACGACCGGATCGACGCCGCTCCCGGTCGATGCGGCGATGCGGCCGCTCGGCACCGACGCCCGCTGGCGGGACGACCTCAACGCCCAGGCGTGGCTCTGGAAGGATCACACGGCCGTCGACGAAGCCGCAGCCATCACGGAGATCGCGCGGCGCCACGCGCCCCAATATCTCGCACCGATCGGAGGCGTGTATTCCTCCGAGTGGTTCTGGGCCAAGATCTGGCACTGCTTGAACGTGGCCCCCGAGGTCTTTCATGCCGCGGCTAGCTGGATGGAGCTCGCCGACTTCATCCCCGCGACGCTCGCCGGGGTCTCGGCGCCCGGCGATGCGCTGCGATCCGTCTGCGCCGCGGGGCACAAGGGGATGTACTCGGCATCGTGGGGCGGGCTGCCCGACGACGCATTCCTCAACCGGTTGGACCCGGCCCTCGCCGCATTACGCAGGCGCCTGTACGACGTCGCGCATCCCGCGGACCGGCCGGCGGGAACGCTCTGCCCCGCATGGGCCGAGCGCCTCTCGCTGCGCACTGGGATCCCGATCGCCATGGGCGCGTTCGACGCGCACTACGGCGCCGTCGGTGCGGGCATCGGCACCGGGACGTTGGTCAAGATCATCGGCACGTCGACATGCGATATCGCGGTCTCGCCCGCCGCCACGCCGCTCGACGACATCCCGGGTATCTGCGGGATCGTGAACGGCTCCGTCCTGCCGGGCTTCTACGGCCTCGAGGCGGGCCAGTCAGCCGTCGGCGACGTGTTGAGCTGGTGGGTCGAGCGCGTGTCGAACGCGTCCGACGGCCTGCATGCGGAGCTCTCCGCGGAGGCCGCCCGCCTCCGCCCGGGGGAATCCGGCCTCCTCGCGCTCGACTGGAACAACGGCAACCGCACGATCCTCGTCGATCAGCGGCTCACCGGCCTCCTGGTCGGACAAACCCTGCACACGTCGTCCGCGGAGATCTACCGCGCGCTGATCGAGGCCACGGCCTTCGGCGCGCGCACGATCGTGGAACGGCTCGCGGCGTACCACGTGCCCATCGAGCGCGTGGTGTGCTGCGGCGGGGTCGCCGCCAAGAACGAGCTCTTCATGCAGATCTACGCCGACGTGCTCGGGCATCCCATGCTGGTCGCCGATTCCCCCCAAACGCCCGCCCTCGGCGCGGCGATCGCCGCGTCCGTCGCCGCGGGAGCGGCCGCGGGCGGCTACGACGATTTCGCCGCCGCGCAACGGCGGATGGCGTCCCCGGTCTCCCGCCGCTTCACGCCCGACCCCGCCGCGCAACACACGTACGACGAGCTCTACGGACTGTATCGCGAGCTCCATGACGTCTTCGGTGGGGTGCGGGACGCCGCGGCGGATCTCTCCACCCTCATGAAGCGCCTGCTCGCGCTCCGGGAAGGGGTGAGGCGATGAGCGCCGTCTCGGCCGAGCTCAGGGAAGCGGTCTGCCTCGCCAATCAGGACCTCGCCGGGAGCGGGCTCGTCGAAGGGACGTTCGGGAACGTCTCCGGCGTAGACCGCGCGAACGGCGTGTTCGTCATCAAGCCGAGCGGCGTCGCCTACGAAGAGCTCACACCGGACGTCATGGTGCCCGTTTCGCTCGAGACCGGCCGCGTCCTCGACGGGTCGTTCCGCCCCTCGTCCGACACCCCGACCCACCTCGAGCTCTATCGCGCCTTCCCCTGCGGCGGCATCGCGCATACGCACTCGGAGATGGCGACGGCGTTCGCCCAGGCCCGGCTGGCGATTCCCTGTCTGGGCACCACGCATGCGGATCATTTCCATGGAGACGTCCCGGTCACGCGCGCGTTGACCGAGACGGAGGTGGCGACGGACTACGAACGCCATACCGGGCATGTCATCGTCGAGGCGTTCGAAACACTCGGCCTCTCCCCGATGGAGATTCCCGGCGCGCTCGTCGCGAGCCACGGTCCGTTCGCCTGGGGAACCGATGCCGCCGAAGCCGTGGTCCATGCGCAGATCCTCGAACAGGTGGCACGGATGGCGTTCGTGGTCCACGTGCTCGCGCCGGACGCCGAGCGGCCGGCGGCGCATCTCATCGACAAGCACTATTTCCGCAAACACGGCGACGACGCGTACTACGGTCAGCCCTGACGGCGAAACGCCTCGATCAGCGGCGCCGGATCCGCTCCACGCCCCAGGGCGTGCTCCTCGCACGCCGCGTACACGCGGGCGAGCCGCGCGTAGCGAGCGTGATGCGCCGGCGTCGGACTGACCCGCGCCCCCTCCAGCGGCTCCACGAATCCCGCGAGGACCGCAGACCACGGCGCCGCACGCCCGGAGGCGATCGCGTCGCCGTGCAGGGCGCGCAACGCCGCGCCGAGGCAGGACGAGTTGCCGACGACGAGGCGATCCACCGGCACGCCGTGGACGTCGGCCATGACCCGGAGAATCTCGACGTTGGCCGCCGCCCCACCCGTCGCGCGGAGGACCCGCGGGCGCGCCTCCATCCACCCGGCGTGCCTCGCGAGCGCCAGCATCTGGGCCTCGACCACGGCGCGGACGTTGGCCGCGGCGTCTGACGCGTCGAGGCCGTAGCGGTACACCCGCGGGTCCGCGACCCGCGGCGTGATCTCCGGCGCGAACCACGGGAGCATGACGGCGCCGCCGTTCCCCGGCTGGGTCGCCCGGAGCGCGGCGGCGAATCCCTCCCAATCGAGACCGTAGGCGTCGCGCACGCGCTCCCGCGCGAGCGAGCCGTTGCGGCAGCACACGAGTCCCATGTATCCCCCCGTCGGCGTGCCGAACACATGGCCCGAGGTCGACGGGTCGTATCGCGGTCCGTCCAGCACCCCGAACAGCGTATCGCTGGTGCCGAGCGAGACCGCCACATCGCCCGGGGCCACGAGCCCGGTACCGATGAGGCTCGACGGATTGTCCCCGGTCCAGCAGATCACCTTCGCCGCCGGAAAGCCGAATCGCGTGCGCCAGTAGGGCGCGAGCGTGCCCGCGACCGACGACGCCGGCACGATGGGGGGCAGTTTGTCCGCGAGTCCCGGCGCCGTCGCGTCGAGCGCCTCGGCCGACCATCCCCGTGTGGCCAGATCCATCAGGTTCATCCCGCTCGCGTCACCCGGCTCGAGCGGCGCATGCCGTCCGATGAGGAGCGAGGCGAGATAGGAGCTGACCAGATGGATGCGATCGGTGCGCGCGTACGCCGCCGGATCGTCGGAGAAGAATTTGCGGATCTGTGGCCCCGTGAATCGCGGGAAGGTGGTGGAACCGGTCAGACGGGCCACGGCCTCTGCACCACCGAGCGCGTCGGCGATCTCCGCACACTGGCGCGCGGTACTCGCATCCATCCAGATCGGGGCGTCGGGACGGGTGAACGCGTGCGCGATCTGCTCCGACAAGGCGCGATCCGCAGAGAGGCCTGCGAGCGCCGAGGACGCCGACCCGTCGAGGTACACGCTGCCGTGCTGCTGTGCGGCGCCCGAGATCGCGACGAGGCGACGGAGATCGAGGCCGCTCTCGCGCGCCACGATCGCCATCATGCGCTCGAGCGCCTCCGCCCAGAGGAGCGGCGAGCAGCGGGCAACGAGGGGGTCGTCCGACGGCAGGACCCCGTTGACCGTTCCGTACTCGGGGAGGTCCGCGTCGAAGTCGAGCGTCCGCTCGAAGACGACGGCGCGGTGGCTCTCCGCCACGTCGATCACCAGCGCCGTGAGGCCCTGGGTGCTGCAATCGAAGCCGAGGTACAGCGGCACGTGCGGCTCAGCGCGCCTTGCGGCGTGCCGCCCGCGAGACCAGGAACGCCTTCGGTCTGGTCCCCGCCGCCGAGCGCTCGATCAGCTCGCTCAGGCGTCGCTCGCGGGTCTCGGCGCGCTTGGCGCTCATGATCCACCATACCGCCGTGCGCCGGTACGACGGCGGCTGCGCCTCGAAGAAGCGCCACGCCGCGCGGTGCCACCGGAATCGGCGAAGCAGCTCGGGCGCGAGCGCCACCTGCGCACGCTGTTCGAACGAATACCGGCGCGCCACCGCCTGGTCGCGACGCGCGAACGCCGCACGCCCCACCGGGCGCATGCGCCCCGCCGCGGTCAATCGCTCGGCGTGCCGGATGTTGGTGGCGCTCCAGTAGCTCTTCGCACGCCGCGGGGTGAACCGGAGACTGTACGTGTCGTCGTCGAGACGGCGCTTGAGCCCGTCGATCCAGCCCACACAGAGCGCCTCGTCGAGCGCCTCCGCGTACGTGAGCGCGACGCGGCCCGTATGCACCTTGTGGAATCCCACGAGGAGTTCGTCGGCGGTCGCGTGATGCCGGGCGAACCAGCGCCGAAGCTCGGCCGGGGACCGGAAGAACTGCGGCTCCACGTCAGCGCATCACCACGCGCTCGACCCGCCGATCGGGTACGAGCCACATGAGCGCCACCAGCACGTAGAGACCGCCGGCGATCGCGGGATGCACCATCGATGACGGCACCGCGATGACATACAGCACGATCGACAGCTTCCCCTTCCAATCACGCCCCATCGCGGCCGCGAGCGTCGAATCCTGCCCGTGCAGCCGCAGCAGACTGACCGTGAGGATGGTATAGGCAATCGCCGCGCACAGCAGCACGACGCCGTACGCAGCCACCGGCCACTTCGCGAAATGCGTCTCGCCCATCCATCCGGTGACGAAGGGCGTGAGCGACAGCCAAAAGAGGAAGACGAAGCTCAGGATGTAGCTCGAGAGCTTTGGAATCAACGGGACGAGCGCGTCCGGCGTCACACTCTTCGGGATGGACAGCTCGAGCACCATGATCGTGATGATGATCGCGAGCACGCCGTCGCTGAAGGCTTCCATGCGGTCCTTACTCACCCGCACGCCCTCGGCATCGGCAACACGCGATGGTGGTCATGTGCTGACGCGTGTCATCGGTTGCTCCATGCGTTCGGGTCTGGCGTGCCGCGGAACTCCAGGAGGTGGCGCCGCCGCGCATAGTTTGGCGCTTGCTGCGGGCGGCGGCAAGAGCGATTCTCCTCCCCATGCCAAACGCGCCCGTCCCCACGGACCCCGAGTTCCTCGCCCTCCAGCACGCGCTCAAGGGCCGGTACTCCCTCGTGCGCGAGCTCGGCCGGGGCGGCATGGGCATCGTCTATCTCGCCCACGAGGTCGCGCTCGAACGACCGGTGGCGCTCAAGGTGCTCCCGCCGTCCGTCGCCGCACGAGGTGACCTCCGCGCACGATTCCTCCAGGAAGCGCGCACGGTCGCGAGGCTCTCGCATCCCAACATCGTGCCGATCTTCACGGTGGACGAGGTCGGGGACTTCGTCTTCTTCGCGATGGCCTACGTCCGGGGCGAAACCCTCACCACACGCGTCCGGACGAAGGGACCGCTGCGTCCCGCCGATGCGACCCGCGTACTGCAGGAGGTCGCGTGGGCGCTCGCCTACGCGCACGCGCAGGGGATCGTCCACCGGGACGTGAAGCCGGACAACGTCATGCTCGAGGAGCCGAGTGGCCGCGCGATGGTCATGGACTTCGGCATCGCGCATCTGCGGGAAGAAGCCGGGATCACCTCGCGCGGTGAGGTGATCGGCACGGTCGAGTACATGAGTCCGGAGCAGGCGTGCGGGGAGCCGGTGGATGCGCGGAGCGATCTCTATTCCCTGGGCGTGGTGGGGTACTACGCGCTCTCGGGCACCCTGCCCTTTCAGGCCCCCACCACGCAGGCGCTCCTGATGAAGCACGTGACCCAACCCGCGCCACCGCTCGCCACGCACCCCGGCATTCCGTCGAAGCTCTGTCAGGCCGTTGATCGGTGTCTGGAGAAGGCGCCGGAGCAACGTTTCCAGCGCGGCGAGGAGTTCGCGGAAGCCTTGGGCGCGGCCGTCGAGCAGCGCGCGGATGTGCCCGTCCCGGTGCGCATCTTCCAGAAGCGGCTCAGGCGCATCGGTGCCGTCTCCGGCATCGCCGGATTCTACGTCCTCGCCCCCGCGATCACCGGGGCCATCGCGCTCGCGCACTCGGGTCGGCCGATGCTGGGACTGTGGGTCGGCCTCACCGCGACGGTGTGTGTCGCCGCCAGCCCGGTCCTGCAGCTCGCCTCACACGCGCGTCCCCTGCTCAAGCTCGGCTACGATCACGACGACGTCGCGCTCGCCATCAAGCACGAGGACGACCGCCGGCGGGAAGAGCTGCGGTTCGAGTTCGGCCAGAAGGGCTCCGGGGAGCGACGTCTCAAGATCATCAGCTGGGGCGCGTTCGGCGCAAGCGCCGTGCTCCTCGCGGCATCGGGCGGACTCCACTTCGAGTCCGGGTTGCCGCTCAGCGTCGTGACGCTCGCGGCCGGAGGCATCGCATACGGCCGCTTGCGCGCACGCCGCGGCGTCCGACTCGGAGGGACGTCGCTCTGGGAGCGGCTCTGGAAGGGCAAGTTCGGCCGCTGGATCTTCAAGCTCGGCGGGATTCGACTGGCGCGCCCGGCCATCTCGGCCGTGGGGCGCCCGACCGAGCTCGTGATCGGCGGCGCCGCGGATGAGCTCTTTCAGGCACTGCCCAAGGCCACCCGTAAGCAGCTCGGCGATCTTCCCACCGTCGTGCGCGGTCTCGAGGCGGACGCGCGGACGATGCGGGCGCGTATCAACGAGCTCAACGCCTCACTCGCGTCGGTCCGAGCGTATGAGGGTCACGACGCGATGCAGACGGCGGCTGGAGACCAGGGCGCGAAGGCGGCGGCGAAGCGCGATGCGCTCGCCGATGATCTCCGCACCGCCATCCAGGCGGCCGAGGGCCGCCTCCAGCAGGCGGTGGCGTCACTGGAGACGATCCGCCTCGAGCTCCTTCGCATACAAGGCGGCGTCGGCTCCGTGGATTCGCTCACCGCCGATCTCTCCGCGGCGCGCGATCTCTCCGACGAGATCTCGCGGCTCGTCGAAGGACATGCCGAGATCGAGCGTACGTTGCGCGCGCCCGGCTAGGGCAGCGGCGAGCGCCGCCGCCTGGAGCGTCGCGGCTTCGTCCGCGGGCAGCGAGAGTGTCCATCCCGCGTGGCCGACGGTGAACGTGGCAGGGAGGCCGATCGGGGACGCGCGATAGAGCCCGTAGTAGATCACGAGCGCTGACAGATAGCTGCCGTGCACGCTCGGATGGAAGCCATCGGGACCGTACAGGGGAAGCGTCGCGTCGCTGCGCCACGCCGCCTGCCAGGCGTCGCCCGCCGGGAAGAGCAGGCCTCCTACCGCGGTAGCGGCGTCGCGATACGACCACGACACGCTGTCGAACGCGGTCATCCGCGTCGAGTCGGGCCAGACCATGAACAGCGCCGTCGTGGCGCCGATTCCCCGTATCAGGGTGTCGAAGCGGCGCGTATCGGCGATCAGGGTGTCGCGACTTTCCGGCAAGCCGGAGGGACCCTGCTGCAGGACGACGACGTCCCACTCGCCGTCGGCGATGGCCTGGGCGGCCGCGCCATCCACGAGGTGGTCGCCGAGGCTGTAGCCGCCCCGTACCACCTCCCCAATGACAGGCTCCCGCTGGCCCCCGGCGAGGGCGAGCGCCCGCACCATTTCGGGGAGATCGTTCGCCTCGGTGAGCGAGTTGCCGATGAACAGAACGTGCGCCGGCCGCACCGGTGCGTTGGGCGAGCCCGAGCACCCCGCGGCGACCAGTAGCAGCCCGATCGCGACAGCCGCACCAGCGCCCCGCCGGGGGCGTCGACGCGTCGTGCGGTTCCACCGGTTGTGCGGCATCGTCTCAATGATGCGGTGCGGCACACAGGCGCTCAAGCGCCACCCGCATGGCGCCGGTGCCCGCGCACTCCCCCTATCGCGCGGGGCAACTCGCCTCAACATTTGACTGGTCGGGTATTCGCCCGCCGACGTATCGGGAGACTTCGTATCATGCCACGCCTCGTCGTCACGACGGCCCTCACGGCCGCCACCCTGCTGAGCGCCGCCTGCCTGGGCTCCAATGGTCCTGCCGTGAACGCCGCCGTCCATGTCGTCACCGTCTCCGGCTCGGATCAAACGGCCGACGTCTCGTCGCCGCTCCCCGCGCCGCTGGTCGCCCAGGTGCTCGATGACGGCAACCGGCCCATACGCGGCGTCGCCATCGTGTGGCGCGCGACCGGGGGCGGCGTGCTCTCCGCCGAC
>DATFMZ010000057.1:0-6785 GCA_035266665.1 Gemmatimonadales bacterium | reverse complement strand
CGGGCGGGCGATCGACCTACGCTTCCCGCGAATCCTCCAGGGCACGGAGCATGGCGGCGAGGCGGCGATTGCGGGCTTCGGTGATCTCGTCGATCGAGTCTGCGTAGGCATGCTCGATGGCGTTCAGCAACCGCTGGCGCTGTTCCGGCTCGAGCCGTGGCCAGGATGCGATCTCCGTCCAAAGCGCCTCCGCGTCCTGGAGCTTCTGCTGCATGAACGCCGAGGCGTTCCGGCTGCCCACCTGGAGCCGGTTGCCGAGGTGGGGGCCGGCGGCGGCGAGCGAGAGTCCGGGGCCGAGCGACACCGCGCGATCGAGATCATCTACGTCCATCACCCTGTCCAACACGAGCGCAATGGCCTCACGCCAGATCGCCGCGGCGATCCGATCGGCGACGTGTCCCTGCACGGATTTCAGCACCGTCACGGGGATACGGCCGAGCGCGCGGAGCCACCCTTTGACCAGCTCGAGCAGTCCGCGGTCCATCGTCGGGGCCGGGAGAATCTCGACCAGCGGGATCAGCTCGGGCGGGCTCTGGGGGTGGGCCACGAGGCAGCGGTCGGGCCGGCGGCATCGAGCCGTGATGTCGGTAGCGGAGAAGGTGCTGGCCGAGCTGGTGACGGCGCGTGCGTTGGGTGCCGCCCCCTCGAGCGCCTCGAAGAGCTTCTGTTTGGCGACGAGGTCCTCGGGGATCGCTTCGATGATCCAATCCGCGTCGGCGCAGGCCATGAGGAGGCTCCGGCCGGGCACGAGCGCCGCGATCCCACGCTCGACGGCATGATCGTCGGCGTGGCCGAGCTGGCCGAGTGCGCGCGCCCGCTGGGCGACCGCGACCTCGGCGGCCGACAGCGCGCGCGATTCGTGGTCGTAGAGCGACACGGGCCAACCTGCCGCGACGGCGAGCGCGGCCCATCCGCACCCGGTTTCCCCCGCGCCCACGATCGCGATCTTTACCTGCGCCTGCGCCATGCACCCTCCACCTTGGCGTATTCGCCTCAGCCGGCTACCAATCTTGGGGCGCGATTCACGGAAATGCCAGACGCTTCGAGGCTGGCGGTGCCTCGGCTCTCCCTCTAACCTTGAACGACGACGATCCGCGCCGGAGGCGCCTGAACCCGCATGGATGCCGATCCGCAGGAACAACGCAAAGCGTTCGACGCGCTCATCGCCCGCTTCAAGGAGGGCTGGGAGCAGGGGAACGCGGAGACGATGGCCGGGGTGTTCAGCACGGACGCCGCGTACTATCCCTCGCCCTTCGACGGCCCCGTGAAGGGGGTCGAGGCCATCAAGGAGTACTGGCGCGACGTCCCGATGGAGCAGTCGGAGATCGCCTTCCGCTACGGCGAGATCTTCGTTGTCGGTCCGTGGTTCGCCACGGAGTTCAAGTGCACGTTCCGGCGCCGGCGCACCGGAGAGCCGGTGGACATTCGCGGCGCGCTCTTCTGCGAGACCACGGAGGGAAAGATCTCCGAGATGCGAATGTACTGGCACCGCACCATCAAGCCGCGGAGTTGACGACGACGAACGTCCTGCTCGGTACGCAGGGCTGGAATTATCCGGCGTGGGTCGGCCCGTTCTATCCCACCGGCACCCGTGCCGTCGACATGCTCGGTCTCTACGCGCGCGCCTTCCGGACCGTGGAAGTGGACTCCACCTTCTATGCCGTTCCGGCCGATCCCGTGGTCCGCGGGTGGGTGGGCCGTGTCCCGCCCGAATTCGTCTTCTCGCTCAAAGTCCCGCAGGCCATCACGCACGAGCGCCGGCTGGTGGATACCGACGAAGTCCTCGCGCACTTCCTCGAGCGCGTGCGGCCGCTCGGCGCCCGGCTCGGCGCCCTCCTCGTGCAGCTCGCCCCGGATTTCGACGCGTCCCGTGGACACCGCCATCGCCTGGCCAAGTTCCTCGAGCGTCTGCCGCACGATCTCCGCTGGGCCGTCGAGTTCCGCGATGCCCGCTGGCTCGACGAGGCGACGCACGACCTGCTCACCGAGCACGGAATCGGGCTGGCACTGGCCGACGGCCGTTGGGTGAAACGCGATCTGGTGCTCGCCCTCATGGAGCGGCCCACGGCGGACTTCGTCTATCTCCGCTGGATGGGCCCGAATCGCCGGATCACGGACTATTCGCGCATCCAGGTGGATCGCGAGGAGGAGATCGATCTCTGGGCCATCGGGATGGCCGCGCTGGCGCCGCGGGTCAAGACGATCTACGGCTACTTCAACAACCACTTCCAGGGGCACAGCCCACAGTCGGCGCGCGAGCTGCAGCGCCGGCTCGGGCAACCGGTGGTGGAGCCGGCGGCATTGCGGGACCAGGGGGAACTCTTCTAATTAGCGCAGCCACGGAAAAACGGGGGACCGTGTGACGAAGTACCGCATTCTGTTCATCGATGACGAAGACTCGGTGCGGAAGGCGCTCGGCGACTACTTCGTGGAATTGGGGCACGAGGTGTACCGCGCGGCCTCCGGGCAGGAGGGCCTCGCGCTCTTTGAGCAGGTCCGGCCGCACGTCACCGTCCTCGATCTCAAGATGCCGGGTATGTCGGGGATGGACGTGCTCGAGGTCCTGCGGAAGAAGCACGCGATCGTGATCATGCTCACCGGTCACGGTGAGATCGAGACCGCCGTACAGGCCATGCGGCTCGGCGCCGAGAACTTCCTCCAGAAACCCGTGGACATGCCGCACCTCGTGGCGGCGGTCGAGAAGGCCGCGGAAAAAGCGGACCTCCGGCGCGAGAACGTCGAGCTCCGCGCCCGGCTCGCTCCCAACCTCCGGCGCCGAGTGGTGCGTGCGGCGATCGTGGTCGTGTTGGTGGGTGCGGCGATCTGGGTCGGGTCGCTGATTGGATCGGCGTCCAAGCCGCCCGCGGCCAAGCCGATTCCGGTGCCGATACGAGGGGACACGTCGACGGCCACGGCCGCGCCGCCACTGTATGGTGGGGATTCGGTGCATAAGTGATGAGGCAGGAGGGGCAGAGGCGGCAGAGGCGGCAGGGTGGCAGAGTGGCAGAGTGGCAGGGGATCGGGCTCCTCGCCGTCTCAGCGTTGCTGCTTTCCGCCGCGCCGCACGTTGCTGGGGCGCAGAGCCACGAGATCCTCCTCGCCACCACGACGTCGGTGCAGGATTCCGGGCTGCTCGACGGTCTCCTTCCGATCTTCCAGCGGGACTCGGGCTATACCGTCAAGGTGATCGCCGTCGGGAGCGGGCAGGCGATGGCGATCGCCCGGCGGGGGCAGGCGGACGTGATCCTGGTCCACTCGCCCCGCGACGAGCTCAAGTTCGTGGCCGACGGCTACGGCGTGGACCGCCGCGCCCTCATGCGCGATCAGTTCTGGGTGGTGGGCCCCCCTTCCGACCCCGCGCACATCAAGGGGCTCCCCGTGGTGCAGGCATTCGCCGCCATCGCGCGGGCCAAAGCGCCCTTCCTGTCGCGCGGCGACGACTCGGGGACCAACGTGAAGGAGCTCGCGCTCTGGAAGGCCGCGGGCGTCTCACCGTCGGGGAGCTGGTACAAGGAATCGGGTCAGGGGATGGGCGCCACGGACATCATGGCGAACCAGCTCGGTGCCTACACGCTGACCGACGACGGCACCTATCTCACCAACCGCGCCAAGATGGATCTGGTGATCCTGGTCCAGGGCGACAGCGTCCTCATCAATCACTACAGCGTGATTCGGGTGAACCCCACGCGGTTCGGGCACGTGAACGCCGCGGGCGCGCTCGCGTTCGAGAACTTCATGACTGCGCCAGCGACGCAGAACATGATCGGGAACTTCAAGAAGAAAGCGTTCGGACGAAGCCTCTATATCCCGGAGGCGGCGGGACGTTAGACCTCCTCTTCTAATCCCTCGATTCTGTGCATCTCCGCCTGGCTGGCCCGGACGTTGGCCGGCCGGTACATGATCACCCGCGCGCGCTCGAGTGTGATCAACCCGCCGCCGATCATCGGATCGAGCTCGGGCAGAATCTGCTGGATCGCCTCTTCGGTCTCGACCACCTCGATCACGATCGGCAGGTCGAGCGAGAGCCGCAGCACCTTCTCGCTGTGCACGGTGCTCGTGGACCCGAATCCCGCAATGGCGCGGAGCACGGTGGCCCCCGCGAGTCCGCGGTGCCGGAACAACTCGAGCAGGGCCTCGTAGAGCGGCTTCCCGCCGTACTTGTCGCTCTCGCCGATGAAGATGCGCATCAGCGTGCGCTCACCCTTGAAGCGATGATGCGACATGATCCCTCCCAGCGGAGCTAGAGCAGCTGGTTTGCCGTCGCGAGCCCACCCACCACGGCCGTGAGACAGAGAACGAAAGTGCCCGCCAGATAGGCCCACGCCAGCCAATACTGGCCGTCGTTCACGAGCGCCACCGTCTCGTAGGAGAAGGTGCTCATGGTCGTGAACGCTCCGCAGAAGCCGATCGTGAGCGCGGCGCGGAGCTCGGGTGAGGCAACGCCCGACCCCAGGAGATAGCGCATCAGGAAGCCGAGCGCGAACGAGCCGAGGACGTTCACGACCAGCGTGCCCCATGGGAAGGTGCCGCCGCCGGTCTGCACGAGGCCCGCGAGGCCGTAGCGCGCAAGCGCGCCGACGGCGCCGCCGAGCGCGATGAATGCCCAGAGCTTGATCATGCCCCCACCTCCCGCGCCGCCTGGCTGATGATGTGCAGGGCGGTGGCGAGATCGTCGAGCCGCTCGTTCAGGGCGGTGCCGTCGGTGGGGGGCGTCCCATACGCGCCGAGGGCGCGCGGCCGGAGATCGTCGAGGCGCGCCAGCCAGGCTTCGGCCACGGCCATGAGGCGGCGGGAGCGAGAGACGGGTTCGAGGGGCTCGAGGCGGCAGGCGTCGAGCACCCGGCGGATGTCGTGCTGGGCGCGATCGATGCCGCGGCGCACGCGTTCGCCCGCGGGGCCGGACGGCAGGGAAGCCGCCTCCGCGGCGAGCTGCTCGGCGAGCAGCTCCAGGTGGGTGCGCACGCGGCGGGCCTGCTTGGCGTTCAGCGTCGTCGTGTGAGACACGCGATGACTCCGGTCATGATGGGCTCGAGGAGTCATTAGTCCCGAGCTGGGACGGTTTGCGGCGAACCCCATCGCCGGCGCGGAGCGCGTTCCTAACGTACATAGCCCCGGCGCGACCCGAAAGCGCCGCCTTACCGCCCCCACGTCATTCCACCTATTATTCTCGCCATGCTGATCGCCGCCGCGCAGATCCGCCCGAAGAAGGCCGACTATCCGGAAAACGTCCGCCGGATCGGGGCCGTCCTCGCCCAGGTCTCCGGGTGGAAGGAGCCGCCCGGGCTCATCGCCTTCGGTGAGACGGTGACCACGGGCTATTACCTGGAAGGCGGGGTCCTCCAGTGCGCGGTGACCGCGGGGACCCTCTACCGCGATCTCGCGGCCCAGCACGCGCTCGTCGGCGCCAAGCCGCTCGACGTCGTGGTCGGCTTCTACGAGCGCTACGAGAACCGGCTCTTCAACTCCGCCCTGCACGCCACACTCGGCGGCAAGACCGCCGGAATCCGCCACGTTCACCGGAAGATCTTCCTCCCCACGTACGGCGTCTTCGACGAGCAGCGGTTCGTCGACCCCGGTCACTCGGTCGAGGCGTTCGACGCCGACTGGGGGCGGATGGCCATGCTGGTTTGTGAGGACGCGTGGCACTCGGTGACCGGCACGGTGGCGGCACTCGGCGGCGCGCAGTTGATCGTGGTGCCGAGCGCCTCGCCGGCCCGCGGCCCCGTTCCCGGCTCGGGCACCCCCACGAGCAGCGAGGGCTGGGAGCGGGTGATCCGGCGGATCGCCGAGGAGCACGGCGCGTACGTGATCCTCGCGCAGATCTCCGGTACGGAGGCGGGAAAGACGTTCCAGGGTTGCTCCCTGATCGCGGGACCCGATGGAAGCATCCTGGCGCGCGGACCCGCATTCGACGAGGCGATCATCACCGCACGCTTCGACGAGCGCGCGATCGACCGGGCGCGGTTCGATCAGCCGATGCTGGGCGATCTCGAGGGCGCGCTCGCGGGACTTCTCGCCGGCCCCGACCGCCGCGGCAATCCCGAGGCGCAATTCGACGCCGCCTCCGGGGCCGCACCCAAGGGTCCCGCGCCGGCGTCCCGGAACATCACCGTCTTCGAGCAGACCGACCCGCTCGATCCGCTCGCGATCGACCCCGAGCTGTTGACCGAGTGGCTCGTCCGGTTCCTCAGGGACGAGGTCACCGAGCGCCGGGGCTTCGCCAAAGCGGTGGTGGGACTTTCGGGTGGAGTGGACAGCGCCGTGACGGCGGCGCTCGCGGTCCGTGCGCTCGGCGCCAAGAACGTGCTCGGCCTCGTGATGCCATATCGTACGTCGGCCAAGGCGAGCGGCACCGATGCCGCGCTGGTCGCCAAGACGCTCGGCATTCGGTTGGAGACGGTGGACATCAGCGCCGCGGTGGACGGCTTGATCGCCGCGGCCGATCCCAAGGCCGATCCCACGCGCAAGGGCAACGTGATGGCGCGGATGCGGATGATCGCGCTGTTCGATCGTTCGGCGCGCGACACGTCCATCCCGCTCGGCACCGGCAACAAGACGGAACGTCTCTTCGGCTACTACACGTGGCACGGCGACGACGCGCCTCCGGTGAATCCGATCGGCGATCTCTTCAAGACGCAGGTCTGGGCGCTCGCCCGCCACTTGGGCATTCCGGACACGGTGATCGCGAAGCCCGCTACGGCGGATCTCGTGGTCGGTCAGACCGACGAGGCCGATCTCGGCATCACGTACGAGAAGGCCGACCCGATCCTGCACTTCATGCTCAA
>DATFMZ010000056.1:0-4181 GCA_035266665.1 Gemmatimonadales bacterium | reverse complement strand
CGACGACGATGTTCTCCGAGGTCGGATTGAGCTCGGCGAACGCGGGGACGTCGAGATTGAGGTTCTTGTGATCGAGGTGCCGGAGCACGTGCTCCTCGGCGATCCGCTTCACGGCGCTCAGATCCGCCACGAAGCCGGTCGTGGGATCGATCGCCCCCTCGACCGAGATGTCCAGCTCGTAGTTGTGCCCATGGAAATTCGGATTGTTGCACGGCCCGAAGAGTCGGCGATTCTCGTCATCCGACAGCGCGGGGTTGTGGAGGCGATGGGCGGCGTTGAAATGGACGCGGCGCGTGACGATGACGGTGGCCATGGCTCCAATCTAGGGCGCCACGGCCTCGCGGGAAACGCTTGGCGCCATCGCGCGCGTTGACGGAACTCTACGCGATTCCTACGTTTGCACTTAGGCCGTGTTCCGACACCCTCGCTCCGCCGCCGCCACGTGGCTCGCGCTCGCCGCGAGCCTCCTCCCCGCGTCGCTTGCCGCGCAAGCGTCCGGCTTCGAGCTGTGGTACGGGTTCTGGTTTCCCGACTCCGTCGCCACCACCGCCACGGCGGCATACTTCCACCCCCTCCTCGGCCCCGTGAGCTGGGGACTCGGCGTCACCCATCTCGACGATCATCGCGCGGCCGTGGACCACACGCTCACGGGCGGGGAGTTGAGCCTCCAGGTCTTCGGCCGAGAGAGCGGACCGTACGCCGTCGCGTCCACCGGCCTCGGCATCCGGCACGCGGACGGAAACATCGACGCGCTCTGGACCGCGGGCGCTGGATATCAGCTGCGGCTGTTCAACGCGATCAAGATCGGCCTCGAAGCGCGCTATCGGGCGGAAGACACCCGCGTCGCGGGGTTCTGGCACCTCGATCCGACCGACCGCCGGGGCTGGGAGATCCAGGCACGCCTCGCGTTCGGCATCGGGGGCGGGGGCGGGGGAGGACGCGCCGCCAGCGCGACGTCGAGCGGTCCCCCGGTCTTCACCGTGCCCTCCTCCACCACGATCGACGATCTCGCCAAGGATTCCGGTGCCTCCGATGACGCCGCGCGCGTCGCGACGAGCGTCGTCGAAACCGCGCTCGACGCGATGGGCACCCCCTACCGCTGGGGCGGCACCAGTGACAACGGCTTTGACTGCTCCGGGTTGATTCAGTACGCCTACGGCCAGCACGGCATCATCCTGCCGCGCGTGAGCCGCGACCAGCTGCGCATGGGCAGCGTCGTGGACCGCGCCGTCGACGCGCTTCGCCCTGGTGATCTCCTCGGCTTCGCCATCAACGGTCGTGAGATCACCCACATCGGCATGTACGTGGGCAACGGCAAGTTCGTGCACAGCGCCGCGGAGGGCGTGAAGCTTTCCTCGCTCACCGCGACCGACCCCGACAGCCGCTGGTGGCAGCATCGCTGGGTCACCGCCCGCCGCATCATCCAGTAATCCTCATGCGCATCTCACACGAAGGCCCTTGACAGGGCTCGGCCGCGCCGTATACTCCACGCTGATTAGCACTCGCATACACAGAGTGCTAACTAGAGGTAAGTTGTTGGCCAATAACAACATGTAATTCGGAGGGCATTGCAATGGCCACTGCCACCAAGGCCAAGACCAAGGTGCAGCCCCTCGCGGACCGTGTGATCATCCGGCCGCTCGAGGACACCGAGGAGATGCGGGGCGGGCTGTACATCCCCGACACGGCCAAGGAGAAGCCGCAGCAGGGCGAGATCATCGCCGTGGGCCCGGGCCGGTTCGAGGACGGGAAGAAGGTGCCGATGGAGCTCAAGGTCGGCCAGAAGGTCCTGTACGGGAAGTACAGCGGGACGGAAGTCACGGTGAACGACGAGCAGCTGCTCATCATCAAGGAATCGGACGTCCTCGCCGTCATCGGCTGAGCACGCACGGAGGAACACACCAATGGCGAACGCCAAGGATCTGCATTTCGATGTCGACGCGCGGGCGGCCCTGAAGAAGGGCGTCGACCAGCTCGCCGACGCGGTGAAGGTGACGCTCGGGCCCAAGGGCCGGAACGTCGTCATCGACAGGAAGTTCGGCAGCCCCACCGTCACGAAGGACGGGGTGAGCGTCGCGAAGGAGATCGAGCTCGCGGACCCGGTCGAGAACATGGGCGCCCAGATGGTCAAGGAAGTCGCCACGAAAACCTCGGACGTCGCCGGTGACGGCACCACGACGGCCACGGTGCTCGCGCAGGCGATCTTCCGCGAAGGCCTGAAGAGCGTCACGGCCGGCGTGAACCCGATGGCCATCAAGCGCGGCATCGATCGCGCGGTCGAGTCGGTCGTGGCCGAGCTCAAGAAGCTGTCGGTTCCGACGAAGGGTAAGACCGAGATCGCCCAGGTCGGCACGGTGTCGGCCAACGGCGACAAGGAAATCGGCGAGCTCATCGCCGAGGCGATGGAGAAGGTCGGCAAGGACGGGGTCATCACGGTCGAGGAGGCGAAGGGCCTCGAGACCGAGCTCGAGACGGTCGACGGGATGCAGTTCGATCGCGGCTACCTCTCGCCGTACTTCGTGACCGATCCCGAGAAAATGGAGGCGGTGCTCGAGGACGCCTACATCCTGATCCACGACAAGAAGATCTCGGCCATGAAGGATCTGCTTCCGGTGCTGGAGAAGGTCGCCCAGACCGGCAAGCCCCTCCTCATCATCGCGGAGGACGTCGAGGGTGAGGCGCTGGCCACGCTGGTCGTGAACAAGCTGCGCGGCACCCTCAAGGTCTGCGCGGTCAAGGCGCCGGGCTTCGGCGATCGTCGCAAGGCGATGCTCGAGGACATCGCGGTGCTCACCGCGGGCAAGGTGATCAGCGAAGAGATCGGCTTCAAGCTCGAGAACGCCGTCCTGGCCGACCTCGGTCGTGCCAAGCGCGTCGTGATCGACAAGGACAACAGCACGCTCGTGGACGGTGCCGGCAAGGCGAAAGACATCCAGGGCCGGATCACCGAGATCAAGGCCGCGATCGAGAAGAGCACCTCCGATTACGACAAGGAGAAGCTCCAGGAGCGGCTCGCGAAGCTCGCGGGCGGCGTCGCGGTCATCAACGTCGGCGCGGCCACCGAGACCGAGATGAAAGAGAAGAAGGCTCGGGTCGAGGATGCGCTCCACGCCACGCGTGCGGCCGTCGAAGAGGGCATCGTGCCCGGCGGCGGTGTCGCCCTGCTGCGCGCGCAGGCCGCGCTCGGCAAGGTGAAGCTGGGTGAGGACGACGAGAAGATCGGCGTCGCGATCGTCCAGCGCGCCCTCGAGGAGCCACTGCGCATCATCTCGCAGAACGCGGGCGTCGAGGGCTCCATCGTCGTCGAGAAGGTTCGCACGGCGAAGGAGAAGAACTTCGGCTACAACGCGTCGACCGACGAGTACGAGGACCTGGTGGCGGCCGGTGTCATCGACCCGACCAAGGTCACCCGCACCGCGCTGCAGAACGCGGCGTCCGTCGCGGGCCTCCTGCTCACCACGGAGTGCGTGGTGGTGGAGCAGAAGGACGAGGAGAAGGCGCCCGCGATGCCGCCCGGTGGCGGCATGGGCGGGATGTACTGATCCGTTGATCGTGTCGCAGCATCACAGCGCCCCGGGGAGCATTCCCCGGGGCGTCGTGTATTAAACCGTTGGCGACCACTCACTTGGGACGATAAGTTTCAGCCATGACCATGCGAACTCTTGCCGCGGCGACCGCCGCGGCGTGCATTGCCGCGACCGCCGCGGCGCAGACGCATGCGCCGCACCTCGAGGGTACGTGGAAGGCGAAGACGCCCGATGGGCCGCGTACGATCGTCGTCCGGTCGGATTCGTCGGCGAGCTTCGGCGATCAGACCGTGCGCTGGCGCGTCGTCGCCGATTCCATCTTCATTGCGCTCGGCGACGAGTGGACCGTGTACAACTACGTGGTCTCGGGGCGCCGCCTGACGCTCTCGGGTGGTGATCTCACGGATCCGGTCGCGCTCGAGCGCGTGGGCCCCCCCACACCTCGTCCCGACTCGATCCCCATCCCGCCCGCGCCTCCTATGAACCGTCGCGCCGCGACGGAACCGGGTCAGCCGTGATCGCCCACGGCGCGCACGTGCCCCGGCCTCATGCCGCCTGAGCTGAGCGGCGCGGGGCTCGACGGTGAGCGCCGGGTACTTCCCCGTGATCTTGCCGACTTCCTGATTCAATTTTCGATCGCCCTCCACCGGTACG
>DATFMZ010000055.1:0-3393 GCA_035266665.1 Gemmatimonadales bacterium | reverse complement strand
CACCGAGCACCGGTGGTCTTCGATCCGCCACCGGGGGGAAACACCGGCTTCCACCCACAAGCAGCCCGGCGTGACTACGCATTCTAAAGAGGGCCGTCAGGCATGGCACCGACGAGCACGACACCCGGCCTCGCGAGGGCCGGCACGTGACCCGACCGGGTCTCCGAGAGACTCGAGGATGACCGCTTCGGCCGCGGTCTGCCCGCACTGTCGCGTCGGCGAAGTGCTCGCGGGGATGGACGTCTGCCCACTCTGTGGACGCTCCACCGACAATCCCGCCGGCAGCACCCCGGGCGTCCCTCCGGCCGTCGACGCCGACGTACGGCGCGAGCTGGAGCGGGTGTTCAATGTGGAACGCCCGATCGGCCGCGGCGGGATGTCGGTGGTCTACCTGGCCCGCGAGCTCGAGCTGAATCGGCTCGTCGCGGTCAAGATCCTGCCGCTGCACCTCTCGATGGGTGAGGATGCGATCGAGCGCTTCAAGCGGGAGGCCAAGGTCGCCGCGTCGCTCGACCACCCGCACATCGTACCGGTCCACCGGATTGGGGCGACCCCGCGGTTCATGTGGTATTCGATGAAATGGGTCCGCGGGCGGTCACTCCAGGAGATCCTCCGGGACCGCGGCAGGCTGGATCTCGACGAAACCGTCCGGATCATCGAGGCGGTAGCGGCCGCCCTCGATCATGCCCATCACCGGGGCGTGGTGCACCGGGACATCAAGCCCGGGAACGTGTTGATCGACGAGTCGGGCTGGGTGACGGTGTGCGATTTCGGACTCGCCAAAGCCTTCGGCACGCTCCAGCTGACGCAGACCGGGACGGGGGTGGGCACCCCGGGCTACATGTCGCCGGAGCAGTGTTTTGGCCGCCAGCTCGACGGGCGGTCCGACCAGTACGCGCTCGCCATCCTCGCCTTCGAGTGCCTCACGGGATCTCTCCCCTTCACCGCGGACTCGTTCGGCGAAATCGTCCGGAAACACTGCTTCGAGCCGCCGCCACGCATCGATACCGTGCGGAGCGACATTGCCGAGCCGGTGGCGGATGCGCTGCACCGGGCACTGAGCAAGGAACCCGGTGATCGGTTCCCCGACGTCGCTGCGCTGGTCGAGGCACTTGGCGGGCGGGCATCGCGGACCTCGGCCTCCGTGTCCGATCCCGCGCTCGCCACGCTCGCGGTGACGCCGCCGCCCACGGACACCGGGGTGACACGACGGCCCTGGCGCGCGTGGCTCGCGGCGGCCGGCGTCACCATCGCCCTCGGCGGGGCGATGGCCCTGAGCCTCCCCCGCGCCGGCGCCGGGCGCGACGCCACGCACACCGCACAGTCTGCCCCGGTCACGCCACCGGCCGCGGCGCCGGCCATGACCGGCGCCGCGCCGGACTCTACCTCCGCGACGCTGGTCGTGGATGCCCGCCCACCCGCGACCGTGCTCCTGGACGGCCAGCTGCTCGGCACGACGCCCGTGCTCCACGCGCACGTGTCTCCCGGTCAGCATCGCGTACGGGTGGAGGCCGAAGGTTACCAGCCGTACGAACGCACCGTCGATCTCGTCGCGGGCGGTGCCGACTCGCTCCTCCATATCACGCTGACCCGAGCACGATGACGCGCCGTACCGCCACGGCGCTCGTCTTCGCCCTGGCGCTCGCCGTTCCCGCCGTCGTCACCGCCCAAGCCGCCACGCTGCGCCTACGGGACGGCATCGCGGCCTACAACGACGTTGACTTCGTCTCGGCCGCCGCACTGCTCCGCCGCGCACTCGACCCGCAGACGACCCCTGCCCTCCCTCCGTCCGAGCGCGCGCGCGCATTGGCCTACCTCGGCGCCGCGGAGTTTTTCCGGAAGGAGCACGCCGCCTCCGACGAGGCGTTTCGCGATCTCGTCCTGCTCGATCCGCGGTATCGCCTCGATCCAGGCATATTCCCGCCGCGCGTGCGCGCCGCATTCGCGAGCGTGCGGCAGACCACGAAGGCCACGGACGTAGAGTGGCCGCGCGCCGTCACGATCGTCGCCGGCAAGGAGCACCTCCGGGGATTGGTCTTCGTGAGCTCTCCGCACCTGGTCTCGGTGCGGCTGGGCGGCCCACACGATGAGGTCGTGCGCACGCTCTTTGACGGCCCGATCGACGACAGCGCGGCGTTCACCTGGAACGGGCTCAACGACCGGGGTGCGCCCGTCGAAGACGGCACATATCATCTCGACGTCGTCTCCCTGGCCGCACCCCACGTTCCACTTCGCTCGGTGCGCATTCCGCTTCGCGTCGCCGTCTCCCGCCCGGACACCCTCCCCCTCCCGCCGAGCACCCCGCCGACGTCCCTCCTCCGCCCCGAGCGCACGGGATCCGGTCCCGCGCTGGCGTTTCTGGTACCGGGCCTCGCGGTCGGCACCGCGTTGATCGCGCCGGCGGCCGCGGGATCCGGGGGCGCCAAGGGCCTCCGGATCGCCGGCGGCGGCGTTGCCGTCACGGCTGGAGTCATCGGCTATCTGCTCCATCGGCCCGGCCGGCCCATGCCGGCCAACGTCGCGGCGAACGATTCCGTCCGGGTCGCATGGGCCGTCAAACTCGCACGCGCCCACGCCGTCAACGCGGCACGTCGGGCGATAGTACGCATCACCGTCCGCGCCGGCGATCCGGAGCGCAGCGAAGCTCACTGAGTGCCGCCGCTGGTTATAATCCCAGCATGCTGGCGTTTCTCCTTGCCCTCGCGATCCAGACCCAGTTCCCCGCCCCCACGGGGTACGTGAACGACTTTGCCGGCATCATTCCGCCCGCCCAGCGCGCCCAGATGGAAGCGATCGCCCGGGAGGTGAAGGAGAAATGCGGCGGCGAGATCGCGATCGTCACCCTCGACAGCCTGAACGGTGAATCCCCGATCGAAGCGGGTGTCGACATCGGGCGCCAGTGGGGGGTCGGAGCGAAGGGCGCCGTGGGCGATAGCGCGAGAAACGCCGGCGTCGTGCTGCTGCTCGTCCCGGGGAAGCATCCCGGGGACGGTAAAGCGCAGATCGCGATCGCCACGGGCTTCGGGGTGGAGGGGTTCCTCACCGACGCCCGCTCGGGCGAGATCCGGGACGCGATCGGGAGGACCGCCGTGGACCAGGGGAGCTATGCCGCGGGCCTCCTGGCGGGCACGTGGCTCATCGGCCAGGCGTACGCGCGCGAGTTCCACTTCACGCTGACAGGCAACGCGCCGCCGCTGTCGCAACCGACCGGATCGTCGGTTCCCCCGGCGGTCATTCCGATCCTCTTCTTCGTCTTTTTCTTCGTCATCTTCCCGACGCTCGCGGCGCTCAGCCGGCGGGGGCGCTACGGCCACCGGGGGAGTGGCCTGGGCTGGCTCCTGCTCGGCATGTTTCTCGGGGGGGGAGGGCGCGGCGGCGGTTGGGGCGGCGGAG
>DATFMZ010000054.1:0-15934 GCA_035266665.1 Gemmatimonadales bacterium | reverse complement strand
GTCGAGGACCTTGAGGAGGGTGCGGACGTCGTCGAGGTGGAGACCCGTCGTCGGTTCATCCAGGATGTAGAGTCGGCGCCCGCTGGTCTTCGCGACGGTGGCGAGCTGTCGGGCGATCTTCAGCCGCTGCGCCTCGCCGCCGGACAGTGTGGTGGCCGGCTGGCCGAGGCGCAGGTAGCCGAGTCCCACCTGCTGGAGGTACCAGAGCGAGCGGCCGAGCCGCTCCTGATGCCGAAACCGTGTGATCGCGTCTTCGACGGTGAGCTCGAGCACGTCCGCGATGGAGAGGCCCTTGATCTTGACGTCGAGCACCTCGCGTTCGAAGCGGGTGCCGCCGCACGCCTCGCATGGCACGAATACGTCGGCGAGGAAGACCATCTCGATCTGCACGTGGCCGGCGCCCTCGCAGACACGGCACCGTCCGCCGGCGGGCGCATTGAAGCTGAACGTTCCGGCATCGTAGCCGCGGGCCCTCGCGAGCGGGGCGTCGGCGAAGAGGGCGCGGATCTCATCGAAGGCGCGCACGTAGGTCAGCGGATTGGAGCGCGGCGTGCGGCCGATCGGCGACTGATCGATCAGCACGACATCCGACAGGGACTCCCATCCGGTGATCTCGTCGACGGCGCCCACGGCTTCGCCGAGGTGCTCCTTGGCGCCGTGCGCACCACGGAGGCGGCTCGCGAGCTGGCGGTAGAGCACGTCGTGCACGAGCGTGGACTTACCCGATCCCGAGACGCCGGTCACGACGGTGAGTGTGCCGAGCGGGATCGCCGCGTCCACGCCGTCGAGATTGTGCAGGCGGGCGCCGCGGACGGTGATCCAGCGCGGCCCCGCGCGGCGGCGCTGGGTCGGGAGCGGGATGCTCCGCGTGCCGGAGAGGTACGTGCCGGTGAGGGTGCCGGCTCGGGCGGCGCCCGCCACCGGCCCGGCGTAGACGAGCGCCCCGCCGTGCTCGCCGCTTCCGGGGCCAAGCTCGATCATGTGGTCGGCGCGCCGAATCGCCGCGGGGTCATGTTCGACCATCACGACGGTATTGCCACTCTCCCGGAGCCGCTCGAGGAGCCTGAGGAGGCGATCCACGTCGCGGGCGTGCAGGCCGATGGTCGGCTCGTCGAGCACGTACAGCGTGTCCACCAGATGCGAGCCGAGCGCGTTGGCGAGCGCGATGCGCTGCGCTTCGCCGCCCGAGAGCGTGCGCGTCTGGCGGTCGAGCGTCAGGTAGCCCAACCCGACGTCACGCAGGAAGGCGAGGCGCGCCTCGAGCTCGCGCAGGATGGTGGTGGCGACGTCGCGCTCGAACCCGCTGAGCGCGAGTCCGGCGACCCAGGCTGCGATGTCGCCGGCGGTGCGGGAGGCGATCGCGCCGATGTCGTGCCCGCCCACGGTCACCGCGAGCCCTTCCGGCCGCAGCCGCCGCCCGCCGCATGCCGGACATGGGAGGGCCCTCTGGTACTGACGCAGAAAGACACGGATGTACTGCTTGTAGCGCTTGCTCTCGAGCGCGCGCAGGAAGGGGAAGACGCCGAGGTAGCGGCCGGACTTCCCGTGCAGCAGCAGTCGGCGGTCCGCGGCCTTGAGGCTGCGCCACGGGCGATCCCACGGAATCGCGTGCCGGTCGGCCATGTCGCGCAGCAGCCGGCGCTTGTTCCCGTACCGCGGCTTGGTCCACGGGTCGAGGGCCCCGTCGGCGAGGGAACGCTCCTGATCGGGGACGATCAGCGACTCGTCGTACTCCAACACCGCCCCGAATCCGTTGCAGCCGGGGCACGCGCCCGCCGGGTTGTTGTACGAGAAGAGAGCCGGCGTGAGCCGCGGGGCGGGCGTGCCGCACTGCGTGCACGTCGGATGGCGTGAGAACCGGAGCTCCACGTCCCCGGCGATCGCGCGCGCCGCGCCCTCCCCTTCGGCAAACGCCACGGCGATCGAATCGGCGATCCGGGTGCGGGCCTCCGCGCTCACCCGCACCCGATCCACGACGACGACCACGTCCTCCCGGTCGAGCCGGACGCCGCGCGGCAGCTCGTCGAGCCGCTGCACCGTGCCCTGACGCAGGATGCGCACGAAGCCCATCGCCTGGAGATTCTCGACGATCAGCGCGTGGGTCGTGTGCGACGAGTGGGGCAGGGGGAAGACGATCAGGGTGTCCACGTCGCCCAGATGGTCGACGACGCGCTGGGCGGCGGTGCTCGGCGAGTCCACGTGTACGGGGGCGCCGCAGACGTGGCAGTGCGGGTGCCCGATACGTGCCCAGAGGAGCCGCAGATAGTCGTAGATCTCGGTCGCGGTTCCCACGGTGGAGCGGCTGGAGGTCGTCGGGTTCTTCTGCTCGATCGCGACCGCGGGTGCAATGCCCTCGAGGCGGTCCACGGCCGGCTTGGCCATCCGTTCGAGGAACTGTTTGGCGTAGGTGGACAGGGACTCGATGTAGCGGCGCTGCCCCTCGGCGTAGAGCGTATCGAAGGCGAGGGAGCTCTTGCCCGAGCCCGACGGCCCGGTGATCACCGTGAGCGCGCGATGCGGGAGCTCGACCGTGATCCCCTTGAGGTTGTGCTGGCGGGCGTTGCGGACGACGATCGTACCGGCGGGCATGGGACGAAGGATACCCGCGAATCGGGAGCGACTACAAGGTTGGCGCGTTGACGGCGGAGGGGCCGCGCCGTAGCTTGGCCCCCCGATGGCTACCTTGGCCGCGCCGCGCATCCTTCGTCGAGGGCTCGAGCTCTTCGCGCTGATCTCGATCGCGGGATTCGTCGTCCTCCTATTCTATGGCAACAATCTCGATCGCTTTTCCAGCGCCATGCTCTCGCTGCACTGGCGCTGGGTGGTGGTTGGGATCGCGCTCGCCTCGCTCGACTGGTTCGGCGGCGGACTCCGGCTATGGATCCTCGTGCGGCACGTCCAACCGGGAGCCTCGCTCAAGGGATCGATTCTCGCCGGCGGACTGAACACCTGGGCCAGCTATCTGACCCCGTCGCAGACCGGCGGCGGGCCGATGATGATCTACGCGTTGAAGCGCTACGGCACGCCGCTGCCGGAGGCGATGGTCGCGAGCCTCATGAGCTTCGTGGCCACCGTCATGTTCTTCGCCGTGGCGGGCCCCACGGCGATCCTGCTCGGGGCCGGCCACTCGTTGGAGCAGCACGGGGTGCTCGGCAAGACGGTCACGCTCTACGATCTCTTCCGGCTCAGCCTCGGGGGGTTCATCGCGATCGGCCTGCTGATGCTGCTGCTGTTCATCTTCCCGAACGTGGCGCGGCGGGCCGGGCGGGCGCTCGGCGGGTGGCTCCGGCGCCGCGGCCGGGCGGGGCTCAGCGCCAAGATCCAGGGATTCGAGGAAGGGGTGGATCAGGCCCACCACGCGCTCGTGGCCTTCTTCCACGGCAAGGGGTGGCTCGCGCTCTTCGTGGCGGTGCTGCTCTCGGCGGCGGCGCACGCGAACAAGCTCGTTGCCGGCTACGTGGTACTGCGGATGCTCGGCATCCACGCCGCGTTCGTGGATGTGTTGCTGCTTCAGACGCTCATTACCTTCCTGCTGTATTTCGCGCCCACGCCCGGCGGGTCGGGCCTCGCGGAGATCCTGTCGGCGGCCGTCATGTCGATCTACGTGCCGCGGGAGCTGACGCCGTCCTACATCCTCCTCTGGCGCATCGTGGTGTCGTACCTCACCGTGGGATTCGGCTCGATCGTGTTCTGGAAGTGGCTCAAGGGCGCCGAGACGCGCGAGGAGCCTGCGAGCGCGTAAGTATGAGCGGTCGCCCGGTTTCGGTTGCACGCGTCTCGGGCGGAGACTAGCTTGTCGGGGTCGTGACGTGCGGGCCGGCATCGATGCAAGATCGCTGCGCGGGCCCGCCCTTTGCACGCGGGGAATCGCACGCATGTCCTTCATTGAAGTCGGCGGCCAACGGCAGCCCGTTCCACCCGGCGAGAGCGTGATCGGGAGCGACGCGTCCGCGTTCGTTCGGATCACGGCGCAGGGGGTGGAGCCGCGGCATGCCGTGCTCCGTACGACGCCGGACGGACAGGTGGCGATCAGCCGGGCGAGCGAGACCGCGGAGATTCTCGTCAACGGGGTGCGTCTCGGGCCGCAGCCGACGCCGCTCCTGCACGGTGACAAGGTCGTCGTCGCGGGCCACGAGCTCCTCTTCGTGGACGAGCGGCGCAGCGGGAGCACGCAGTACGTCCAGGCCATCAACCCCGCCATGTTCGCGGGGACCAAGTCCAAGGGTGCCCATGCGCCCACGGCGGCTACGGGCGGACGGCTCGTCAGTCTCACCGACGGCCGTGAGTACACGGTGAAGGGGGCATCGCTCGTCATCGGGCGCGATGCCGGGTGCGACGTGGTCGTCACGAACAAAGACGTCTCCCGGCGCCACGCGGAGATCATGGCGACTCCGAAGGGCTATCTGCTCGTGGACGGAAGCACCAACGGGACGTTCGTCAACGGCAAGCGCGTGACGGGGCAGCAGGTGCTCGCGCGCGCCGACGTGATCCGCGTCGGCGATCACGAGTTCCGGTTCTATGCCGACGTCGCACCGGCGCCTGCGCCGGAGCCACCCGCCCCGGCGTCGGGCGCCGCGCATCGGCTCGCCAACACGATGCATTCGACGCCGGTCTACCGCGCGCCCAAACCCGCACCATCGAAACCGGCCCCACCGGCCGCCGCCGCGCCGCGGAAGAGCGCTGCGGGGGCCCTGGCGTTTCTCGTGATTCGCAGCGGCGAGCTGAAGGGGCAACGGCTTCCGATTCGCGTCCCGGTGGTGAACATCGGGCGTGCCGATTACAACGACATCCCGCTTCCCGATGAGAGCGTGTCGACCACCCACGCCAAGATTCAGCGGCGGGAGGGCATCTGGATGGTGGTGGATCTGGACTCCACCAACGGGACCTACGTGGACGGCGAGCGGGTCGCGGGCGACGCATCGCTCGCGCCCGGTGCCCTCGTGCGGTTCGGCGAAGTGCGCGCCTTCTTCGAGCCGGCGGATCACGATGATGCGGCGCCGCAGGGCGGCTCGACGAAGCTCCTTCAGGCCATCAAGCTGCCGACGGATCAATAGGCTTGTCCGATACCGTGACGTTCACCTGCGCCGGCCGGACGGATGTCGGCATCGTGCGGTCGGGAAACGAGGACAACTACCTCGTTGTGCCCGAGCACGCCATGTTCGTCGTCGCCGACGGCATGGGCGGCCACGCGGCGGGGGAGGTCGCGAGCGAGATGGCGGTGCGCATCATCGCCGACGAGCTGGGCGACCTCCGTGACGTGGCAGCCGATGTCGCCGCGGAACGGATGCGCCACGCGATCCGCGAGGCGAACGCCGTCATCTTCCAGCGCACACTCTCCGAGCACGACAAGCGCGGGATGGGGACCACGACGACCGTCATGGCCCTGCTCGATGGTCGGTATCTGATCGGTCAGGTCGGAGACAGCCGGGCATACCTGCTGCGCGACGGCGAGCTGATGCAGCTCACGAAGGACCATTCGTACGTCCAGGAACAGGTCGACGCGGGATTCCTCTCACCCGCCGAGGCACGGACCCATCCCTACAGCAACGTGATCACCCGATGTGTCGGCGCCAACGTCGACGTCGCGCCCGATACGTACGTTGGCACGGTGCAGCGGGGCGACATGTTCCTCCTCGCCTCCGACGGGCTCACCGGCATGATCGACGATCCCGAGCTCCACCAGATTCTGCTCGGCGAGGGCGAGCCGGACGCGCTCGCGGCGGCGCTCATCGACGAGGCGAACCGCCGGGGCGGTCTGGACAACATCACCGTGATTCTGGTGCGCGTGGACGACGTGCAGGGTGGGGGAGCGGGCGGCGCCCGCACCCAGGCGGCGACGACTCCGGCGTGACCGAGGGCCCGAACGTCGCCGCGGTGGGTGAGGTGGCGGCGGAGCACCTCGCACCCATTCTCTACGCGCTCGAGGTGTGCGCGCTGCAGATGGACGAGGCGGGTCGGGCGGAGGACGCGAGCTACTATCGGGCCGTGGCGCGTCGGCTCGCCGACGCCGGCGGGAGCTAGCGGAAGATCGTCTCGGCGGCGAGCGCCGATTCCACGTCGCTCGCACTTCCCTCCAACAATCCTACGATGACGTCGGGGGCCACCGTGCGCGGCTCGGCGGCGAAGAGGCGCAGCCGTCGGGCGGCGGTGTGCAGCGTCTCGGCCACCTGTTGGAGTCCGAGGCGCGCCGGCGCGACCGTCCCGTGCCGCGTGGTCACCAGGACGTCGCTCGCCAGCATCTCGGGCTTGGCGGGGAAGTCGAGCAGGAGCCCGCCGGCGGGGAGCCCGAGCTCCGCCGCGAGCCGATCTTCGAGGCGCCGCACGAGATCGGGTTGTGCCGGCAGCCAGGGAGCGAGACCCTCGGGCAGCTCGGCGGCGGACAGATCGAGGACGCGCTTGTAGAGCCGGCGGGCGCGCAGCGCCTGGGCGAGCGGGGCGTCGGGCAGGGCGCGCAGGGCCACCATCAATTCTTCGTCGGTGCTGTGCGCGATCCATGGCACCTCGAGCCGGCCCGCCGCGATCGCGTCTCGAACGAGCCGCTTGAACATCGAGGTGGCGCTCCGAATGGCATGGTGCCAGTAGACGTTGCGGTACATCTCGTATTTCGCGAACAGCAGCGACTCGAGCGCGCTCACGCCCTTCTCGTGAATGCCCACGACGAGCCGATCGGTGGGATCCCGCACGAGTGTGAGCGAATGCAGCAGGCGGTCCACGTCCACGACGCCGTATGGGACACCCGCCATCCGCGCGTCGCGCGAGAGATAGTCGATCTTGTCGAGGTCGATGGGACCCGAGATCAACCCCTGCAGCGGGCTCGCGCTCCGGCCCCGGATCAGCGCCACGAGGCGTTCGGGCACGTCCGCGAGGCCCGCGCGATCGAGCACCCGGACGAGCTCCGGATGCTGCAGGTGCTCGAGGGCCAGGTCCTCGTGCGAGGGGAGACCCGCCTCCTCGAGCGCGTGCGAGAAGGGATAGTGGCCGATGTCATGGAGGAGTGCGGCGAAGCGAACCGCGTGGACGTCGTCGGGCGGGACGTCCGCGAGCGCCCCGCGTTCCTCCAGTAATCCGAGCGCGCGCCGCGCGAGATGGTACGCGCCGAGCGCGTGCTCGAACCGCGTGTGCGTGGCGCCGGGATAGACGAGGAAAGCGTGGCCGAGCTGCCGCACGTAGCGGAGGCGCTGAAACGGCGCCGTATCGATGACCGCGAGGGCGGCGGCGTCGATCCCGATGTTGTTCCAGAGCGGGTCGCGGATTACGTCGAAGCCGCCGCCGACCGGCATGATGGCCTCACACCTTGGGACCGGCGTTCCGCACCGCGTCGTCCACCTCGGCGGCGTACTTCGCGAAGTTGGACCGGAACATCTCCGCCATCTTCTTGGCCTGTGCATCGTAGCGTGCGGGGTCCTTCCACGTCCCGCGCGGGTCGAGCACCGCCGCCGGCACATCGGGCACGGCCGTCGGCACCTGCAGTCCGAAGACGGGGTCCACGCGGGTGGGCGCGTTGGTGAGCTTCCCCGAAAGCGCCGCGCGCACCATGGCGCGCGTATAGGCGAGGCGCATGCGCTGGCCCTCGCCGTAGGGGCCGCCGGTCCATCCGGTATTGAGCAGCCAGCACTGCACACCGTGCTTCGCGATGCGCTCGCCGAGCATGCGCGCGTAGGCCCCGGGATGCAGCGGGAGGAAGGGGGCGCCGAAGCACGCGCTGAACGTCGCCTGCGGTTCGGTCACGCCGCGCTCGGTGCCGGCCACCTTGGCCGTGTACCCCGCGAGGAAGTGGTACATCGCCTGTTCGGGCGTGAGGTGCGCGATCGGCGGGAGCACGCCGAACGCGTCGGCCGTGAGGAAGATGATGTTCTGGGGATGCCCCGATCGGCCGCCCGGTACGTGGTTGGGGATCGCGTGAATGGGATACGACGCCCGCGTGTTCTCGGTCAGCGCATCGTCGTCGAGATCGATTTCCCCCGTCTTCGGGTCGAGCACCACGTTCTCCAGCACGGTGCCGAACATCCGGGTCGTGGCGTAGATCTCGGGCTCCCCGTCGGCGGAGAGCCGGATGACCTTGGCGTAGCACCCGCCCTCGAAGTTGAACACGCCCTCATCGCTCCAGCCGTGCTCGTCGTCGCCGATGAGGCCGCGCGACGGGTCCGCGGAGAGCGTAGTCTTCCCGGTGCCGGAGAGTCCGAAGAAGATCGCGACGTCGCCGGCGTCCCCTACGTTGGCGGAGCAGTGCATCGAGAGGATGTCCTGCTTGGGATAGAGGTAGTTCAAGATGGTGAAGATCGACTTCTTCATTTCACCGGCATACCGCGTCCCGCCGATGAGGATCTCGTGGCGCGCGAAGTTCACGACGATGAACGTGCTCGACGTGGTGCCGTGGCGTTTCGGATCCGCCTGGTACTCCGGCGCGTGGAGCACGGTGAAGTCGGGCGTGAAGCGCTGGAGCTCGGCGTCGCTCGGCCGGATGAACATGTTGTGCACGAAGAGCGTGTGCCACGCATTCTCGCTGACGAACCGGACGGCCACGCGGTGCCGCGGGTCGGCGCCCCCGAAGAGGTCGCGGACGAACATCTCGCGGCCGTTCAGATGCCGGACGACCTCGGCACGCAGCGCGTCGTAGTGCTCCGGCGTCAGCGGCTGGTTGACCGGTCCCCACCAGATATCCGCCTCGCTGCTCGGCTCCCGGACGATGAACTTGTCTTTCGGCGAGCGGCCGGTGTGCGGGGTCGTGATGGCGGTGAAGGGACCGCCGGCGGCGAGGTGGCCTTCGTCGCGTCGGATGGCGGCTTCGTATAGGGCGGTGGGTCCGAGATTCCAATGGACGTCGTCGGCGGGTTGGATGCCGTCGGCGATCGGAGAGGTCTGTGTGCGCGTCATGATCGGCGCCTGTCTCGTAGTGGTCGAAGAAGGGGGGCGGAGCAGGTCATCGTGCGCTGGCGCGGGCCCGCTCCTGCGCGTCGATCGTCGCGATGACGGCGATGTTCACCACGTCACTCACGTCGGAGTCGCGCTGCAGCACGTGGACCGGCTTGGCCATCCCGACGAGGATGGGACCGATGGCCTGCGCGCCGCCCAGTCGGATCAACAGTTTGTACGCGATATTCGCGGCGTTCAGGTCCGGGAATACTAACACGTTGGCCGGTTTCTGGAGGCGCGAAAACGGGTACCGACCGGTCAGAATTTGCTCGACAATGGCCGTGTCGGCTTGCATCTCGCCGTCCACGGCCAGCTGGGGATCGCGCCCATGCAGGATACGCACCGCGTCCGCGACCTTCTCGGACGACGGGTGGCGAGCCGAGCCGAAGTTCGAGAACGAGAGCATGGCGACGCGCGGCTCGATGCCGAGATGCCAGACGAAGTCGGCCGTTGCCGCCGCGATGTCCGCGAGCCGGGGTGCGTCGGGCTCGATGTTGACCGTGCAATCGGCGAGAAAATACGTGCCGTGGGGGAAGAGCAGCATGTAGATGCTGCAGACCGCGTGACCGTCTTGCTCGGAGCCTACCGTCTCGAGCGCCGGTCGGATCGTCTCCGGGTAATACATGTTCTCGCCGGCGACGAGCGCATCCGCGTCGCCCGCGGCGAGCATCATGCACCCGAAATAGGCGGGTTGATGGGCGCGCTCGCGCGCATCGGCCCGCGTGATCCCCTTGCGGCGGCGGCGCTCCCAGTAGGCCTGTGCGTAGGTCTCGCGCGCCGGTGCGGTGTCGGGGTCCACGACGGTCACGCCGTGCAGCTGGACGTCCGCCTCTTCCGCGATGCGGGCGATCTCCGTACTGCTGCCGAGCACGATCGGATGCGCGATCCCTTCATCGGTCATGATGCGGGCCGCGCGCAGCACCCGGGCGTCCTCGCCCTCGGGGAAGACGATGCGTTTGGGATCGCGAGCGGCGCGCATCGCGAGGCCCCGCATGAGCGCGCGCGTGCGGCCCAGCCGTCCCTCGAGCTGAGTGCGATACTCGTCGAGGTCGATGGTCACGCGGGCCACGCCGCCCGTCACCGCGGCCTGGGCAACCGCGGGAGCCACCGCCAGGAGCACGCGCGGGTCGAAGGGCTTGGGAATCAGATAGTCACGCCCGAAGCGCATCCGGTCCGCGCCATAGGCACGCATCACGGAATCGGGGACGTCTTCCTTGGCGAGATCGGCGAGCGCCCGCGTCGCGGCCATCTTCATCTCTTCGGTGATGCCCGTCGCGCGCGCGTCGAGGGCGCCCCGAAAGATGAACGGAAAGCCCAGCACGTTGTTCACCTGGTTCGGGAAATCCGACCGCCCGGTGGCGACGACCGCATCTTCCCGGACGGCGAAGACGTCGTCGGGGAGAATCTCGGGATCGGGGTTGGCGAGGGCGAAGATGATCGGCTGGTCGGCCATCACGCGGACCATGTCCTGTGTCATCAGCCCGCCCACCGACAAGCCGACGAAGACGTCGGCCCCCTTGAGTGCATCCTCGAGCGTGCGCGCCGACGTCTTCCGCGCCATCCGCTGCTTGTATTTGTCGAGCGGCCCGCGACCCTCGTAGATCACGCCGTGCCGGTCGACCATGAGGATGTTCTCGCGCGTGACGCCGAGCCGCACGTAGTGCTCGGCGGTCGCGATGGCCGCGGCCCCCGCGCCCGAGAAGACCACGCGGATCGTCGCGAGGTCCTTGCCGGTCACCTCCGCGGCATTGAGGAGCGCCGCGCCGCTGATGATCGCGGTGCCGTGCTGATCGTCATGGAACACGGGTATGTCGAGGGTTTCGCGCAGCACCTCTTCGACGTGGAAGCAGTCGGGCGCGCGAATGTCCTCGAGATTGATGCCGCCCACGGTGGGCTCGAGCAGCTGGCAGAAGCGTATGACGTCCTCGGGGTCCTCCGAGCCGACCTCGAGATCGAAGACGTCGATATCGGCGAAGGTCTTGAAGAGGATGCCCTTGCCTTCCATCACGGGCTTGCCGGCGAGGGGGCCGATGTTGCCGAGCCCGAGGACGGCGGTCCCGTTGCTCACGACCGCGACGAGATTCCCCTTGGCCGTGTACCGGTAGGCTTCCTGGGGGTCGTCGGCGATCGCACGGCAGGGCTCCGCGACGCCGGGCGTATAGGCAAGCGAGAGATCGCGTTGATTCTTGAACGGTTTGGTGGGCGTGACTTCTATCTTGCCCGGACGCCCGGATTCGTGATAGGCGAGGGCGTCCTTTCGCAGCGTCGACATGGCGCAAGTCTCTGAAAATTAACGGGTTAAGGAAGGCCCCGCGGACCGTCGCTGTCAAGGGACGGGTTCACGATCAGCGGGGCGGCGGAGCCAGATCGGACGGTGTGCCGTAGAGCAGCTGCACGGTCTGCCGGTCTCCGACCTGCGGTTGATCGACCGTCGGCTGCGCGAACATCAGGTCCGCGGGCGACGGGCTGTGCTCGAAGAGACCGAGCGAATGTCCGATCTCGTGCGCTGCGACCCGCGCGAGGCAGTTCGCGACGTCCGAGGGCGGATAGGACTTCCAGCTGAGGTGAATCTGGAACGGTGCGGCGAGTCCGAGCCCATCGCTGGTGAGGGAGTCGCTCGTCACCCCCTCGCACGCACTCGGATCGGGTGGAAGCGCGGGGTCGCGCGGCGCCATGGGTGGCGCGCCGTTGGTCACGGAGACGCGGACGTCCGCGCTGTCCGAATCGGCGACGAGGACGGCGCGGAACTCTCCATAGAGGAACTGGTCTTCCCAGGCCATGAGTCCCGTGGCGACGTACGCGCGGACGCTGTCCCCGGCGGCGGGGTCCACCCAGTAGCGCACGGGAAGGCGGCTGCGCGGCCAATGGAAGGCCGCTCCGTTGTTGAGGCGGAACCCATATGCGCGCGCGCGTGTGGGCGCGGTGGCGGTGGTGCACGCCAGCGCGCCGACGGTGAGCGCCAGGGCGGCGACGAGCGCGCGGCTACGGGGACGCACGACCGAGTCTCGTGAGGCGAAGCGTGAGGGCGACGCGCTGGACGGTGCTCGCCCCGGAGAATCCCTGGTTGGTGAGCGCGTTCGTGGTGAACCGGTGGACGTCATAATCGAGGGCGAGCCCGAGCATCAGACGCGAGCCAAGCCGATGTTGGAGCGTCATCCCCGCGCCGACCACCGGCTCCGGGGTCATGCCATCCTGGAACAGTGTGCCGGTGCGCTGTGCGGGGGCATAGATGAGCGCTCCGAGCACGGCGTGCACGCCGATGCGTCGGCTGATATCGCGGCTCAAGCGAAGCGCGGGCCGCCAGACGGTGAGCGTGGTGACGCCGACCGTGGACGTGCCGTGCAGCGCGAGGGTTCCGTGCTCCGCCTGCACTTCGATTCCCAGTCGGTAGGTCTCGTTGAGCGGGGTGTCGATCCCGAGTGCCACCGCGAGGCCGGGGTCGGGACGGAGCGCGACCGCCGTCGCGAGCGAGTCATGCGTCAGATCCGTTCCCGCCAGCACCCCGAGCCCCAGGTGCACGCGCACCTGCGCCGCTGCCACCCCGGAGAGGGTGACACAGAGGGCGACGGCGAGGGTGGCGCAGAGCAGGTGGCGTTTCATTCCGATTCGCTGGTTGTGGCGCCGGAATATACTGCGCCGCCCCTGCCTCAGGCGGCCCGGGCGGGCACGGCGCGCCGCACCAGTCCCCCGAGCAACAGACAAGCGCCGAACACACAGACGACGAGCGGTCCGGTCGGCAGATCGAATTTGAACGACAGGACGAGGCCCACGGCGGAGGCGAAGGCCGAGATTCCCCAGCTCACCGTGATGAGCAGCCCCGTCCGGCGGGTGAAGAGGAAGGCGATCACCGCGGGGACCACGAGGAACGTGAAGACGAGCAGGACGCCGGCGATCGGTACCGCCAGGGTGATCGCAACGCCGAACGAGACGTAGAAGAGAAAGTCCCACCAGCGAATCCGCCACCCGAGCAGCTCCGCCTCCTGTTCGCGGAGCGAGATGGTGAGAAACCGCCGCTGGAACAGGAAGTGAAAGACGCCGATCGCGATGTAGACGATCAGCAGCTTCACGATCGCGGGCCAGCTCACCCACAGAATGCTGCCGACGAGCACGTCCTTGATCGTCTCGGCGCCGCGCGGTGCCTTGTCGGCCACCAGGATCGCGGCCGCCGAGGCGACGACGTACACGACTCCGATGATCGCCTCGTGCGGCACGCGCTGGTGCTCGCGCTTGGTGCGGGTCATGGCGAAGATGAAGGCGCCGAGCGTGGTGAAGCCGAGCGCGAAGACGTATCCCGTCGCGGAATCGGGCGCGACGCCGAAGAGCAGCGCCGATGTCGAGCCGAGGGCCGCCATCTGCGCGAGGGAGAGATCGACGAAAATCACCTCGCGCGCGATGACGTGCACGCCGAGGTAGGCCAACATCGCGACGAGGATCATCGCCGCGACGAACGGTGCGAGCATGAGGTGGAGCAGATCCGACATGATGGTCGTCCCCGAATGCGCGTGGGCCGGCGGCTAGTGCCGGGCGAAGGCCTGGGCGAGACTGTGGACCCAGAACGTCACGAGATCGATGTAGCTGTCGGTGCCGGGAGCGCCGCCGGCGTTCGCCGGGACGATGACGGCCTCCGCACCGGCCCGGCCGGCGATGGTCTTCGCCTGCGACTGGTTGTAGAAGTTGGCGGTGAAGACGACGGGGATGTGCCGGTCACGCACCTCCGCGATCAGCTCGGCCACGTGCCCTGGGGTGGGTGGGATCCCCGGCTTCGGCTCGACGTAGTCGACGCACGCGATGTCGAAGCGCCGGCTGAAGTAATCCCACTCCTTGTGGTAGCAGACCATTTCCTTCCCGCGGAAGATCTCCCCCTCCTTCCACCAGCCGCCGAGCTGCTGCGCGAGCGGCGCGCCGCGGAAGGACTGTCGCTGGAGAAAGTCCCAGAGCTGGTCCTTCACCGCGAGGTTGTAGACCACGTCGGTCCCGAGCAGGGTGACGATCGAATCGCCGATCAGCGCGCGGAGCACGCGCTCCTTCCATGCGTCGAAGTTGCGCTGGAACTGATCGGCGTCGGTGGGGGCGACGCGCTTCAGGCCGGTGGTGATGTTCTGCCCGATGGCGATCCCGTTGATCGGATCCGCCCAGATGTGTGGATTGCCGAATGCGTGGATGTCCCCTTCGGCGCGGGAGGTGGAGGTGGGCACGTCGAGCAGGTGAATCCCGGTGTAGGCCGTCACGTTGCCGGGGCCGCCGCTGTTCACCTTGGGGTTGTTCGCGCGGTCGAGCAGGGCGGGGACCCAGAGCTCGAGATCGAGCCCCGTCGAGACGAAGAGATCCGCGCGCTGCAGTTGGAGCGCGAAGCTCGGTCGCGGCTGGACATAGTGCGGATTCTCGTCGCCCTGACCTATGGAGACGACCTCGCCCCGATCGCCCACGATCTCGCGCGCGATCGCCGCGTAGGTGCTGAGCGAGGTCACGATCTTCACCTTGGCTTGCGCGTGGGCGTGGTGGGGCGTCGAGCACAGGACGGCCGTGGTCGCGACCGCCGCGGAGAGCCGGAATGCGATTCGTGTAGGCATCAATACGTCTCGTGTTTGTGCGGTCCGATGGCCCAGACGGCCTGAATCAGGAAGCGGTCGGTGGCGGCGTAGCCGTAGGCGGGGCCCGCACCGGCGAACACGTACCGGCCGGACCCGCCGCCGAGCGCCGACTGGTGCTGCCACTCGGCGCGGAGGTACACCCACTCACTCTGCCACCACGTGAGGGTCGGCACGATGCCCCAGACATGTGCGCCGGGGGCCTCGAACGGCTCGACGTAGTCGACGCGAGCGCCGAGGAAGAGCCGGCGCGAGAGCTGATACCGGCTGTCGACGTATCCGCCGTAGCGCGTCTCGCTCACGCCGGCGCGGCGACGCGTTGCGGCGAAGCCCTCGCCACGGAGCACGAAGGAGCGGTACTGGCCCTCGCGGGGCGGGCGCCAGTTCAGCCGGACGTCCACGCCGAGCACGGTGCTCGTGAGGCTCGAGTCGGGGTTCTCGCCGCGGATCGCCGATCCCCCGATCTGAATGAACGTGGCCGGGCTGAGCGACCAAAAATTGTTCAGGTGGCCGAGCACGGCGAGCCGGTTGCCATCGGCAAAGAGCGTCGGATTGTCGGCGAGCGTGGCCTGGCCCCACAGCTCATGCGTCCCGGCGGCGCCGCCGCCGACGGGCGCGAGCCAGTAGAGACTCACGCCGTCACCGGAGAGTCCGTCCTCCCCCAGGTATTCGCGGATGGCGAGCGGATACTCGGATTGCGGCAGCTCGTGCGCGTGCCAGCGGTTCAGCTCCCCGAATTGCTCGCGGAACCGTCCGAGATCGAGCCGCAGGTGGCCGGGGAGGCCGGTCCAGTACGCGTAGCCCTCTTCGACCCCCACCTCTCCGTGGCCGAACGTGAGGAAGATCTTGGTGTTCGAGAACGGATCGAGAGGCGATTGAAAGGCCAGCTCGAACTCGCGGACGTCCACGTTGTCCTGGCCCCAGGCGTCGCGCGTGGTTTGGACGCGGATATCGCCGGTGGCGCTGATGTCGGGATTGAGCTTGGGCTGGCTGCGGCTCTGATCCACGAACTCGGTGGGGGCGGCGGGCGGGGCGGTGTCGGCGAACCCCGCCGCGGCCGCGGCGGCGGCCCGGAGGGCCGCGAGATCGTCGTGCGCCGCCGTCGTGTCGTTTCCCTGGTGCCGGAGCTCAGCCACCACGCGAGCGAGCGAGTCGAGTCGTGCCTGCAGCACGCGAAGCCGGGCTTCGAGCGAATCGGTTCGCGCTCGCGGATTCTGCGCGCGCGCGGCCGGAGCGAACGCTCCGACGAGCGCGAGCGCGGCAATGTAGCGTACGCCACGCATCGGTCCTGATCCCTCGTCATGAAAGCCTGTGCCTGCCGCACCGCAGGACCCGTGGGAATCATGCGGGGGCGCGAACGCGTGGGCTCAGCGAGGTGGTGCGCGGACCGACGGGTTGGGGTGGCCTGGTGGGTCGGGTGGGACGCTCACGCG
>DATFMZ010000053.1:0-2534 GCA_035266665.1 Gemmatimonadales bacterium | reverse complement strand
CCCAGCCGAGTCCCTTCCCGTCCGCGAGCGCCTGCACGGCGAAGGCCTCGTTCGCCTCGATGAGATCGTAGTCGCCGATCGTGGTGCCGGCCTGCTTCATCAGCCGCTCGACGGCGACGATCGGCGCGAAGAAGAGATCCTTGGGCTCGCCGCCCCCCGCCGCATAGGCCGTGATCCGGGCCATTACCTGGAGCCCGTGCGCTTCGGCGAAGGCCTGTGACGTGACGACGAGCGCGCTCGCGCCGTCGTTCAGCCCCGGCGCGTTGCCGGCGGTCACCGTGCCGCCTTTCACGAAGGCCGGCTTGAGCTTCCCGAGCGCCTCGAGCGTCGAGTCCTTCCGCGGGCACTCGTCGGTATCGACGACGGTGGTGCCCTTGCGACCCGCGATCTCCACCGGGACGATCTCCGCCTTGAACTTGCCCTGCTCGATCGCGGCCACCGCCTTGCGATGGCTCTCGAGCGAAAACTCGTCCTGCTGCTCGCGGCTGATCTCCGCCTTCTCCGCCGTATACTCCGCGTGCCCGCCCATGTGACAGTCGCCGAAGGAACACCAGAGGCCGTCGTGGACGAGTCCGTCCACCAAGGTCTGGTTGCCGAACTTGACGCCGTTCCGCATCCCGTAGACGTAGAACGGGGCATTCGACATGGACTCCATGCCGCCGGCGACGATGCACTGCTCGTCGCCCGCCTTGACGGCCTGCGCCGCGAGCATCACGGCCTTGAGGCCGGAGCCACACACCTTGTTGATGGTGACGGCCGGAATTTCGCCGGGGAGCTCGGCGTGGATGGCGGCCTGACGCGCGGGCGCCTGCCCTTCGCCGCCCTGGATGACGTTGCCGAAGATGACTTCGTCGATCGTCGCGGCATCGACGCCGGCGCGCTTGACCGCGTCCTTGATGGCGACGGCACCGAGACGGGGTGCGGGGAGTGGGGAGAGCGCGCCGAGGAACTTGCCGATCGGAGTGCGCGTGGCACTGACGATCACCGGAATACGCGATTTATCGGTCACGAAAACTTCCTTATATCAATAGAAGCGTGCACGAGGCCCGCCGGACCGACGCGGAAGTTAACGGAGCGTCGGGGGCCGCTCAAGCGGCGCCGGGCCGCGGGCCGAGGGTCCTCGAGCGCACCTCGCTGAGCACGCGCTCGAGGAAGTCGTCGACGGGAAGCACCTCCTGCTTCTTCCCCGCGCCGCGCGCCCGCACCGCGACGGTGCCCTGCTCCACCTCGCGCTGCCCGACCACCGCCATGTACGGAATCTTCAGGAGCTCCGCATCGCGAATGCGATAGTTCAGCGTATCGCTGCGGTCGTCCACGCTCACCCGCACGCCGGCGGTCTTGAGCCGCTGGGCGATGCCCCGCGCCGCGTCGGCCTGGTCGTCGGAGATCGGGAGCACACGCACCTGCTCCGGCGCGAGCCAGACGGGGAACGCACCGGCGAAGTGCTCGATCAGGGTCCCGATGAACCGCTCGAGCGTCCCGTAGATGGCGCGATGGATCATCACCGGCCGATGGGGCTGGTTGTCGGCGCCGGTGTACTCGAGCTCGAAGCGCTCCGGAAGCTGGAAGTCGAGCTGGATAGTGGGTCCCTGCCACGCCCGTCCGATGGCGTCCTTGAACTTGATGTCGATCTTGGGGCCGTAGAATGCCCCACCACCCGCATCCTCCTCGAACGGAATCTCGCGCCGCCGGAGCGCGCGGCGGAGGATGTCTTCCGCGCGGTCCCAGGTCGCGTCGTCCCCGAGCCGTTCGGCGGGCCGCGTCGACACTTCGAATTGGAGCTCGAAGCCGAACGCCTCCTGCACCAACCGCGCGACCTGATTGAGACAGAGGAAGATCTCGTCCTCGGCCTGATCGAGCGTGCAGAAGATGTGCGCGTCGTCCATGCAGAGGCCGCGTACCCGCAGGAGCCCGTGCAACGTGCCCGACTTCTCGTTACGGTAGAGATTGCCGACCTCGGAGAGACGCACCGGGAGGTCGCGGTAGCTCCGCTGCCGGCTCTTGAAGATCAGCGCGTGCATCGGGCAGTTCATGGGCTTCACCCGATAGCGGACGTCTTCAGCCTCACCCGCGCCCGCCGCCATGGCCGGATACTGATTGGCCTCGTACAGGGGAAGATGGCCGGAGATCTTGAAGAGCTCTTCGCGCGTCACGTTGGGCGTGTAGACCAGCTCGTAGCCGTTCGCGACGTTGTCGTCCTCCACCGCCCGGGAGAGCAGCCACTTGATCATGGCGCCGCGCGGATGCCAGAAGATGAGACCCGGCCCCACGACCTCCTGAATCGAGAAGAGGTCGAGCTGTTTGCCGAGCACGCGGTGATCGCGCTTGCGCGCCTCCTCGAGCCGGTGGAGGTAGGCGTCGAGATCCTTCTGGTCGAACCACGCCGTGCCGTAGATGCGCTGGAGCATCTGGCGCCGCTCGTCCCCCCGCCAATAAGCGCCCGCGGCGTGGAGGAGCTTGAAATGCTTGATGCGGCCGGTGGAGGCCAGGTGCGGCCCGCGGCAGAGGTCGACGAACGGCCCGTCGGTGTAGAT
>DATFMZ010000052.1:0-26336 GCA_035266665.1 Gemmatimonadales bacterium | reverse complement strand
TCCGGTGAGCAAGATGCTCGAATCCGAGCGTGACCGACTCACCCATCTCGAGGACGAGCTTTCCCTGCGCGTGATCGGGCAGGAGCGCGCGGTCGAGGCGGTGGCGAACGCCGTCCGCCGTTCGCGCGCGGGGCTGCAGGATCCCAACCGGCCGATCGGCAGTTTCATCTTCCTCGGGCCCACGGGCGTGGGCAAGACCGAGACTGCACGCGCGCTCGCCGAGTTTCTCTTCGACGACGAGCGGGCGATGGTCCGGCTCGACATGTCGGAGTACATGGAGAAGCACACGGTGGCGCGGATGATCGGTGCGCCGCCGGGATATGTGGGCTATGAAGAAGGCGGTCAGCTCACGGAAGCCGTCCGGCGCCGGCCGTACGCGGTGATCCTCTTCGACGAGATCGAAAAGGCGCACCCGGACGTCTTCAACGTGCTGCTACAGATCCTGGACGACGGCCGGCTGACCGACAGCCAGGGCCGCACCGTGGACTTCAAGAACACGGTGATCATCATGACGTCAAACGTCGGGAGCCAGGCGCTGCTCGAGGTGAACGACGAGAACCGCGAGATGGTCGAGGCGCGGGTGATGGCGGTGTTGCGGGACACGTTCAAGCCCGAGTTTCTCAATCGGGTGGACGACGTGATCATGTTCAACCCGCTCACCGAGGCCGACCTGCGGCGGATCGTGGATCTCCAGCTCGCGCACGTGCAGGAGCTGTTGGTCGATCGGCGGGTGACGCTCGACGTGACACCTGAGGCCAAGGATCTGCTCGTCGCCGAAGGGTACGATCCGATCTACGGGGCGCGGCCGCTCAAGCGGGTGATCCAGCGCCTCGTGCAGAACCCGTTGGCGCTCGCGATGCTCGAGGGCGAGTATGGCGAGGGCGACACCATCCGTGTGACCCACGAAGCGGGCGCTCCGGCGCTCGGCTTCGAGCGGGTGCCGGCGCACGGTGCCGGCCAGCCCGCCGGGGTCGCCTGACGTATCCGCAGGACTCTGTAATCGTTCTTGGGGAGGGTCTGTGTTCCACAGCAAGATGACACGCAGCGTAGTGACACTCGTGGCCTTGGCGACGGCCGCATCCGTCGCCCCACTGGCCGCGCAATCGAAGGCCGACTCGGCGGCGGCGCGTGCCGCGGCCAAACATTTCGTCGCGCAGGTGGACAACGGCGCGTACACCGCCACGTGGCAGACCGCGAGCGCTCAGCTCAAGGCGGCCGTGGATTCGGCGGGGTGGGCCAAGGCGCTCGAGACCGCGCGCGGCAATTTCGATCCGCTCACCGCTCGCACGGAGGCGCACTTTTCCTTCGTGAGCGATCCGCCCAACTCACCGCCCGGCGAGTATGCCCTGGTCGGCTATCACGCCAAGGCGAAGGGCGGCGCCAACGTCACCGAGCGGGTGGTGTTGGTGCATGTGAGCGGCAAGTGGCTCGTGGCCGGATACTTCATCCAGCCCGGTCTCCTCTGAGCGCGTGAGGCGCCCGGCGCTCTCCGCGAGCGACCAGCGCGGCATGGACGCCGCGCTCGCGGAAGCGAAGGCCGCGGTCCCGATCGGCGAAGTGCCGGTCGGGGCCGCGGTCGTCGTGCGTGGACGGGTGATCTCTCGGGCGCACAACGAGACGGTGGTCGGCAACGATCTCACGCGCCACGCCGAGCTGCTCGCGATCCAGTGGGCGCTCAGGGCGCTCGGCACGGATCGCCTCGATGACGCCACGCTCTACGTGACACTCGAGCCGTGCGCGCAGTGCGCCGGTGCGATCGTGCTCACGCGCGTCGCGCGCGTCGTCTTCGGTGCCTACGATCCCAAGGCCGGCATGGCGGGTAGCGTGGGCGATCTCCTCAGACACCCGCGCCTCAACCACCACCCCGAGGTGATCGGTGGGGTGATGGAGGAGGAATGCGGAGAGTTGCTCAAGGGGTTCTTCGAGGTGAAGCGGGGGAATGTAGGACGCGGCTGAAGCCGCTACTCGGCCTCATTCTGCCCGTGAACGGGCGTTCTTCGTCCGTCACCTTGGCGACAGTGCGCGGCCGAGTAGCCGCCTTGGCGGCGTCCTACGATCCTGACGCGCCGCTGCAGTCGCAGACCCTACTCCGCCACCAACTCCGGCCGCACGGTGAGGATGATCGGACCGGGCTGCCCGAGCATCTGCGTGCTGCCGATGACCACGGTCTGGCCGATACGCGCGGCCACCTCCGTCTCGAGCTTACCCATCCCTCGGAGACTCCCCAGTTGCACGGCCATGTCCACGGTGGCACTGTCGCCCGACCCGCGCACCTGGCGGATTCCGACCTGCAGGACCATCCCTCCAAGCGTTTGTCCCCCGTCCAGCATCTGTGAGATGTTACTCCGCGCGGTGCCCGTCACCTGGGTTTGGGTGACGAACCGATACCCTTTGAACCGGAAGAGCTTGCGTAATTGGGCAACCACGTCGGCGATGCTGGAGTCTGTGCGCGACACCCCATCGGCCTCGATGACCTGAAAGCGGAGTCGCACATTCGGCGAGCGCCGATCATACTGCGCCAATACCCGCGCGATCTTGTCGAGGTTGTCGGGCGTCTCCCGCACCGTGATCGCGTCATCACCCACGCTCAGTTTGCCGGGCGCGTTGGGACGGTCGGCATAGACGTACGGCGTGATGATCGTGCGGGCCTGATCTCGAGTCATGTAGTGCAGTGGGAACGTCCGCGTGTCGAGCGTCGGGCCACGCGAGCAGGCGAGCGGGCCGGCGGCGAGAACCGCGAGGAGCAGCCTACGGAACGGGCGCATCGATGTCTCCGGTCTCAGTTGATCCAGACGATCACGATGTTCGGGTCGTCGGTGTGCATGACTGTGACGTCGTGAGCGGCGGGGGCGCTTACTAGCGGCGCGGCGGAAGCGGCAGAAGTGGCAGAGGCGGCAGGAGCGGCAGGGATGTGCACGCTCGGTTGCGCGAGCACCAGGACGAGAATCGCCGCCGCGGCCAGCGGAACGGCGACCTCGAGCCAGCGGAGCGTGCGAGGCATCCGCCGGCGCGGGCGCTCGACGGCGAGACTCGCGTCGAGTGCGGCATACGCCGCCAAGATCCGCTCCGCCGCCGCCCGGCATGTGGCACACGCACGAAGGTGCCGCGCGAGGGCGGAGTCGCCGTCGCCGCGCAGCTCTTCGACCTCGGCTTCCAACAAGCCGTCACGCGCAACCGTGCAATCCATCACCGTCTGTCCTCCACGAGTGCCGGGTGTGTTGCCAGAATCCGTTCCCGAATCGCGCGCCGAGCGCGCAGGAGGTGCACGCGTGCGGTCGGCGCTTCGATCTCGAGCATCCGGGCGGCATCGGCCGCCGAGTGCCCTTGGAGATCCACCAGGTCGAGCACCTCGCGCTGCCGGGGCGGCAGCGCATCGAACGCCTGGCGGACCAGCGTGGCGAGCGCGGTCGTGTCGAGCGATTCGGGTGGTGCAACCGCGGCCTGCGGCGCCCCGCCCGCGTCGATCCCCCGAGTGAAGGTCTGCCGGCGCCGCGTCTGTTTCCGCGCGAGGTCCGCGATCGCGTTCCGCGTGATCCCGTATAGCCACGTGGTGACACGCGCGCCCCCACGAAACTGCCGGAGCCGCGTGGTGAGCCGCGCGAGCACCGTCTGCGCGACGTCGTCCGCGTCGTCGGCATCGCCGATGGAGACCAGCGCCCACCGATAGACCAGTGGGCGGCACCGGGCCGCGACCTCCGCGAGCGCGTCTCGGTCGCCGGCCAGGGCGCGCGCCACGAGCGTCTCCAGCGAGGCTTCGATGGGCGGCTCGGGCAAAAGGCTCGCTCCCTCGGGGTCGGCACGATCGGGCATGGGACGCATGGGCGGGGACAAGCGTTTACCGTGGGCCGCCCGTGGGCAAGGGTGGGACGAGTTTGGTGTAGGACGCCGCTGAAGCGGCTACTCGGCCGCTGGCTGTCGCCGAGGCGACGTTAGGACGCCCGTTCACGGGCAGATCAAGGCCGAGTTGCGGCCTCGGCCGCATCCTACGGCGCGAAGTTGAACCCCCACGGCCACCATGCTATCCATTGAGCGTGGCCCAGCCGCATCTCCGCCGATACGCCGTCCTCTCGATCGTTGCCGCCGTCTTCACGATCGGCCTCAAGGGGACCGCCTACCTCCTGACGGGCTCCGTCGGGCTGCTGTCGGACGCCCTGGAATCGTTCGTCAACCTCGCGGCCGCGGCGGTGGCGCTTCTCGCGCTCTCCGTGGCCGCGCGTCCCGCCGACGAAGACCACGCCTACGGCCACAGCAAGGCCGAGTATCTCTCGAGCGGCTTCGAGGGGGCGCTGATCTTGTTGGCGTCGGTGGCAATCGCTTATGCGGCGATCCAGCGGATTCTCAGGCCCCGGCCGCTCGAGGCCCTGGGTGTGGGGCTCGGCATCTCGCTCGTCGCGACGGCCGTCAATTTCGGGGTCGCCCGCATCCTGTTTCGTGCGGGCCGGCGGTCCGACTCGATCACGCTCGAGGCCGACGCGCATCATCTGATGACCGACGTCTGGACGTCGATCGGCGTCCTCGCGGGGGTTGGGTTGGTGCACGTGACCGGATGGCCGCTGCTCGATCCGATCGTGGCGATCGTCGTGGCGGCGAACATCGTCCGGATCGGGATCGACCTCCTCCGGCGCTCTACGCTCGGCCTGCTCGATACCGCGCTGCCCGGGGCGGAGCGCGACGCCATCCAGCACGTTCTCACCTCCTTCGAGGCCCAGGGCGCGCAGTTCCATGCGCTCCGCACGCGGCAGGCGGGCGCGCGCCGGTTCATCTCGTTCCACGTCCTCGTCCCGGGTGGATGGACCGTGCAGCGCGGGCACGATCTCCTCGAGACCATCGAGGACCAGATCCGCGCGGCGGTGCCCAACAGCACCGTGTTCACGCATCTCGAGCCGATCGAGGATCCGGTGTCATTCGTGGACACGCACCTCGAGCGTGGTAGCCCCCCCTAGGCCTTCGGTAAGGCCCATTCATTCTTTCTTCGTAGTTGCCTCACGCCGAATCCCCATCTTGGACGGTGCAGGACCGGTAGTGTGGGGATGATGGGTTGGGTGGTGGTTGGGTTTGGGGGCCCCGTATCCAGTGCATCGGGTACGGGGCCATCCCACACGGAGGGTCGTGGAGGTATAGATGCAGCACCCACGTTTGGGCGCCGCCGTGTTCGCGACACTGGTCGTGGCCGGCGGCGCAATCGTTTCGTGCCGTGCCGAGCGGGCGGATCGGGCCGCGGGGGCGGCGCCGGCCGTCCGGTCGGAGATGCTCGTCACCACGGCTTGGCTCCAGGAGCACGTCGGTGACTCGAACGTCGTGGTCGTCCATGTCGCGCGGGATCGTAGCGTCTTCGACACCGCGCACGTGCCGGGCGCGCGATTCCTCTCATGGAACGACGTCGCGACCACGCGTGACGGGCTTCCCAACGAGCTTCCGCGGCTCGAGCAGCTCGTGGCGACGATCCGGCGCCTGGGCATCGATTCGATGAGCCGCGTGATCCTCTACTCCGAGGATCCCGGCCTGATCGCCGCGCGGGCGTACGTGGCATTTGACTATGCAGGGATCGGCGACAGCACGGCGCTGTTGGACGGCGGGTGGCGGGTGTGGACGGCGGAGCACCGGACGGTCACGGCGGATACGTCGGTCGTTCGGCCCACCGCCTACGCGCCCCACTTCGATCCGGATGCCCTGATCATGCGTCGTGTGGTGCGGGACGTCGTCTGGTCACGCGACGCGTGCGGCGATCTCCGGTTCGCGCTGGTGGATGCACGGCCGCGCGCGCAATACATCGGGACCGAGCCGGGCGAGCACATCACGCGTTCGGGTCACATCCCCGGCGCGGTGAACATCCCGTGGCTCCAGGATGTGGAGAGTGAGGACCATCCCGTGCTGCGCTCGCCCGACGAGCTTCGCGCACGGCTCCGGGCGTTGAACGTCCCGCCGGTGGGGGCGACGATCGTGACGTACTGTCGCACGGGTGGCCAGGCGTCGCACACGTACTTCACGCTGCGGTATCTTGGATACGACGTCCGGTTGTATGACGGTTCGTACATCGATTGGAGCGCGGACTCGACGCTGCCGGTGATCGGGCCGAAGGACACGATCGAGATCTCGAACAAGCGAAAGGCGTCGTGCCAGGCGTAGCGGGTTGGCAGGGAACGCCGGAAATGACCGCGGGGCGCCGAGTGATCGGCGCCCCGCGTGTGTTACGGACAGGGTGGGATTCGAACCCACGAACGAGTTACCCCGTTACACGCTCTCCAGGCGTGTGCCTTCAGCCACTCGGCCACCTGTCCCCGAACTGCTGAGCGTGGAAGTAAGGGGAGCAGGGAGGCCTAGTCAACTCACGCTGCAAGCCCGTGATTGACGACCCCGGAACGGGCCCACCCGTCGGATTGTTCTTCGGGCGGTTCTGCCCGTATCTTTGGGGCAGCCGATCCCTGGATATGCCGCCATGACTGTCGTCGATCTTTTGCAACGTCATCGTGATGAAGTGCTCCGCTTGGCCGAGCGCCATGGGGCGACGAACGTCCGCCTCTTCGGATCGGGCGCACGTGGTGAGGCGGACGAGGCGAGCGATATCGATCTCCTGGTCTCGATGGCGCCTGGAACGAGCCTGTTTGATCTCGGGAGCCTCATCATGGATCTCGAGGACCTCCTCGGCCGGCCCGTGGACGTGGTGACCGACCGCGGGCTCCGCGCGCGCACGCGCGAGCGCGTGCTCCACGACGCCGTTCCGGTCTGAGTGCGCGATCGGTGCGATCGGATCGCGCGTACCTGCTCGACATCGTCGACGCCATTCAGGCGATCGAGAGGTATCCCCCACCGCAGCGTGAGGCGTTCGATCGTGACGAACGCGCACAGGTATGGGCGGTCTATCACCTGCAAGTCATCGGCGAGGCCTGTCACAAGCTGTCGCCCGAGATCCAAGCGCGCCATACCGCCATTCCATGGCGCGCGATTGCCGGCATGCGGCATCATCTCGTCCATGGATATTTTCAGATCGACCCGGATATCGTGTGGGTCGCGATCACGGAGCGCCTGCCGGAGCTGAAGTCGCAGATCGCGGATGTTCTCGCAAGTGATCCGGAGGTTGGCGGACCGCCCTCGTGACGGGGCCGGGCCGCTCATCCCACCTCGTGTGTGCCTTCAGCCACTCGGCCACCTGTCCCGAGTCGGGAAGTGACGGAACGAAACGAGCGTAGCGATTGGGGTCAACGGTGGCGTTCAGCGGGGGGAGCCGGTTCCATCGCCGCCACGCGACCGCCCCAAGCGCTAGCGTCCCATTCCTTCCTGCCGCGCCCGCTCGAGGAGGTCGGCGACGCCAAGGCGCGGCGCCCACGCGCGCAGACGATCCCAATCGAGCTGCGGGCCCTGCCCGCGCATGATCGCCACGACGTCACGCCACTGATGCTCCGAGACCTCATCGCCCCGGCGATACCACTCGAGCTTGCGAAGCACCGTATCCTCGGCGGTATCGATCCGCAGCGTCTCCTCGGCTGACGCCCCGACCCGCTGCGGCGTGCCGCGCGCCACACGTTCCGCGTCGAACGGATCGTTCCCCACGACGAAGCAATCGACCTTCACCGCCGACGCGAGATGGATGACATTGAACGTTCCGCCACTTTGTACGGCCTCCGCGACCGTTTCGGCGGAGACGTAGTACCGGTCGCCGAGCGCGGTCACGAGCCGCTCGACGTGCGCGCGCTGCATGTCGACGACGAAGTCGACGTCGTTTGTCGAGCGCGGCTCGCCGTGAAACGAGCTCGCGAGCGAGCCCGCGGCCACGTACGGGATGCCGAGGCGATCGAACAGGCGCGCCATGTCGAGCGCGACCGCGAGCGTGTCCGGGAGCGCGTCAGGCGCCATCAGCCGGTGCACGCCACCCGTAGGCGCGCTCGACGAGCTCCGGCCCGAGCCGCAATGCCGCGAGCCGGAGCAGCAGCTCGTCTTCGCTCGCCGCGGGAAATCGGGTGCGCAGGCCGGCGACGGCGACGAGGTTCGCCGCACGTGTGAGGTCACGCATGCGGCCGAGGCGCTCCGACGGCGAGAGCTGGGCCACGAGCCGAACATGCAGCTCTGCGGCTGATGGTGACGTGTCGGACAAACCGGTGCGACGCGGGCGGGTCATCACGAGGAAATATGATGCCACGCGGCGGACGCGCCAATCACCGCGGCCCGCGTCGGCGTCAGTGGCCGATCGGCTCCGCGGGGTAGGGAATGCCGTCCGCCTCCAGTTTAGAGAGGTCGACCCGATCGCGCGCATGGTCGTCGTCCACGCCCACCACACGGCCGCCGGCTCCGATGTCGGATACGATGCCGGACGCGACCTCGCGTGAGTCGACCGCCTTCTCATCCGCCCGCTCGATATACACCGAGTCGGTCTCGGGATAGTAGTGGAGCTTCACGGGGCGTGCTCCTGAAATCCGCGGTCGGGAAACGCGTTGTACACGGCCTCGCCGTCGGCGAGCGTTACGACTCCAAGGTACTTGTTCAATTCGGAGATGAACACCCAGAAGCGCACCCGTCCATCGGGCTGCGTCTCCCGCCGGTTCGGCGCACGGAGTGCCCGCTCGCACCACTCGCGCCGCAGATATGCCCGCTTGCGTAGGACCTGTTCCTCGAAGTGGCGCGTGGTCTTCACGAATCGGCGTCCGGTCGGGATCATGCCCAAGCTACCTGGCGCAACCCACGGCATCGCACCAAACTGTCCTAGCCCAAAGCGAAGTGTTTCGGACCCGTGCAGGCATCTGTTCTGGGACGCGATACCCGGGGTGCCTCCCACGGCGCCTTGTCCCGCACGGGAGGGGACCGATTCGTGGATTTCTCCGCGCTTCATTGGCTTCTCGGTATCCTGGCTCTCACCTATGTGATTCGCTCGATGCTCGGAATGCGTCTGGATGTGGCGAGCTTGCCAACGCCAAGATCGCCACTGGATGCCGAGCAACGAGCACGCCTGCTTGCCGTTCGTCGGCGTGCGATGCGCACCATGTTTGTCTTGTTCGCGGTCGCGCCCGTCTGCGTCTTTTTCGCTGCCCTCCTCTCGGCATCGGAGACCTTGTTCTGGACATTCCTCGCGGCGGCATGTGCCGTCATTGTCGCGGGTTTGGGATTCCGGGTCCGAGCCAGTTCCATCGAGTCCGAACTGAAGCAGGGCTGAGTCGGACCTCCTGCACGCGTTTGTGGATGGACTTGATAGGGCGAGGTTGGACGGGATGAGCTCAGACGACCTGCAACCGTGGGAAGCTGAATTGATTGCCGGTATGGAAGTGCGAGACGGCAAGCTGACGTCCGATGAGCGGAGCCGCTCGGCGTGCGCCTTTGGTCCGAATGAATCAAGCTTGCACGTCCGGAACATGTATCGGCGGTACCCGTGACAGTGAGAGACGCGGCAACGGACATTTGGATCTTGGTGGCGTTTGTCGGCAGCCTATGGTTCGGGTATCACTTCCGCGGAAGGCCCGGGATGACCATATGGAAGGTCAAGACCGGTTCGCCCGACGAACGGCGTATCGGTAAGCTCCCCTATCGCGTAGACAACTGAAAGTGGACTTTCAGGTGCCCAGACGAAGGAGGGTTGGGCATGCGGAAGTCCCGATTTACCGAAGCGCAGATCGTCGCGATCCTGAAGGAAGGGGAGGCGGGGGTCCCGGTGGCGGAGCTGTTGCGGAAGCACGGGGTCAGCCGGGCCACGTACTTCAACTGGAAGGGGAAGTACGGCGGGGCGACGGTGAATGAGCTGCGCCGCCTGCGGGAGCTGGAAGCCGAGAACACGAAGCTGAAGCGGCTGTACGCGGAGCTCGCGTTGGAAAACGCGGCGCTCAAGGATGTGGTCAGCCGAAAGTGGTGACGCCGTCCGCGAAGCGGCAGGCGATCGCGTTGCTGGTCCGGGAGCACCAGATGCCGGTGGTGCGGGCGTGCCGGGCGATGCGGTTGGCGCGGGCGGCCTGGTACCGGCCGCCACCGGATCCGTTGGTACGGGATCGTCTGGTGATCGACGCGCTGCTCGCCCAGGTCGCGGTGTCGCCGCGCTGGGGCTTCTGGAAGCTGTACGATCGCCTGCACAACCTCGGCTATCCCTGGAACCCGAAGCGCGTCTACCGCGTGTACTGCGCGCTGCGGCTAAACCGCCCGCGCCGCACGAAGCGGCGGGTGCTGCGGCGCCCACGGGTGCCGCTGGTGGCGGAGCCCATGCTCAATCGGACCTGGGCGCTCGACTTCATGCACGACAGCCTGTACGACGGCCGCGTGTTCCGCACGCTCAATGTGCTCGATCAGGGCAATCGGGAAGCGCTTGCGATCGAGGTGGGGACGTCGCTGCCGAGTCGCCGCGTGATCGCGCTGCTCGAGACGTTGGTCGCGATCCACGGCGCGCCCACGGCACTTCGTCTCGACAATGGGCCGGAGTTCATCGCCCTCCGGCTCGCGGACTGGGCCGAGCAACACGGCATCACGCTCGACTTCATCCAGCCGGGCAAGCCGGCGCAGAACGCCTTTATCGAACGCTTCAATCAGACCTATCGCGCCGAAGTCCTGGATGTCAACGTCTTCGCCTCGCTCGTCGACGTGCGCCGGATCACGAGCGACTGGCTCCGGCGCTACAACACGGAGCGGCCCCATGAGAGCCTCGGCGGGGTGCCGCCCCTCACGTTCTTGCCAAGGCCAACCAGCGCCTGGGAGTCTACTTATGCCCTGTCTACCTGATGGGGGGGCTTACCAACGGTCTCCTCCGGCAGTACCTGCCCAAAGGCCGCAGCATGGCCCATCTCACCCAACGGGCCTGTGATCGGATTGCGAAGAAGTTGAACCAGCGGCCGCGCAAACGCCTCGGCTACCGCACCCCGGAAGAGTGCTATGCGCCGTGACCCTCAGTGTTGCAGTTCAAAGTTGATACTAAGGAAACTAAGACGTGATGTCGGACTTTCCTGCTGGATGCGGGCTCTCTCCAGGCGTGTGCCTTCAGCCACCCGGCCACCTGTCCCCGAAGACTGCAACATCTGGCGGACGTACAACTTAACGGGTTGAGGCCGGGGCAGGGAGTCGGCCAGCGGCCCGCGCGCTGGCACACGCCATCTCGGCGTGCGCACTTCGGGCACGTCATCGCACAATTGACCGGAAACAGTGCGTTACGGTGCCACACCGAGTGGAGAATCTTCGGCCGGTTACGATGAGCCGTTCGGTAGGAGCGCACGCTGGGGCGCGGCTGAGGTTGGCGGCCCGAAGACCACGGTCGTCGTTCCCGGACGGCCCTCGCGACGACAGACCGTTTGTGCGCGACACGCTTCTGGGGCCTGATGGTCGCGGGCCGAACGGGCACGCTCACCGTTTGGCCCGCGACCGCATACGTTTACCCTCGTGGAAACACATCGACCGCCGGATGCGCGAGAGCACGGCATCCAGGAGACTCAAACCCCAGCCGAACGGTTGCTGGTCTGCATTGGCCCCAACCCGGCCGGCTCGCGCCTGGTGCGCGCCGGCAAGCGGATGGCCGTGAGCCTGAAGTGTGACTGGATCGTGCTGTTCGTCGAGCCGCCGGCGCAACGGATCGCGCCGGCCGACCGGGACATGCTCGTGCAGAACCTGCAGCTTGCGCAAGACCTCGGCGCCCAAACCGTCACGTTGAGCGGGCGCGTCGTCGCCGACGAGGTGCTGGCCTACGCCCGCGCCCACAACGTCACGCGGATCATCGCCGGCAAGCCGACGCACCCGCGCTGGCGGGACAAGCTCTTCGGCTCCTTCCTCGACCGGCTGATCCGCGGGAGCGGCGACGTGGACGTGCACGTCATCACCGGCGATGAGGATGCGCGTCGAGCGGCGCCGCGTCACACGGCGGGCCACCCGGCGGCCCTCGGCGAGTACGTCCTGGCCGCGCTCGCCGTGGCGCTGTGCACGCTGGTGAACTTCGGCGCGTTCCGCTACCTGTCCCTCACCGACGTGGCGATGGTGTACCTGTTGGGCGTGGGACTCGTGGCGGCGCGGTACAGCCGCGGTCCGTCCGTGCTCGCCTCGTTCCTCTCCATCGCGCTGTTCGACGTGTTCTTCGTGCCGCCGCGCTTCACGTTTGCCGTCTCCGACGTGCGCTACCTGCTGACGTTCGCGGTCATGCTCGGCACCGCGCTCGCGATCAGCACGCTGACGCTGCGGATCCGGGAGCAGGCGGTCACCGCGCGGGACCGGGAACGGCGGACCGCGACCCTGTACGCCATGAGCCGCGAGCTGGCGGGTGCCCGTGGCCTCACGGAGATCATGCGCGTTGCGGCTCTCCACTTACGTGACACGTTCGGGGCGGCCGTGCAGTTCCTACTGCCCGACGCCGACGGCCGCGTGGTCATCCCGGCGGGTTCGCCCCAGGCGTTTCCGTTGGATGAAACGGAGCGCGGCGTGGCGGAGTGGGTGTTCGAGCATGCGCGGCCCGGGGGTGCGGGTACCGCCCATCCGGCCGGTGCGCGAGCCGTGTACTTGCCGGTGCCCGCCTCCGGTGGTCTCATCGGTGTCGTGGGCCTCAAGGCGAGTGACCCGGCGCGCCTGCAGGAGCCGTTGTGGCGGCGCCAACTCGAGACGTTCGCCGCGCAGGCCGGCGTGGCTCTGGAGCGCGCGATCCTGGCCGAGCGGGCACAGCACGAGCAGGTGGAGATCGAAGCGGAGCGCCTGCGCACGTCGCTGTTGAGCTCGCTGTCGCACGACCTGCGCACGCCGCTTGGGGCCATCACCGGTGCCGCGAGCAGCCTGCTCGAGAGCCCGGGATCGCTGACGGAGGAGGGCCGCCGCGACCTCCTGGCCATGGTGCTGGAAGAGGCCCAGCGGATGAACACGCTGATCGGCAACCTGCTCGATATGATCCGCGTGGAGAGCGGCGCGCTGCAGGTGGGCAAAGAGTGGCTGCCCCTGGAGGAGCCGGTGGGCGTGGCGCTGATCAGGCTGGGCGATCGCCTGAAGGACCATCCGGTGACGGTGAGCCTGCCGCCGGACCTGCCGCTGGTGCCGGTGGACGACGTCCTGCTGGAGCAGGTATTCATGAACTTGCTGGAGAACGCCGTGAAGTACACGCCGCCGGCGACACCCGTGGATATCACCGCCCGGGCGGTGCCCGATGCCGTGCTCGTGACCGTGGCGGACCGTGGTCCCGGGATTCCCGCCGGGGAGGAAGGGCGGGTGTTCGAGAAATTCTACCGGCCCACCGGCGTCGCGGCCACGAGCGGCATCGGGCTCGGACTCGCGATTTGCCGCGGCATCGTCACGGCGCACGGCGGCCGCATCTGGGCCGAGCACCGGCCCGGGGGCGGCGCCGCGTTCCACTTCACACTCCCGTTGTCCGGACCGCCGCCGGAAGCGCCCCCGGCCGAGCCCGAAACCGCCGTGGGGATGCAGTGACCACGCTCCGTCCGCTGGTTCTGCTGATCGAGGACGAGCCGCAGATGCGCCGCTTCCTGCGCACGGCCCTGGAGAGCCACGAGTACAAGTTGGTCGAAGCCGTGACCGCGCGTGAGGGCCTGGCCCACGTGGCGGGGCGCAATCCCGACGTCATCCTGCTGGATCTCGGCCTCCCGGACATGGATGGCGTGGACCTCACACGGCAGCTTCGCGAATGGTCGAGGACACCCGTCATCGTGATTTCGGCCCGTGGCCGCGAACACGACAAAATCGCGGCGCTGGACGCGGGCGCGGATGACTATCTCACCAAACCATTCGCCGTGGGCGAGCTCTTGGCGCGCCTCCGCGTGGCGCTCCGGCACGCGAGCGCGGCCGCTCCGGGGGAGACTGCGCCGGTGTTCACGGTGGGGGACCTCGTGGTGGATCGCGCCAAGCGGCAGGTGACGGTCGGGGGCCGCGAGGTGCACCTCACGCCCACCGAGTACAAGCTGCTCGTGACGCTCGTGCAGTACGCCGGCCGAGTCGTGCTGCAGCGGCAGTTGCTGCGCGAAGTGTGGGGCATCAACGCGATCCAGCACACGCATTATCTGCGCGTCTACATGGCGCAGCTCCGGCACAAGATCGAGCCCGATCCCGCGCGGCCGCGGTGGCTGCTCACCGAGCCGGGGGTGGGGTACCGCCTGAAGGATGAGTAATCGCGCCCGTCTTGACGTCTTCTTGATATCCCCGCACCCACCTCTGAGACCTTCCTGATACGCCGGCACCGATAATTCCTCCATCTCCGGTTCCCGCAGTCTGGGCCCGGCAACCGATACACCGTGCAACAGGCGTAGCCGCTCATGACCGACGCTCCACCGGACAAGGCCGCTCCTCGCGGTCGCTATCTCATGGCACTCTCGCTCGGGGCACTGGGCATCGTGTACGGCGACATCGGCACGAGTCCCCTGTATGCGTTGCGGGAAGCGTTCCACGGATCGCACCCCGTCCCGGTGACACCGGGCAACGTCCTGGGTGTGCTGTCCCTGGTCTTCTGGGCGCTCGTCATCGTCGTCACGATCAAGTACCACCTGGTCGTGATCCGCGCGGACAACGATGGCGAAGGGGGCATCCTCGCGCTGATGGCATTGGTCCAGCATGGCCGGCTGGATCGCGAGGCACCGCACCGGGCGTTCCTCATTCTCGGGCTGTTCGGCTCGGCACTGTTGTACGCCGACGGAGCGCTCACGCCGGCGATCTCCGTGATGGGTGCCGTCGAGGGACTGGAGATCGCGACACCCACGCTCGCGCACTGGGTCGTACCCATCACCCTGGTCATTCTGGTCGCCCTGTTCTTGTTCCAGCGCCGTGGGACCGGCGGCGTGGGCGCCGTGTTCGGTCCGGTGATCCTCGTGTGGTTCGTGACGATCGGCGCGCTGGGTTTGAACGCGATTATCCACGAGCCCGCCGTGTTGGCCGCCGTGCTCCCGTGGCACGCCGTGGAGTTCTTCGCGCAGGACGTGGGCCGCGGCTTCCTGGTGCTCGGTGCGGTGTACCTGGTCGTCACCGGCGGCGAGGCGCTGTACGCGGATCTCGGCCACTTCGGCCACACGGCCATCCAGATCGCGTGGTTCTCGGCGGCGCTGCCATGCCTGCTGCTGAACTACTTCGGGCAGGGCGCGCTACTGCTCCACAGTCCACAGCTCGCGGACAACCCGTTCTACCACTTGGCGCCTCGGTGTGCGCTGTTTCCCGTCATCGTCCTGGCGACGGCCGCGGCGATCATCGCCTCGCAGGCCATCATTTCCGGCGCCTTCTCGTTGACCCGCCAGGCCGTGCAGTTGGGCTATAGTCCGCGCGTCAAGATTCAGCACACGTCCGCCCGCGAGATCGGCCAGGTCTACGTTCCCGCCGTCAACTGGCTGCTGATGGTGGCGACCTGCGGCCTCGTTCTCGGCTTCCGCAGCTCGAGCAACGTTGCCGGTGCGTATGGCGTCGCACTCTCGGCCGTCATGGTGATCACCACGACCATGTTCTACTCCGTGTGCCGCGAGATCTGGCACTGGAGCCTGGTCCGCTCCGTCCTCGTCGTGGGAACGTTCCTCACCATGGACCTGGCCTTTCTCGCGGCGAACGCCCTCAAGATCCCGGAGGGGGGGTGGTTTTCACTCGTTGCCGGCACCCTCATCTTCACGGTGCTCACCACGTGGAAGCGCGGGCGCATGTTGCTGGAGGCGCGCCTCCGCGAGCGCGCCGTGCCGTTGCAGATCCTCCTGGGCGACATTGCGGCGGAGCCGCCGCGGCGCGTGCCCGGCACGGCGGTGTTCATGACCTCCACGGAGGGGGCGGCGCCGCCGGCGCTGGTCCACAACCTGGCGCACAACCACGTCCTCCACGAACGGGTCGTGCTGCTGAACGTCCGAACACGGGACGTGCCGGTGGTGCCGTCTGAGGAGCGCGTCGAGGTGACCGCGCTCGGCCAGGGGCTGTGCTGGATCACGGCGTACTACGGCTTCACGCAGAGCCCCAGCGTGCCGGAGATCCTGGAGTGCGCCCGGTCGCACGGCGTGGACGCGCGCCTCGAGGCCACCTCGTTCTTCCTGGGGCGCGAAACGCTGATCGCGCGTCCGAGCCCAGGCATGGCACGCTGGCGCCAGTGGATCTTCGCGTTCATGTCCCGTAACGCACAGCGCGCCACGGCCTTCTTTCAGATCCCGCCGGATCAAGTCTTCGAGGTCGGCGTGCAAGTCGAGATGTAGGGGGTCGCAGCGCAGTGTGACGCGTGTTCAGGGGAACGACGACAGATCGTGCGGTCGTCCGCGGAAGGCGTGTGCCTTCAGCCACTCGGCCACCTGTCCCCGAGCATCGCACATCTGGCGGACGCACAACTTGACGGGTCGCGGGCGGCGCGGGGAGTCGCCCCGGACGCCGTCGCCTAGCCCCCTCGGCCCCCTACCGCGGGATCACCGGCAGCACCACGTGCGTGGGATGCGCCGCGTCGTGGTACAGCGTCTGGTGCGCGACCACGTAGGTCGAGTCCCGCTCGTTGTTCCCGCCGGTGTTGAGATTCCGGTCGTACTTCGGGAATAGCGCCGACGCGATGCTCACGCGGAGGCGGTGCCCCGGCTCGAAGACCTTCGACGTGAACCACAGATCGATGACGTAGCGCTCGACCTTCCCCGGCACGAGCGGCACTTCCTTGTCCATCCCCTCACGGAACCGCGCGCGCACGAGGCCGTCCTGCACCCGCTCGGCGCGGCCGTCGGGCCAGACGTCGAGCAGCATGATGCTCCAGTCGGTATCGTGCGCGTCGCTCGCCGCCCACACCACGGCAGACATCTCGCCGGTGACCTCGATGGGCCGGGTGAGTGGTTTCGACGTGAAGACCAACGCGTCGTGCCGCGTGGCGTTGAGGTGGCTGTAGTCCTCGTTGAGCGACTCCTCGAGCTCGCGCGAATCGATGAGATACGGTGTCGGATTGCCCGGATCGTACGTGAACGTGTCGGTCGCAGCGCCCGTGGGCGGGAGGGTGTCGAGCACGCCGTCGCCGCTGCTCGTCTGCGCATTGCCGCCCGAGGCCACGTACCAGTTGGTCAGGACCTGGCGCGCGAGCGGCCACTCGTTCTCGGTGCGCCACGTATTGTCGCCCTGCACGAAGATGTCGAGGTGGGGCAGGGTGTCCACGCCGTTCTGCTTGCCCAGCAGGTAATGATCGAACCAGCGGATCTGCAGGTCGCGATACGAATAGCGCGCATTGGGTCCGAAATCGCCGGTGACGTAGTCCACGCCCTTGTGCGCGCCCACGCCCATCACGACGTGCCAGTTGGGATGATGCGGTTGCTTGAGCAGGGCGTCGGTGTAGTAGATCGGCCCGCGCGAGTCGTCATGCCATCCGGCCATGGAGAGGACCGGCGCCCGCTCGTTGGCGATGTACGTGGTGGCCGCGTGCTTGCGCCAATACGCGTCGAGCGTGGGATGGGCGATCCAGCGATCCCACAATGGGACGTCGCCGCAGCCGAGGCGTTGAGGCAGCGTGGCGATCGGCAGGTGCGTGATGGCCTCGCCGATGTCGAGGTCCGCGGTGTGCGGATCCATCGTACGGTTCCGCATCAGGCAGGCCCAGTCCACGTTGATGGGCCCGAACGCCATGGCGGCGTAGGGGACGACCACCCACGGGTCCGGCGTCGCCGCCGTAGGCGAGATGGCGGCCAGGTGCGGCGGGTTGCTCACCGCGGCGTACCACACGAGCCGGCCCTCGTCGGAATGTCCGATCATGCCCACCTTGCCGTTGGCGTGGGGCAACCGCGCGGCCCACTCCACCGCGTCGTAGCCATCCTGGATCGCGTGGTCGTAGTCGCCGAAATCCTTGACGTCGCCGCTCGACTCCTCGCGCCCGCGCACGTGCTGCGCCACGAAGATGTACCCGCGTGACGCCCACCACCTGCCGGCCGCGTGGAGGATGCGCCGGTACGGGGTGCGCTGCAGCACGACGCCGAATGGACCGTTGCCCACCGGCTGCGCGATGTAGGTGGCGAGGCGGGCGCCGTCGCGCGTCGGCATGAAGACGAGCGTGTCTTCGGTGACCGCGTACTGCGAATCGGACGCCGGCATCTTCCACACCTGATAGTCGTGCTCGACCACACCCGGCGTGCTCCGGCGCACCAGCCGGAAGCGGCGGTCCAGCACGCGGCCCCGCACGTACTCGTGCCCGGCGAGCGTGTCGCCCTGCCAGGCCGCGCGCATCACGACCTGCGAATCCTGGGTCAGCACCACGCTGTCCCCGTGTACGGTCACCTGGTGCGCGGTGAGGATCGGCTGGCCGGTCCGCCGCCACAGGTAGCCGACATTGCCCGAGTCACGGCCCGCGAAGTGCGCGAACCCCATCCGGCGCCACCCCTCGAAGCCGAATTTCGGCGTCGCGCTCAAGGCGATATAGACGTCCCAGTCGCCGGCGAGCCGGCTGGTGGCCGGACGACACGCCTGCGTCGCCACGAGGGTGGTGGTGAGCGCGATGACGACGAATGCCTTCTGCATGGTGACGCTCCGAGTCAGGATTTGGGCGTGCTCGCCCACCCAGCGCTTCATGTATGTGCTCCGCCGAGGATGTGCCACAATTGGGCCCACGCCGCGAGGCCTTCCTGCAGCCGATGGAGCCGGAAGAACTCGTTCGGCGCATGGAAGTCTTCGTCGCCCGTGGAGAACGAGAAGTACACGGTGCCGAGTCCCATCAGGCGCTGGAAGATCTCGGCGACGGGCACGGTACCCCCCATCCGCACGATGAGCGGCGGCCGTCCGTACACGGCGCGGAGTGCCGTTTGGGCCGCCGCGAGCGCGAAGTGGTCGCGCGCGATGTGTGCCGCGGGCGTGCCGTACTCGCCGTGCGCCACGTCGAGCTGAGTGCCGGGCGGCACGTGCGCCTCGAGGTGCCGGGTCACCATCGCGAGCACGTCGCGCGGATCCTGATCGGGTATCAGACGACAGGTGATCTTGGCGTGCGCCTCGCTGGGGACGATCGTCTTGGAGCCGGGTCCTTGATAGCCGCCCCACATCCCGTTCACCTCGAGGGTCGGGCGCGTCCAGAGGCGCTCGAGTGTGGTGTAGCCCGGCTCGCCCACCGCGGCGGTGGCACCGACCTGCGCGAGATACGCCTTCTCGTCGAACGGCAACCGCGCGATCTCGTCCCGCTCCTCCGGCGACAGATCGCGGACGTGGTCGTAGAACCCGGCGACCGCCACGCGGCCATCGGGCGTGTGCAGCGAGGCGACGAGCTGCGCCATCGCGTGCAGCGGATTAGCCACGGCTCCGCCGTGCCGTCCCGAGTGCAGGTCCTTGGAGGCGCCGCGCAAGGTCAGCTCGAGTCCGGTGAGCCCCCGGTTCGAGACCGTGAGCGATGGCTCGTCGATGCGCCACATCGCGCCGTCGGCCGAGATGACGACGTCGGCGGCGAGCATCTCCCGGTGATCCGCGATGAACGCTTCCAGGCTCGGGCTGCCGATCTCCTCTTCACCCTCGAACATGAACTTCACGTTGAGCGGCAGGGCCCCCGTCTCGGCGAAGAACGCCTCGGCGACCGCGATGGGGATCAGCATCGGTCCCTTGTCGTCGGAGACGCCGCGGGCGTAGAGGCGCCCGTCGCGCACCGTCGGGGTGAACGGCGGGCTCGTCCATTTCTCGAGCGGATCGGGCGGCTGGACGTCGTAGTGGCCGTACACCAGCACCGTCGGCGCGCCGGGCGCGCCCAACCACTCGCCGTACACCACTGGATTTCCCGCGGTGGCCATCGTGCGCACCGTGATCGATCCGGCCGCTGCCAGCCGCGCCGCGACCCATTGGGCGGCCGCCTGGATGTCGGCGACATGTGCGGGATCCGTGCTCACGCTCGGGATGGATGCGAACGCGATCAGCTCGGCGAGCACTCGATCGTGACGCGCCGTCAGGCGCTCGAGCACCGTCTCGCTCGCCATCACTTGCCGCCGTCGATCGAGAGCACTTGCCCGGTGATCCACCCGGCGTACTCCGACGCGAAGAACAACACGCCCCAGGCGATGTCGTCCGGCGTGCCGAGCCGCTTGAGCGCGATGCTCTCGATGAGCGCGCGCTGCCGCTCCGCGCCGTACGATGCCCACTGGCGCTCGGTGGTCGGATTCGAGCGCACGAACCCGGGCGCGATGTTGTTGACGGTGATGCCCCATGGCCCCAGCTCGTGGGCCAGCTGGCGGGTGAGGCCGATCTGCGCCGCCTTGGCGGCGGCATACGCCTGGATCCCCGTGAGGCTGATGCCGAGCCCCGCACCGCTCGAGATGTTGATGATGCGTCCGTAGCGCGCCGCTTTCATGCGCGGGACCACGGCTTGTGCGCAGTAGAACGCGCCGGTGACGTTGACGTCGAAGATGGCCTGCCACTCTTCGGGCGCGACCTCTTCGAGTGGGCGTCCGACCTGGCCGAGCACACCGCCGGCATCGTTCACGAGGATGTGGACGTCACCGGCCTCGGCTACGAACGCGTCGACCGCGCGCTTGTCGCGTACGTCCACGGTTCGGGCGGTGCACGTGCCGCCGGCGGCGCGGCACAGGCGCTCCGTCTCGCTCAGCTCGTCGCCGATCACGTCGCACGCGAAGACGTTGGCGCCGCGCTCGGCGAACGCGACGGCGATGGCGCGGCCGAAGCCGTGTGCTGCGCCGGTCACGACAGCCGTGCGGCCTTGAAACGCGATGTTCACGCGGGGGGCGCCGCCTGGAGCGCGTTTAATGTATCGAGCGATTGCGACCGCTCGCCCCGCTCGACCGCGTGGATGAATTCCACGACGCGCGCGGTGAGCGGCGTCGCCACGCCCGACTTGGCGCCGAGCCGGACGATGATCCCGAGCTGGGCCTCTACCTCGGTTGACCGCTTCCGGACGGCGAGGTCACGCCAGACGCCGCTGTGCGTCTTGGCGGATTTGCGGTTGTGGCGGACGAGCGCCTCGAGGGAGCGGTGGGCCGAGCCCGCGGACGCGTCGAAGCGATAGGCGTTCGGATCGAATCCATCGAACGGTTCCGGCGTCACCCCGCATGCATCGGCCACCGCGAGAATCTCGCGTGCGAGGGCTACGTAGAGCTCCCGGTGCTCGGGGCGGGCGAGACCGTCGGCGATCGAATCGTTCGTCAACGCGTTGGCGAACAGCATCGCGCCGTACGCTTCCTTGCCCCACAGGTAGCCCCAGAGATTGTCCGTGGCTTCGGCGCGTTCGTCGAAGTCGCGCCATGCATCGCGGATGGCGATCACCCGCGGCGACACGCGCCGGTCGGCGGGGCCGAACACCTCGCCGATTCGCACGGTGCCGCGGCCGCCGTAGTGGATCACGCCGGGCTCCAGGTAGTCGGCCCCGAAATTCACGAATGCGCCGACGGTGCGCCCTTCGCCCGCGATCTCGGCGATCACCAACTCGTTGAGCCCATTCTGCGCCGAGATCACGCAGCCGCGCTCGCCGAGGTGCGGCAGCAGCGCGCGGGCGGCCGCTTCCGTGTGCTGCGCCTTGGTGGCGAGGATGACGGTATCCCACGTGCCGCGCAGGGTATCGGGCGTGAACGCCGGCACGCGGGCGGTGAACTCGGCGATGGGGCCGGTGATGCCGAGGCCCGACGCGTTGATGGCGTCCACGTGCTCGGCCGCGACGTCGACGAGCGTGACGTCGTGACCGGCGCGCGCGAGGTGCGCACCGAGCGTCCCGCCGATCGCGCCCGCACCCCAGATCAGACAGCGCGTCGGTACCGCCGTCACGAGGCGGCGCTCCACGAGCCGGCCAGCAGCTCGCGGGTCTCCTGCACCGCGACCTGCCACACGGCGAGCACCTCGTCGTCCGATCGTTGATACAGGCCGCCGAAGTTTCCGTCACCCACGAGCTCCCGCAGCGCGATCGGATCGAGCGCGCGTACCTGGGCGATGTCCACCATGGGCCGCTGCTCCGTCGGCATCGCGATGCCGGGCAGCCGAGTCCACGGGAAGTTCTCCATCCACGATCCGTGCGAGGCTACGGGGTCGATCTCCTGCACCTTGGCCCACGTCCGGGGGGCGTTCCACCAGTTATGGAAGATCACGCGACAGCCGTGGTGCTCCGCGCTCCACTCCTCGGCGAGCTGTTGCGCCGCGCCGTTCCCGCCGTGGCCGTTGCAGAGCATGATGCGCCGGAAGCCGCTGTGGGCGAGGCCATCGAGGATGTCGCGCACGACGGCGAGATGCGTGGAGACGCTGAGCGAGATCGATCCGGGGAACTCGCGGAAGTATGGCGTCACGCCGTACGCGAACGCCGGGAAGACCGGAATGCCGAGCGGCTCGGCGGCTTCCGTGGCGACGCGCTCCGGGAGAATGCAATCCACGGTGAGTCGCAGATAGCTGTGCTGCTCGGTGCTGCCGAGGGGAACGATGGCCCGGTCGTCGTGCCGGAGGTACTCCTCCACCTGCATCCAGTTCATGTCACCGATGCGCACGACGGTCTCCTTTCGGCGCGCGTCGGCCGAGAACATACAGCGCGGTCCGGGCGGTGGGCTAGGGTGCGCCCCGGGTGTGACCGGGCCCGGCCTTGTCGTAGGGGGGCGAATCGAGTCCTATAGAATGATGATTCCGCGCACACCGATGCTCTGTGCTTTGACACTCGTGCTCGCCACGCCCCCCGCCGCGGCGCAGGCACGCTCCTACCGGTTGCTGCCCGCGAGCCGCTTCGACGTGGTGACCCATAACGCCGGCCTCTTCGGACTCCTGGGTCATGAGCACCGGATCCAGGCCCATGGAATCACCGGTTCGATCGTCTTCGCGAAGGACTCCGTGGCGGCATCGTCGGTCGATCTCACGATCCCGGTGGACAGCCTCGAGGTGCTCACGCCCCCCGTACCCTCCGAGATCCAAGAGGTCACGGCCAACATGCGCCACGACGTGCTCCATCCGGACAGCTTCCCGACCATGCGCTTTCGATCGGACTCCGTGCGCGCGCTCGGCGACAGCGTCCGCATCTACGCGGAGCTGACCATGGAAGGCGTCACGCGCGCGGTGCCCGTGGACGTCGCCGTCACCTTCGCCGGGGACACGCTGCATGCGCGGGCGCGCTTCGACGTCCGCCAGACGGACTTCGGCATTCGCCCGTATCGCCAGGCGCTCGGGACGGTGCAGGTGGCGAATCGGGTGACGTTCGAGATCGACGCGGTGACGGTGCCGGACGGTTCGTGAGCTCCTTCGCGCCGAATTCGCGCCTCTCTGGTCGTGGACGAACACAGGTCGGGGTGTCGGGCGTTCGGTGAAGGTACGGCCGACCCCTGACGGCCGGCTTTACCGCAGATCACCGAACGGAGCGCCCGTGACCGCCGCCCAACCTGTCACCGAATCCGAGCTCACGCTCGACCCCGCCGACTGGGATGAGCTGCGTGCCCTCGGGCACCGCATGCTCGACGACATGTTCACCTTCCTCGCCGACGTGCGTGAGCGGCCGGTGTGGCAACCGTTTCCCGCCGAGGCCAAGCGCGACCTCGCGGAGCCCGTTCCGCACGCGGGATCCGCGGTCGCCTCGGTCTACGAGCAGTTCACGCGCGACGTGCTCCCACACGCCATCGGCAACATCCATCCGCGGTTCTGGGGGTGGGTCATGGGGACGGGGACGCCGCTGGCGATGCTCGCGGACATGCTGGCCTCGGGCATGAACCCGCAGGCCGCGGGGCTGCAGGAAGGCGGCCGCCACGTCGAGGAGCGCGTCATCGCCTGGCTCGCCGAAGTGATGGGGTTTCCGGCGGATTCGAGCGGCCTCTTGGTCACGGGCGCCTCGATGGCCAACCTCGTGGCGCTGGCGGTGGCGCGCCACGCCCGCGCCGGTTTCGACGTGCGCGAGCGCGGGCTCGGCGACGGCACGGCGCCGCTCGTCGTCTATGCGTCCACCGAAGTCCACAGCTCCGTGCGGAAGGCGGTCGAGCTGATGGGCATGGGCCGGCGCCACCTGCGCCTCGTACCGGTCGACGAGGCGTATCGCATCGACCTGCCCGCCCTCCGGGCGGCGATTGCCGACGACCGTGCCGCCGGCCGGCACCCCATCTGTGTCGTGGGCAACGCCGGAACCGTGAACACCGGAGCGATCGACGACCTCGCCGCGCTCGGCGCGTTGTGCCGCCAGGAGGAACTCTGGTTCCACGTGGACGGTGCCTTCGGCGCGCTGCTGGCCCTCGCGCCGAGCCTGCGTGACCGCGTCCGGGGGCTCGAGGCCGCCGACTCGGTGGCCTTCGATCTGCACAAGTGGGGGTACCTGCCGTTCGAGGTCGGGTGCACCCTGGTGCGTCACGCCGAGGTCCACCGTGACGCCTTCGCGGTCGCACCGAGCTATCTCGGCGCCACGCCCCGCGGGCCCGCCGCCGGCGGCGTGCTCTTCGCCGACCTCGGCCTGCAGCTGTCGCGCGGATTCCGGGCGCTCAAGGTCTGGATGACGATGAAGGCATACGGAGTCGACCGGATCGGCGATCTCATCGCACAGAACGTCGAGCAGGTCCGCCACCTCGTGGCGCTGGTGGACCGGCACCAGGACCTGGAGCGTCTCGCACCGGCCCCACTCAACATCTGCTGTTTCCGGTTCGTCGCCCCCGGCCTCGACCCGGAGGAGCTGAATGCGCTGAACCGGGAAATCCTCTGGCGGCTTCAGGAGAGTGGTGTGGCGATGCCCTCCCACACCGTCGTCGGCGGGCGGTTCGCGATCCGGGTGGCCAATACCAACCATCGGACGCGACGAGACGATTTCGACCTGCTCGTTCGGACGGTGGTGGAAATCGGGGAGCGGGTGCTGGCCGAGCGGCGGTCGTGAGACTCGCCGTGACCGGCGCGCCCGATTTCTCGCCGGTGGCGCGGTCCTATGCCACGTCGCGTCCCGGATATCCGGCGGAGCTGTTCGCGTGGCTCGCGTCCGTCGTGCCCGCGCACGACGTGGCGTGGGACACCGCCACCGGAAGCGGCCAGGCGGCCATCGGGCTCGGCACGTACTTCGCGCGTGTCGTCGCCTCGGACGTCAGCGCGGCTCAGGTGGCGCACGCGAAGCGCACACCGCGAGTGGCGTATTGCGTGTCGCACGCGGAGACCGCTCCCCTCGCGGCGCACTCCGTCGATCTCGTCGTCGCCGCGGCGGCACTGCACTGGTTCGATCGTCCCCGCTTCTACGACGAGGCGCGCCGGGTGCTGCGGCCGGGTGGCGTGCTCGCCGCATGGACCTATCACGTGGCGCACGTCGCGCCGCCGTTCGATGCCATCCTCGGGCCGTTCTACCGGGACGTCGTGGCGCCGTACTTCGCGCCGGGCGCGCGTCTGGTGGACGGCCGCTACGCGGCGATCGAGCTCCCGGGGGTGGCGCTCACGGCGCCGTCGTTCGAGATGACCGCGCAATGGACGGCCGCGGAGATTCTGCGGTTCGTCGGCACGTGGAGCGGGGTGCACGCGTACCGAAGGAGCACGGGGCAGGATCCGGCGAGGGCGCTCGCCGATCGGCTCGATGCCGTGTGCGGTGCACGCGGCGCGCCACACACGCTCCGCTGGCCGGTCTATCTGCGGGCGGCGCGGGTGTAGGGCCCCCGCGTTCGTCGGATGGCGATCCCGACGCGCCGAACGGCGATGCGTGCGCGACCGGCGCGCTGGTTCTTTCGCGAAATGAGCTGTAGTCTCTCCCGCGATGGATACGGGGTGCGTCGGGGCAGACTGCCGGCGTGAATCCGTCGGATGTCGATTCATTCATCTAGCGAGCGCCATGACCATATCGGGCTACGCCATTGCCGCGGCGGCTGGAGGCTGTCTCGCCGTCGGTGTGCGAGCCGGCGCGCGGGAACTCGCGTGGCGCTTCGGCACGACGCTGCTCGCCGCCGTGGCCGGTACCGGCGCGCTCGCGATGCTCGGCGTCGTCGGGTTCTTGACGCTCGGCCGCGCGCCGAGCCGAGTCGCGGGCCTCCTGTTCACGACTGGACAAGCGGCGGTCGCCCTCGTGGCGGGGGCCGTGCTCTTCGATGGGATGTATCGGCTCGTCACCACGCGGCGCCGAACGGATGCGGGGTTACGGCTCGCGACGCGGACGCCGCTCGTGTGGGGAAGCCGGCTCCTCATGGCCACCTACTACGCCTTCACCGCGACCTACTCGTGGACCCGTCCCGTCGAGGCCTACCGCTTCTACCAGGCCTCCGATCTCTCGCACGCCTTCTTCGTGTTCATCGCGATCTGGGAGTCGGCCGGTGCCCTCGGGCTCATCTTCTCTCCCACGGCGCGAATCGCCGCCCTCGGCCTGTTCGTCGAAATGGTTGGTGCGGTGGGGACGCATTTGCACAACGCTTTCGCGTACGGTATGCCGCTGGGCGACACGCTCGACGCACTCAAGATGCTCCCCGTGTTGGCATTCATCGCGATCGGCGTCGGCGGGAAGGCCGCCGAAGGCGCCGCGCCGGAGGGGAGGGAGCCGTATGCGTCGCGATGATCTCGGCCGTTGGCTCCTCGGTGTCGCTTCGCTCGCCGCCGGCGTGTTCGACGCC
>DATFMZ010000051.1:0-11329 GCA_035266665.1 Gemmatimonadales bacterium | reverse complement strand
CTCCGCCGCGAGCACGTCTTCATAGTGAATGGCTTCGACGATCCGCTCGAGCAGGGAGGCCGGCGTGGTTTCGGCCAATCCCTCGCGGAGCCGCGCGAGGAGCGCCGCGAATTCTTGGAGTGAGGCCTTGGCGATCGGGCGGAGACCGGGAATTCTGTCCGCGATCGTTGCCGTCTCGAGGAGCGGTTTGCCCCACTGGCGTGCGGTATCCTGGAGCAGCGCGAGCGTGGTCACGCCGATCCCGCGTTTCGGCGTCTGCACGGCGCGGAGGAAGGCCTCGTCGTCCGCGGGATTCACCACGAGCCGCAGGTACGCTACCAGGTCCTTCACCTCGCGCCGATCGTAGAAGCTCACCGTCCCGATCACCTGATGCGGGAGCGCGACACGCCGGAACGCCTCTTCGAACGCGCGGGACTGCGCATTGGTCCGGTATAACACCGCGAGGTCGGCGGCGGCGTAATGATCGGTGGCCATGCGGGCCTTCAGCTCGCGCGCTACCCACTCCGCCTCGTCCCGTTCGTCGGCCATCGCCACCACGCTCACCGGCTCCCCGCCCCGGCGCGACGTGAAGAGCGTCTTGCCCAGGCGCTCGCTGTTTTCGGCGATCACGGCGTTGGCGGCATCGAGGATCATCTGCGTGGAACGGTAGTTCTCCTCGAGGCGCACCATGGTGGTGTCGGGGAAATCGCGCTGGAAATCCAGCATGTTGCGGACGTCGGCACCGCGCCAGCCGTAGATGGATTGATCGTCGTCGCCGACCACGCTGATCCGGCGGTGCTCGGCGGCGAGACCACGCACCAGCAGGTACTGCGCGCGGTTCGTGTCCTGAAACTCGTCCACCAGCACGTTCTGGAACCGCTCCTGGTAATGCCGCAGGCGGTCGGGATGCTGGCGGAAGAGGGTCAGCGGGTGCAGGAGGAGGTCATCGAAATCCATCGCGTTCGCCTGCGCGAGCGCGCGCTCGAGGTCGACGTAGATCTCCCCCGCGACGCGACTGAGCCGGTCATCCGCGGCGGCGGCGAACTCGTCGGGCGGCACGAGACGGTTCTTGGCCCCCGAGATGAGCGATTGCACGAGCCGGGGTGGAAACATCTTGGGCGCATACCCGCGGTTCTCGAGCAGTCGCTTGATCAGCGCGAGGCGGTCGGCTTCGTCGTAGATGGTGAACTGCGGCGTGAAGCCGAGGCGGTGCGCTTCGCGCCGGAGCAGGCGCGCGGCGAGCGAGTGAAAGGTGCCGATCCAGAGCCCCGCGGGCTCCCGCCCGAGCAGCTGCGTGACGCGGGCGCGCATTTCGGCCGCCGCCCGGTTGGTGAACGTCACGGCGAAAATCCGGTCGGGGCGCACCTGCTCGACGTCGACCAGATGGGCGAGCCGGCCGGTGAGCACGCGGGTCTTGCCCGAGCCCGCGCCCGCGAGAATCAGCAGCGGCCCGCCGCGGTGCTCCACGGCGAGGCGCTGCGAGGCGTTCAGCGCGAGGGTGGTCACGTGGCCCCGAGGGGGAGATGCATGATCAGCTCCGCGCCAACGGGCGGCGCACCGAGGGTGAGCCGCCCGCCGTGCACATCCTCGACGATGCGCTGCGAGAGGGCCAGCCCGATGCCCCAGCCGCCCCGTTTGGTGGTCACGCCCGGTTCGAAGACGCGTGCGCGGATGGCCGGGTCGACCCCCGGACCGTCGTCGCGCACGCGGACGGTGGCGCCCGTCCCGTCCGCGGTGACGGCCACCGTGATGGTGCCGTCCCGACCGCTCAGTGCGTCGATCGCGTTCCCGATGAGTGCCTCGATGGCCCACTCGAGCAAGACAGCGTCTCCTTCCACGATCGGCCCCGACTCGGGGGCGTCTACGACGATGCTCACCTGATGGGCATGGCGCGGCAGGCGCGGCCGGAAGTACTGCGCGACACGCTCCACCAGCGCGCCGAGCGCCACGCGCTCGCGGCGCGCCGGACGTCCGATGCGCTCGAAGCGTTGCGCCACCCGCTGCAGCCGGTCCATGTCGGCACGCAGATGCTTAGCGGCGGTGGCGGGCGCTTCGCCGTCCGCCAGACGGTCGATCCACGCGTGCGCGCTCATGAGCGGCGTGCCGAGCTGATGCGCCGATTCGCGCGCCATCGCCACCCAGACCCGGTCGCGATCGCGATGCACCGCGATACGGTACGCCCAGAATGCGACGGCGAGCACCGTGCCCAGCAACACGATTTGCAGAATGGCCAAGTCGTTCAGCCGGTCGTTCACGGGAAGCTGACCGAAATGCACCTCCCAGCGTGCGGCGACCCGAATGGGCGGATTGGTGCGGTCGAGCTCCTGGGCGAACGTCGCGACGCGCGGGTCGGACGCCGTGGCCGGAAACGGCAGATTCTGCGCGGCAAGCACGGTGCCGTTGGAGTCGGTCACGACCACGGGCAGGCCGGTGGCGCGGATCTCCGCCACCAGATGCAGCAACGCCTGCGTTTCCGCTCCCGGTGTGGGATCCTGCAGCCCGGCGATCACTTGCCCGTAGATGCGCGAGGTGTCGCGGGCATCGCGCCGGAGGTGATCCGCAATCCGCCATGCCTGCCAGAGCGAGACACCGCTGAGGAGGAGGACGAGGGCGAGCACGATTTCCGGCCCCGCCCGGGTGATACGGCGATACGCGCTACCCGGCACCGGGGACGAGTCGGTCGGTTCCGAGATAGGGAACCAGCGCGTCCGGGATCCGCACGCTGCCGTCCGCTTGCTGGTTGTTCTCCACCAGGGCGATGATGGCCCGCGGCAACGCCACGCCCGACGCGTTGAGCGTGTGCACGTACTCTGGCTTCGCATCGGGCCGGGGACGGTACCGAATGTTTGCGCGGCGTGCCTGAAAGTCGGTGAAGGTGCTCGCGCTCGACACCTCGAGCCACGTCCCGACCCCCGCGGCCCACACCTCGAGATCGTACGTCTTGGCGCTCGCGAACCCGATGTCGCCCGAGGCGAGCATCACCACCCTGTACGGGAGCTCGAGCGCGCGGAGCACCGCTTCGGCATGTCCGAGCAGGCGTTCGTGCTCCGCCGGCGAGTCCTCCGGGCGGGTAAACCGCACGAGCTCGACCTTGTCGAACTGGTGCACCCGGATCAGGCCGCGCGTGTCCTTCCCGTGCGCGCCGGCCTCCCGACGGAAACACGGCGTGTAGGCCACGTATCCGATCGGCAGCTGGTCGGCGGCGAGGATGTCGTCCCGGTGCACGTTCGTGACCGGGACCTCGGCGGTCGGGATGAGATAGAACCCGTCCGCGGTCACGTACATGTTGCTCTCAAGGTCCGGGAGCTGCCCCGTGCCGCGCGCACTGTCGGCATTCACGAGGTACGGTGGCGCGATCTCCGTGTACCCGTGCTCGCGGGTGTGGAGGTCGATCATGAACGCGACCAGCGCCCGGACGAGGCGCGCACCGATGCCGCGGAACAGCGGAAACCCGCTCCCCGCGATCTTGGCGCCGGCCTGCAAATCGAGAAATCCGAGCGCTTCACCGATCTCCCAGTGCGGCTTGGGGGCGAACGCGAGCTCGGGCACCGTCCCCCACGCCCGCACGACCGCGTTCGCCGTGGCGTCGCCGGTCGGGATCTCGGGGAGCGGCAGATTGGGCATGCGGAGCAGGACGGCCGCGAGCTCGCCCTCGACGCCGCGGACGTCGTCATCGAGCTGCTTGATCTCCGCGCTCACCTGCTTCAGGCCGTCGAGCAGATCCCCGGCATCTTCGCCCGCCCGTTTCCGCCGGGCGACCTCGGCCGATTCCTGGTTGCGCCGCGCCTTGAGCGCTTCGACGGCCGTGAGCAGCTCCCGCCGGCGCGCGTCGAGCCGGACGACGTCGTCGACCGAGGCGGCGACCGCTTCGCCGCGGCGCGCGAGCGACGCCCGCACGGCGTCGGGCGCCTCGCGGACGGCACGAACGTCGATCATACGATCACTGCTTGGGGATGCCGGTGACGAGGTCGCGGTAGCCGCAGTTGGGATCGATCAGGACCTCGAAGGTGACCGAGCGTGCCTGCGGGTCGATCGCGAGCACCTGGAACTTCGCGTACCGCGGCAGCGCACCGAGGAACGAGCAGCTCGCCGAGCTGGGGCGGGAACGGCCGACGAACACCGTCCCGACGGAGATCTGCACGGCGCTGTCGGCCTGGTAGGTCGTGTTCGGCGCCGAGAGAATCGAGTCGAAGGGCGACGACGAGATGAGGATCCCCGGGGACGGCGAGAGGCCGAGCGCGCCGGCCGGATAGAAATAGGGCGTCCCGGTGGAGTCGATATTGAACGCGAAGTCGAACGGCTCCGCGCGATCGGTGCGGGCCGGGCCGCCGGCCACGATATCGAACGCGCTCGGGAGCGTCACCGCGGTCCCGCGCAACGCGTAGATCGTCGTGGTATCGACCGTGTTCGGGAAGAGCGCGGGCGGTAGCCCGAGGGAATTGTTGCACGACGCGGAAAAGGCCGCGAGGGCGGCGACACCGGTGCCGAAGACCAGACGTTTCAAGGGGATAGGGCGCATTGGCGTGGAGGAAGATTAGCCGACCCGGGGAGGCCGGTCAACCGCCTGAAATCGCTTGACTTCACCATCCGGCGCCGGTAGCTTGGCCGCCATGCCGACCATTCGCGACGTCGTGAGTGCCCTCGGGACGCGACCGGGCGTGGACGCCGTGCTCGTGCTCGGTCGTGACGGCCTGCCGATCGACGCGAAGGTGACGGATGGCCTCGACGCGGAGGGGCTCGCGGCGCTCGTGCCGTCGATCGTCGCGGCGTGCACCCGGTTCGGAGCGGCGGCCGGCCGCGGAGAGTTCGGTATGGGCGTCGTCGAGTTCCAGGGCGGCATCGCCCTCGTCTCCGCCGTTACCGCCGATACGCTGCTCGCCATCCTCGTCAAACCGGATACCAACGTCGGGGCACTGCTCTTCGAGCTCCAGCGCCACGGCTCGGCGATCGCGGGGCTGCTCTGATCACACCACGCGCGCGGTGACGGCGTGAGCCGCTGGGCCGCCGTGCTCGCCGGCGGTTCGGGGACGCGGTTCTGGCCGCTCTCGACCCCCGCCCACCCCAAACAAATGCTGGCGCTCACCGGTGACGCGCCCCTGCTCGTGCAGGCGGTGCGCCGCCTCGAGGGGCTCGTGCCGCCGGAGCGCGTGTTCATCGTCACCGGCGCGGCCCTCGCGGACGAGACGCGCCGTCTCCTTCCCGCCCTGCCGGCCGATCACGTGCTCACCGAACCGCGCGCCGCCTCCACCGCGCCGGCCCTCGTCTGGGCGACGCAGGAGATCCGCCGGCGGGATCCCGATGCCGCGGTGCTCTCGCTTCACGCCGATTGGTGGGTGGGTGACGACGCCCGGTTCCGCGACACCGCCGCGCGCGCGCTCGACGTGGCCGAGCGGCACGACGTGCTCGTCACCGTCGGCGTAGTGCCGACGCGCCCCGATACGGGGTACGGATACATCGAGCCGGGGGAGCCGCTCGACGGCGATGTCCGCGCGGTCAAGCGCTTCACCGAGAAGCCCGATGCCGAGACGGCGGAGCGGCTCGTCGCCTCGGGTGCGCTCTGGAACAGCGGCCTCTTCGCGTGGACGGCGGCGCGCCTGTTCACGGAGACCGCGGCGCTCGCGCCGGAGATCGCGCCGCACCTGGCCCTGCTCGAGCGTGGAGATGTGCCGGGCTTCTTTGCGGCCGTCACCCCCGTGGCGATCGACGTGTCGCACTTCGAGCGGAGCCAGCGCGTCGCGGTGGTGCCCGGTGCCTTTCCCTGGGACGATGTGGGAACCTGGGCGGCGCTCGCGCGCGTGCGCACGCACGACGCCGCCGGCAACGTCTCGGCGGGCGAGGTGGTGGCGCACGAGGCGTCCGATTGTGTCGCCTGGGCCGACGACGGTGCGCTCGTGCTCGACGGCGTACACGATCTGGTGGTCGTCCGGGCGAACGGCATCACGCTGGTCACCACGCGCGACCGCGCGCCGCAGTTGAAAGATCTGCTCGCGGTCCTTCCTGAATCCCTCCGTACCTTGAAGCGATGACCGATCTCTATCTGCTCGATCCGGACGTCGATCCCGCGTGGTATCCCTATCAGGACGGGCGCCCCATCGCGGAGCTCCGCGTCGGCGTCTGGCTGGTGCGCGAGCGCTGGGAAGCGATCGTGGATGGCGAGACCCGGGCCATCTTCGCGCCGCCGCACCTGCACGACTATGCCGAGGCCGACGTCCCGCCCGTCGGCGCGCTGGACCCCGTGGACGGGCCCGCGCTGATCGGACGCTCCGCGTTCGCGCCCACGGGCATCCCTCCCGAGCTCGGCAACGGTCCGGCGCGCCTCATGCACGAAGACGAGGTCGTGGGCTGGTGGGTACCCGCCGGCGCGCGTTGGGAGGGACCGGACTTCGCGGGTGAGGACATCGAGGTTGACGGCCTCCGTCTGCTCGGTGCGTTCGATCTGCTCACGGCGCTCGAACATTTCCTCGTCGCCGACGTGGCCGATTTCACGCGCGAGGCCGGCGATCGGATACCGGACGGCTGCCTCGTGATCGGCGATCCTCACGACGTCGTCCTACTCGGCGCGACGGTCGAGCCGGGCGTCGTGTTCGACGTGCGGGAGGGGGCGGTCGTGATCGAGCAGCACACCTACGTGCGGAGTGGAACCCGCCTCGAGGGGCCGCTCTACGTGGGCCCCGGCAGCGCCGTGCTCGGCGGGTCCATCGGGTGGTCCGCCATCGGTCCGCGCTGCAAGGTGCGCGGTGAGCTCTCGCACGCCGTGTTCCTCGGCTACGCGAACAAAACGCACGACGGGTTCGTCGGACACTCGGTGATCGGCCGCTGGGCAAACCTCGGCGCCGGGACGATCACGTCCAACCTCAAGAACACCTACGGCAACGTCCGGCTCGATCTGCCGTCGGGACGCGTCGAAACCGGGCGGCAGTACCTGGGCACGCTGCTCGGCGATCACGCCAAGACCGCGATCGGGACGATGCTCGGCACCGGCACCGTCGTGGGCATCGGCGCCAACGTGTTCGGCCCCGTGCGGCCGCCGAAGCTCGTACGGCCCTTCGCGTGGGGCATGGACGGCGCGACGATGGAGCTCGACGGATTCCTCACGATCGCCGAGCGCGTCCTGCCGCGGCGCAACGTCGAGCTCACCCCCGAGCTGCGCGCCACCCTGGAGCGCATCTATCAGCACGCCACCGGCGCATGAAGCTCGCCGTGCTCGGGTCGGGGAGTCGTGGCAATGCGATCGCGCTCGCCACCGATGGCGGCACGCTCCTGATCGATGCGGGCTTCGGCCCGCGGACGCTCGTACGTCGTGCACATGACGCCGGCGTCGCGCTCACGCGGTTGCACGGGATCGTCGTCACCCACGAGCACGGCGATCACGCGCGCGGCGCGGTGCCGCTGGCCGGCGCGCGGGGTGTCCCCGTGGTGGCGACCGCCGGCACGCTCGGGTGTCTCGATCCCGGCGCCCACGGGGTCTCCGCGTGGACGCTCGTGCCGCACGAGCCGCTCGCGATCGGTCCCTTCGAGATCATGGGGTCCCCCACCAGTCATGATGCGGCCGAGCCGGTGGCCGTGACCGTCTCGGGTCCGCATGGGCTCAAGGTGGGGGTCGCCTGCGACCTCGGCCGGCCCACGGCCGCCGTGCGGTATCTGCTCCGCGATTGTACGGCGCTGGTGGTCGAGGCGAACCACGACGAGGTCCTGCTCCGCACGGGGCCGTATCCGCCGGTGGTGCGGCAACGGATCGCGGGATCGACGGGCCACCTCTCGAATCGTGCGGCGGCCGAGCTGATCGCCGAGCTCCACCACCCCGGGTTGCGCGTGGTGGTGCTCGCGCACCTGAGCGAGCGCTGCAACCGGCCGGAGATGGCGCGTGCGGCGGTGGCGGCTGCGCTCGCCCGGCGCGGATTCGACGGAGAGTTGTTCGTGGCCGAACAGCACCGCCCCGTCGCCGTGGGCGAGCTGCTCGGAGGGCGGCCGGCGGCCTAGTCGGTGGGGAGCGGGTCGTCGGGCCCGAGCGAGGTGACCTTGGGTTCCCACTCACGCATCATGCGCACGAAGGCCGGGCCGATCTCCGGATCGAACTCCACCCCCGAGCGCTCCTCCATGTACGACAGGACCTTCTCCGCCGGCCACGCGTCCCGATAGGGACGGTTCGTGCGCAGGGCGTCGTACACATCGCACACGTGCACCAGCCGGCTCGCCTGATGGCAGCCACGCGGGTAGGTGAACCGCGGGTAGCCGCCCCCATCGATCATGATGTGATGCTCGTACGCCACCACGGCGGCGAGGTCGAGATCGGGCTCGGACGTAATGATGATCCGCGCACCCTCGGTCGGGTGCGAGTTCATCACGTTCCGTTCGTCCGCCGTGAGTTTGCCCGGTTTGTTGAGGATCTCCGTGGGAATCTTGACCTTGCCGAGATCGTGCAGGAGGCCCGCCACCCCGAACGCCCGCACGTCGCGCGCGCCCAGGCCGAGCCATTCGGCGAGTCCCATCGTGAGGACGGAGACGTTGATCGAGTGCGTCGTCGTGTATTCGTCGAACTCGCGAATCCGGAGAAGCGGTAACAGCAGCTGCTGATCACCGTGCATGGCGACCGAGAGTGCACGCACGACCGCTTCCGCCTCGGCGATCGGGAGGGCTGCGCCCTGCCCCATCTCGCCGTGGAGCCAGCGGACGGCGTCCGCCTCCTCACGGAGCGTGAGGGCGATGGTGGCGGTTGGCGCGGGTTCCGGGGCCACCTCGCCCTCGCCGCGTATACCCACGGCGCCAAAGCGGATGCCTGAGGGGCGCATCTGCCGTGCCTCGGCCGAGCCGATGGCCCGGAGGGTGAGCCGCGCCAGAATCTGATCGAGAAATTCCTCGAGCTCGTCCCGCGTCACGTTACCGTCGAACTGCAGGCGCTGAACGCCGGCCTCTGCGAGGCGGCGGCTCCAATCCCAACTGCGCAACTCACGGAGCGGCCGGTCGCCGTAGATCACCTCGTCGCCGAGGAAGGAAAACTGCGGCGTGGTGTCGGTGTTGAGGAGATCGCGCAGCTTGGTGTAGACATTGTCTACCGCGCGATCGCGCGACGCGTGGCCCTCCGGGTAGAGCGCGAGACCCGAGAGCGCCTGCGCGAAGGCGTTCAGGAAATCGACCGGCGCGCTCATGCGTTCTCTCCGAGCGCACGTCCCCCGACGGCGGCCGCCACCACCTCGGGATCGCGTGACCGCGCGGCATACGCCAGTGCCTGTCGGGCACGGGGATCCTCGCTCCACGTATGGAGGCCGAGCAACGCGGTGAGATACTCCCGTGTCTTCGCGGGGGGACGTTCGCCGAAAAACGTCTTGCGCGGCGCCGTCATGGCGAGCAGCGTGTCGAGCGCGAGATGGTGCTCCACCGATCCGAGCAGGCGTAAGGCGGTGACCCGCTGATCGCTCGTCGTGCCCTGGGTGGCGCAGGCCACGACGAGCGGGATGGCCGATGCGGGGCATCCCTGCTGGGCCGCGGTGAGCGCGAGGCGCACCGCGCGTTCGTCCGAGTCGGCGAGGCCCATGCAGATGCCGCGTTCGCGTGTCTCGGCATCGCGAAGGAGGATGCGCAGCGCCTCGCGCCGCACGCGCGCGTCCGCGTGCTCGGCATGGGGCGCGGCGGAGAATCCGTCGGGAAGCGCGGGGAGCTCGGCGAGGAGCGCGAGCATGTTCCGCACCACGAACCAGCGTGGATCGTCGAGCCGGCGCACGAGGTTGGGACCGACCGCGGGTCCGAGCGCGGCGAGCCGCTGGAGGATCACGCGGCGGGTCTGCGAGGATTCCGAGCCGGTGAGGGCGTCGATGAGGGGATCCGTGGCGGCGAGCCCGAGGCGGTCGGCGACGAGTCCGAGCAGATCGACGTCGAGCGGTGTGGCTCCGAGGATCTCGGTGAGGCGCGCCGGGGTCGCGACGTGGGCCCAGATGGCTTCCGTCGTGGGGACCGCGGCTGCCTCGTTGAGCGTCTCCACGAGCCAGGGCAGCTCGCCCGCGTCGATGAGCTGGTCGGCGGCACGGAACACCGGCTCGCCGACCGCGTCCATCTCGATCGCCATCTGAATGACGCGCCGAGGCTCCGGCAGGTACTGCCGTTCGGGCGCCACCGCGAAGATCGGGTTGGCGACGGCCATCGCCTTGAGCGCGCGGCGATACTCATCGGGGTTCGGATCGCGCAACGACCACCCCCGGATCATTTCGGCGACCTGTTCCCGAATCGATGCGTCGGCGAGCACGCGGCGTTGTCCGTGCGCGGTGTCCGCGTGCGTGGCGAGCTTCCGAAGCATGCGGAGCATCGAGTCCGAGATCGTCTCGTCCTGCACCGTGCTCGCGGCCCGCACGAGTTCCAGCACCGCGTCCACGGCCATCCCTTCGGTGGCGCTGAGGAGGAAGCGCCGCTGCTGCGCGCGGTCGCCCCCCATCTCGAGGAGGCGTCCGAGCGTGCCCGATTCGAGCGTCGAGACGAGTTGAGAGACCCGTCGCTTGAGCGCGGCGGATTCGGCGGTGCCGCCGCCTTTGAGCTCATCGGCGATCTGCAGCATGTAGCCCACGATGACCTGGTCGTAGGCGGCGTCACGACGGTGCTGATCGATGGCGCGGGCGATCTCCGTCGGATCGGAGAGACGCTCGTCACCGTCGTCGTCGTTCGATTGGGCGCCGGACCCGCCGAGGCCGATCGTGTCGCTATCGTGATCCGCGGCGAGCGCCGCTCGTGCCAGCCCGATCCAGAGCTGGGCGGCGCGGGTGCGCGCCGTGCGCGACTCGGCTTCGTCGTCCGGCGGCGGTGCTCCGTCCTGGTCGACGAGCTGCAGGCGGTCGTAGGTCAGCGGATAGAGCCGCACGTGCGGCCAGGACCCGGCGTGTCGGGCGATATCGAGGCCGATCGGCTGGCCCGTCCGGTCGGCCTCCGCCGCGATCAACTCCAGCACGGTGTGCAGCTCGGAGATCGTGACGCCCCGCAGGAACGTCACGGCACCGAGATGGTGCCGGTGCAGCCGCCCCGCGAGCTCGTGGAGCACGGCGTTCTTGGGATCCGTCGCGACCCCTTCGATCACGAGCTGATTGCGGGCGACGCCGAGGGAGAGGGTGTCACGACTGCGCAGCAGATGGGTCAGACGCTCGAGGGCGTGCTCCGTGGTGGGCGCGAGCGACGGATGGCCCTCCGGGTACATGGCGTACCGATGGAGGGCGATCGAGAACTGGATCAAGAAGTCGGAGAGTTCGCGCGGGAGGACCCGGCGCTCGCCGTCGAACCCGGCGCCGGTCAGCTCAGGGGGCATGGGCCCCGGGCACGGAGGCGCCGTGTGCGATCACGGCTGACCCGGCTCAGTCGCGGCGCGACGGTTCAT
>DATFMZ010000050.1:0-5226 GCA_035266665.1 Gemmatimonadales bacterium | reverse complement strand
CGCGCGGATCGACTTCATGGACGTCGCGCCCGAGCAGCTCGTCTCGATCGCCGCGGCGCTGATTCCGTTCCTCGAGCACGACGACGCGAACCGCGCGCTCATGGGGAGCAACATGCAGCGGCAGTCGGTGCCGTTGCTCTTCCCGCAGGCGCCGCTCGTGGGCACGGGGCTCGAGCGGAAGGTGGCGGTGGACTCGGGCGCCGTGGTCATCGCGCGGCGCGCGGGCACGGTGAGCAAGGTGACCGCCGACGAGATCATCGTGGACACGGGCTTGGGCTCGGTGCCCGAGGGCCAGGTGCCGCTCGCGCGGCTCATGCAGCACGACCGCTACCGGCTCAAGAAGTTCTGGCGCACCAACCAGGACACCGCGATCAACCAGCGGCCCCTGGTGCATTCCGGCCAGCAGGTCGCGGCGGGCGAGGTCATCGCCGACGGACCCGCCACCGAGAACGGCGAGCTCGCGCTCGGCGCCAACGTGCTGGTCGCGTTCATGCCGTGGTACGGGCACAACTTCGAGGACGCGATCGTGCTCTCGGAGCGCCTGGTCAAGGACGACGTCTACAGCTCGATCCACATCCAGGAGCTCGAGCTCCACGTCCGCGACACCAAGCGCGGCCAGGAAGAGATCACGCGCGAGATCCCGAACGTCTCGGAAGAGGCGCTCGTGGACCTCGACGAGCGCGGCATCGTCCGGATCGGCGCGCACGTGACGCCGGGCGACATCCTGGTCGGCAAGATCACGCCGAAAGGCGAGACCGAGCTGTCGCCGGAAGAGAAGCTGCTCACCGCGATCTTCGGCGAGAAGGCGAAGGACGTGAAGGATTCGTCGCTCAAGGTGCCGCCCGGGATGGCCGGCGTCGTGATCGACGTGAAGATCTTCTCGCGCGTCGAGGATCAGGTGGTCGAGAAGGACCGCGGCGAGCGGATCGGGGAAGTCCGTCGCCTGGAGAACGAGGAGAAGGCGCGGATCAGCAGCGTGCTCTTCGAGGAGCTCCGCGACCTCCTGCAGGGCCAGGAAGTGGCCGTGATGCTGAAGAACGGCACGGTCGAAGAATATCTTCCGGCCGGCACCAAGCTCAGCAAGGGCGCGCTCGACGACGTCGATTTCTCGGACGTGGATCTCAAGACGCTCCGCGTCACCTCGAAGACGGCCAACGAGCGGGTGCGTGCCGCCATCGACGCGGCGAACGGCGAGCGGGCCAAGATCGAGGAGAAGGCGGAGGATCAGATCGACAAGATCCTCCAGCCGGACGAGCTCCCGCCGGGCGTGATTCAGCTGGTGAAGGTCTATCTCGCCGAGAAGCGGAAGATCTCGGTGGGCGACAAGATGGCGGGCCGCCACGGAAACAAGGGCATCATCGCGCGGATCGTACCGGAAGAGGACATGCCGTTCCTCCCGGACGGAACGCCGGTCGACATCGTCCTGAACCCGCTCGGCGTGCCGAGCCGCATGAACGTGGGGCAGCTGCTCGAGACGCATCTCGGGTGGGCCGCGGGCGTGCTCGGGTTCGAGGCGAAGACGCCCGTCTTCCAGGGCGCCGACGAGCTCGAGATCGGCGTGCTGCTCCGGCTCGCGGGCATCAGCTGGGCGCGGAACGCGCTCGCGATCTCCGCCGAGGCGCCGGTGCTCGACGACGAGACCGTCCGCGAGCTCGTCGCCGATCTCAAGAACCTGCCGTCGGAGAGCGGGCAGCCGCACGCGATGGGCTCGATCAAGCTCGACATGCTGGGAAGTCGGGCACTCGCGCAGGAGACGCGCGATCTCTTCCACACGGTGCGCGACTTCCTCGAGGCCGCGGCCAAGGAGATGGCCCAGCGCGTCGAGCTGGAGGCGTCGCTCCAGAAGGGCGACCACGAGACGCGGCTCGAGGCCGAGGAGCTGTCCAAGGCCGACAAGAGCGCGCTCAAGTCGGGGCTCAAGGAGGCGGAGACGGTGGCGTCCGCGTCCGCGGCCGACGCGCTCGAGGCGCAGGGCTTCCCGTACCTGGCGAAGCTCCTGGGGCCGAAGAGCGAGGCGGACGTCGAGCTCGCGGCGCAGGAGTTCCTCCGCGCGGCGGGGCTCACCCCGACGGGCAAGGGACGGCTCCGCGACGGACGAACGGGCGACTGGTTCGCCTCAGAGATCACCGTCGGCTCGATCTACATGATGAAGCTGTCGCACCTGGTGGACGACAAGATCCACGCCCGCTCGATCGGGCCGTACAGCCTGGTGACGCAGCAGCCGCTGGCCGGTAAGGCGCAGTTCGGCGGTCAGCGGTTCGGCGAGATGGAGGTGTGGGCGCTCGAAGCGTACGGCGCCGCGCACGTCCTGCAGGAGATGCTCACGGTCAAGTCCGATGACGTCAACGGACGGAGCCGTGTCTATGAAGCGATCGTCAAGGGGCAGAATCTGCCGGAGCCCGGCATCCCCGAGTCGTTCAACGTCCTGGTGAAGGAGCTCCAGGCCCTGGGCCTGCGGGTCCACCTGGGCACCACCGAGGACGGGGAAGAGTAAGGGGGAGAGGCACACATGATCGATTTTCGCAGCAGCCGCGAGCCCAGGGGCTCGAGCTTCGACTTCATCCAGATCCGGATTGCGAGCCCGGAAGAGATCCGTGGGCCCCGCGACGCCAAGGAGCGCGAGCGACTCGCGCTGCAGGGCCAGCGGACCTGGTGGTCGTGGGGTGAAGTCACCAAACCCGAGACGATCAACTATCGGTCCTTCAAACCCGAAAAAGACGGGCTCTTCTGCGAGCGCATCTTCGGGCCGGTGAAGGACTGGGAGTGCCACTGCGGGAAGTACAAGCGGATCCGCTATCGCGGCGTGATCTGCGACCGCTGCGGCGTCGAGGTGACGCTCTCCAAGGTGCGGCGCGAGCGGATGGGCCACATCGAGCTCGCCGTGCCGGTGGCGCACATCTGGTTCTTCAAGACGCTGCCGAGCCCGATGGGCAACCTGCTCGACTTGACGCTCCGTGACCTCGAGCGGGTCATCTACTACACGAACTACGTCGTCATCGACCCGGGCGAGCAGGAGCTTCAGGCCAACGAGCTGCTCGACGAGGAGAAGTATCTCGAGATCAAGGCCAAGGCGAAGGCCGAGGGCGACTCGGCGTTCTTCGCCGACATCGGCGCGCCCGCCGTGCGGGAGCTCTTGAAGCGGCTCGACGTGGACAAGGTGGCCGACGAGCTCCGCAAGGCGGTGACCACCGAAACGAGCCAGCATCGGAAGAAGCAGATGCTCAAGCGGCTCAAGATCATCGATGCCTTCCGGAACTCGGGTGACGCGGGCGACGTGCGCAACGATCCGGCGTGGATGATCCTGGACGTGGTCCCGGTGATTCCGCCCGATCTCCGTCCGCTGGTGCCGTTGGACGGCGGCCGGTTCGCGACGAGCGATCTCAACGATCTCTATCGCCGCGTGATCAACCGCAACAACCGGCTCCAGAAGCTCATCCTGCATCGCGCGCCGGAGGTGATTCTCCGGAACGAGAAGCGGATGCTCCAGGAGGCCGTGGACGCGCTGTTCGACAACGGCCGGCGCTCGAAGGCCATTCGCGGCCGCGGGAAGCGCCCGCTCAAGTCGCTCTCCGACATGCTCAAGGGCAAGCAGGGGCGGTTCCGCCAGAACCTCCTCGGCAAGCGCGTGGACTATTCGGGCCGGTCGGTGATCGTCGTGGGCCCGGAGCTCCGGCTCCACCAGTGCGGCCTCCCCAAGACCATGGCGGTGGAGCTCTTCAAGCCGTTCATCATCCACAAGCTCGTAGAGAAGGGCATCGCCGAGACGGTCAAGCGGGCCAAGAAGATCGTCGAGCGCGAGAGCCCCGACGTCTACGAGATACTGGAAGAGATCATTCAGGATCACCCGGTGCTCCTGAACCGCGCACCGACGCTCCACCGCCTGGGCATCCAGGCGTTCGAGCCGGTGCTCGTCGAAGGCAAGGCGATCCGGATCCATCCGCTCGTCTGCGCCGCGTTCAACGCGGACTTCGACGGCGATCAGATGGCCGTGCACGTGCCGCTCTCGTTCGAGGCGCAGCTCGAGGCGCGCGTGCTGATGATCTCGAGCAACAACGTCTTGAAGCCCTCGGACGGCCGCCCCGTGGCGGAGCCGAGCCAGGACATGGTCCTCGGCTGCTACTTCGTGACCAAGGCGCCGGTGAACTTCGAGAAGGGCCTCGAGAAGGCGCCGCATCTCGGCTCGCTCGCCGAGGTGGAGATGGCGATCGTCACGGGCCAGCTCGACGTGCAGGCGCCGATCCACTTCTGGTACGAGCCGCCCGCCGACGCGTCGACCCAGCAGCCGGGGTGGGTGGCCACCACCGCGGGCCGGGCGCTGTTCAACAGCATCCTGCCGCGCCGGCTCCTCGTCGAGCTCGGGTTCCAGAACCAGGTGATGCGCAAGCGCGCGCTCTCGGAGATCGTCTTCGAGGCGTACCGCCGCGCGGGGCTCGCCGAGACGGTGCAGTTCCTCGATCGCCTGAAGGATTTCGGGTTCCGCGCCGCGACGCGCGGCGGGGTCTCGATCGGCGTCGAGGATCTCGAGGTGCCGCTCGAGAAGACCGAAATTCTGCAGCAGGCGGGTGCCCGGGTCGAGCGCTTCCAGCGGGCGTACTCGGCCGGGCAGATCACCTTCGGCGAGCGGTACAACAAGGTGATCGACGCGTGGACGCACGCGAACACCGACATCGCCGAGGCGATGGTGTCGGGGCTCCAGCGCTCACACGGCGGCTTCAACCCGGTGTTCATGATGTTCGACTCCGGCAGCCGCGGCAGCCGCGATCAGATCCGCCAGCTGGCGGGGATGCGCGGCCTGATGGCGAAGCCGCAGAAGAAGCTCACCGGTGGCATCGGCGAGGTCATCGAGAGCCCCATCCGGTCCAACTTCCGTGAGGGACTCTCCGTGCTCGAGTACTTCATCTCGACGCACGGCGCGCGGAAGGGTCTGGCCGATACGGCCTTGAAGACGGCCGACGCCGGCTACCTCACGCGGCGTCTCGTGGACGTGGCGCAGGACGTCACGGTGACGGAAGAGGACTGCGGTACCATTCTCGGCCTCGAAGTCACCTCGCTCAAGGAGGGGGAAGACGTCATCGAGCCGCTCCGCGAGCGCATCGCGGGCACGGTCGCGGCCGACGACGTCTACGATCCGCACGAGCTGGACGATCACGGCGATCCGCGGTTGATCGTGGCCGCCGGCCAGCTCATCACGGAGGAGACCGCGCTGGACATCGAAGATGCGGGGAT
>DATFMZ010000049.1:0-2332 GCA_035266665.1 Gemmatimonadales bacterium | reverse complement strand
ATCGTGGTCCCGATCTATCTGCTCGTCTCGCTCGTGGCCATCGGCGCGGTGCAGCCGCCCGCGGGCAGCACGATCAGCGAGTACCTCGGGCAGGCGAAGGAGCTCGCGCTGGTCCGCGCGGCGGATCAGTTCGTGAACGGCGGTGGCGTGGTGCTGCTCATCGCGGGGCTCCTCTCCACCCTCTCGGCGCTCAACGCGACGATCTATTCGTCGTCGCGCGTGGCCTTCGCGATGGCGCGCGACGCCAACCTGCCGCCGTTCATCGGGAAGATCCATGCGAAGCGGAACACGCCGGCGGTGGCCATCTTCTTTTCGCTGATGATCATCGTCCTGATGGCCGTCATGCTGCCGATCGAGGACGTCGCGGCGGCCGCGGACATCATGTTCCTGTTGCTCTTCGTGCAGGTGAACCTCGCGGTGATCCGTCTCAGGCGCCGCCGTCCGGATCTCGATCGCGGCTTCAAGGTGCCGTGGATGCCGGTGATCCCGATCGTCGCCATCGCGACGATGTTGTTCCTCGCGGTCTTTCTGTTCACCGAGTACCCGCGGGCATGGTTCGTGGCGGGCGCGTGGATCGCCGTCGGAGTCGCGATGTACTACGGCTACAGTCGTCACCGGGAGGCGGCGTTCGAGGAGCGCGCACGCTGGATGGAGCGGCTGGAGCGCAAGGACTATCGCGTCCTGGTCGCGGTGTCGAATCCGCGATCGATGCGCACGCTGATGGAGGCCGCGATCGCGATCGCCCGGAAACACAACGGCGACATCGTGGCCGTCTCGGTGGCCGAGGTGCCCGAGGGCGAGCTGCTATTCGCCGGACGGCCCGAGGCGCGGGCGCTCGAGGGACTGCTCGACGAGGCGGTGGCGTATGCGCAGGCGCACGACGTGGATGCCGAGGCCGTGGTGAAGATCGCCCGGCGCGTGAGTCACGGGGTCGTCGAGACCGCACGGGAAGCGCGCTGCAACTTTCTCATCATGGGGCAGCCGACGCCGCACTCGGTCTTCGAGCGGGTCGTCGCGTCCGTGGTCGAGCGCGTGCTCAAGGACGCCCCCTGCCAGGTGGGCGTCGTCTACGGCACGATCGCTCCGAAGAACGTGCGCCGCGTGCTGGTGCCGGTCACGCGGGGCGCCAATCCGGAGCTCGCCGCCGAGCTCGCGCCCGCCTTCGCCCTCCGATATGACGCGCCGGTGCGCGCGCTCACGATCGTGCCGACCGATCTCGGCACGGCGGCGGCCGAGACCTACGCGGCCGGCGCGGTCGAGACACTCACGTCCGCCGAGCTCGGCGGCGATCTCGAGATCGTGCGGAGTGCCGACATCGTGCACGGGTTGCTGCGTTCGATCCACCGCGGCGACCTCGTGGTCATCGGCGCGCCGAGCAGCGGCCCGATCTCCGGCGTGCTCGGGCACACCGTGCCGGGTGCGATCGCCGAACGCCGCCGTAACCCGATCATCGTCGTTCGCGACGTCGAGGCGCGTCGCGCGCGGCGCTTCGAGCGGCTGTTCTTCGCCGCGAACCAGTAGGAGGACGCATGCAAGGGCAGCCGATCACGCCCGCGAGCGAGTATCTCGCCAAGCTCTCGGCCTATCTCCCGACGTTCACCAACGGGCTGCTGGTGCTCGCGCTCGGGATTGCGTTGGGCTGGGTCGTCAAGCGTGCCATCGTCCGCGTGTTGATCTGGCTGCGGCTCGATCGACTCGCGAGCCGGGTCGGGTGGCGGGCGGCGTTCGGCAAGGGAGACGTTCGGGCCGCGCTCTACAATCTGGTGGGTACGGTCGGGATGGCCGTGGTCATCCTGTTCTTCCTCGACAACGCGCTGCAGATCTGGGGCCTCACCGTCCTCTTTCGCTTCGTGGACGGTTTGGTCTTCTACCTGCCGAATCTGCTCCTCGTGGCGCTCATCGTGGGCGCGGGCATGCTGGTGAGCAATATGGTGAGTGATCGGATCGAGGCCGCGCTCGACGAAGAGGGCTTCGCGCACGCGCGGCTTCTCGGCCGCGTCGCGCGTGCGGCGCTGCTCACCGTCGTCGGGGCGCTCGCGCTCTGGGAGCTGCGCTTCGCCCAGCAGATCGTCCTGGTGGCGTTCCTGATCATCTTTGGCGCGATCGGCGTGGCGTTCGCCGTGGCCGTCGGGATCGGCTCGGCCCGTGCGGTGGAGCACGGCTGGCTGGCGCTCTTCGAAAAGAAAGGCGATGAGGGCGGGAACGGGCGGACGTAGGCGGCCGGTGATTTATGGGGGCGGCCGGAGTTGCTCGACCCGGGCCGTCTCTGACCGACTCCGACCGACCTCGTCCGCCCCTGTCCGCCCTAAATCTCCACTTCCACCCCGACTTC
>DATFMZ010000048.1:0-37539 GCA_035266665.1 Gemmatimonadales bacterium | reverse complement strand
GTTCAAGTGGGATGAGCCGAGCCAGCGCCGGTATCCGAGATCGAGCCGGAGGCCAAGCGAACGCTCGACGACGAACCGGTACCCGGCCCGCGCGCCGATCGCGGCCTCGGTGTGCGAGGACCCTCCCCCCGAGATGGCCTGGAGCCCCACGCTGCCGAGCGTGTAGAGGCCGCTACCGTCAGGGTTCGGAAAACGCGGACCGCCGCTCAGAAATGTCCCGAACGACGTGTAGGTCGAGCCGCCACTCGTGGCATGGAGGAACGAGATCTCCGGTTCGACCATCATGTTGCTCGCCGTGAAGAAGCTTGCGTAGAGCGACGGCTGGGCCATCACCCCCGCTCCAGGGACGCCGAAGTAGGTGGTGGTCTGCCCGCCGGCGGCTTCGATGGTGGCGCCCATGCGCGTCCCGATCTCGGCAACGGGGCGTCCCTGGGCGAGCGCGACGGTGGGGACTAGCGCCAGCGCTGCCAGCGCTCGGTGGAATGCGGACATTGGTGCCTCCCTGGACGGGGTCGAACCGTGCGGCACGAACGGTCCACAATACCGCCCCGGTGTCAAACGCTCGTCAAGCGTCGCGAGGCGTTGAATTCGGGGAGGCGTTCGGCGGTGAGCGTGCTGAAGGGTGAGCGGGGCATTCAGCGCGTCCACGCACCGGCGGGCCTTCAGGCCGAGGGCATCGCCAGCAGTGACGCTAATCGCCGCGCGCTCACGTTCGCCGCTCCGCCAGCGAGTGTGGCGCGGGCCGCGAGACCGGCGCACGCGCGTCGTGAGGCATTCGCCAGCCAGTCTCCCCACGTCTCGACGAGCTGGGCACTGTCTCGCACGGCGACCACGCCACCGGCCTCGATCATCCGCCGAGTCCCGACCTCGCGCTCGGCCGCCCCCCCCACGGCCGCGGGCACGGCGAATGCCGCGGGCTCGAGCAGCGAATGCGGTTTCGGGCGCCGCATCGCACCGCCCACGTAGGCGACGTCCGCGAGCGCGTAGAGATCGGCGAGGAGACCGCGTGCCGCCACCCATACCACGCGTGCCGCGGGGGCGGGATCGCCGGGTCGCCAGGTTGCCGCGTCGACCTCGGCGAACGCGGAGGCCGCGAGGCACTCCGGATCGTGCGGCACGAGCAGGGCGGCGAACTGTGGATCGGCCCGCAGCATGATCTGCAACGCGCGACGCACCGGCTCGAGGTCGTCGGGCTCGAGGCTTCCGACCACGGCGATACGGCGGCCGGTGCGCCACGCGACGAGCTCGGCGATCACGCCCAGGTCGGGCACGCGCTCGAGCACCCGGTCGTGTGCGGGATCGCCCGTGACGGTGACGGTCTCCGAGGGCACGCCGAGGCGCGCGAGCCGGTCCGCATCCTCGGGTGTGACCGCTCCAGCGAAGCGGACGCCCGTGAGGGCGTCTCGATAGAGAGCGCGCGCGGGCCAGCGCAGGCGGGCGCTCCCGGCACGGACGGTGGCGCCCACGAGCGCGAGCGGAATGCCACGGGATGCGGCCTGGAGCATCAGCTCGGGCCAGACGTCGGAGCGGCTCACCGCGATCAGCGCGGGAGCGATCGCGTCGAGCGTCCGGCGGACGTCGTCGGGCCGATCGAGCGGCAGATAATCGGCGCGGTCTACCGGCCAGCCGTGCCACGCCGCGGCCGATGGAGAGACGTATGTGAGTACGGTGCGGATCTCTCGCTGGGGCGCCCGCAGACGGGTCATCACGGGATCGAGCGCCAGGCACTCTCCCACCGAGACGCCGTGAAACCAGACGGTGGGGGACGGTTCGATGCACGCCGCCCACCGCTCCCAGCGTCCGACGGCCGCCGCGCGCCCGATCATGCTGGCACGTGCCGTGGGAGGGAGCGGCGCGTGGCGCGACAGGGTCGTGGCGGCGCGATAGAGCGTGCGGTGCATTCCGACCGGAATGTGCTAGCTTCCCCGCCGTGACGCTACGCCAGTATTGGGCCGCGAGCCGGGCGCCGCGCTATAGCGTGCTGTTCGCCGCTCCGCTGCTCCTCCTGTATGAAGGATTCGCCTTCGCGCTCACGGGCTCGGAGACCGCCGGCGTGCGCAACGGCGCCGACGTGCTGCTCAAGACCGCGTTTCTGGCACTCGGCGGGCCGCATGGGGTCGCCGTCTTCAACGTGACGCTCGTGGTGGTGGGTGGTCTGCTCGTGTGGCGCGATGCCCGGCGGCATCCGGGCCGGCTCGATCTCAGGATCTTCGGCGGGATGCTGCTCGAGGCGCTGGTCTATGCGGCGCTCCTTGGCGGCGTCGTCGCCCGGCTCACCACCCTGCTGCTCCATCCCCATCTCGCGACGGCAGCGACGATGCAGACCCCACCTGCCGCCGGCATCGCGCGGCTCTCGCTCACGCAGCAGCTCGTCATCTCGCTCGGCGCCGGGATCTACGAGGAGCTGGTGTTCCGCGTGCTGCTGATCTCGGGGTTCGTCGCGGCGGGGCTCGCCATCGGTCTTCGGCGTCCGGCGGCCGTAGCGCTCGCCGTGGTGCTGAGCGCGCTCATCTTCAGCGCATTCCATTATGTGGGAGCGTTCGGTGACACATGGTCGCTCGCGTCATTCACCTTCCGGGCAATCGCGGGGCTCCTGCTGAGCGGGCTCTACGTCTGGCGGGGCTTCGGGATCACCGCGTGGGCGCACGCGTTGTACGACGTGGGATTCGCGCTGCTGACGTGACACGGGAGACGGGAGACGCAGGACCGGCCCGTGGCGCTTCCCGGTCTCACCGTTTGGCGTTCTTCTGTGTCACCGCGTAGATCGAATCGAGGATCGGCTTCCACGCGCTGATGGGGGCCGCGCCCGTGAGCAGTGCGCGGTTCACGATGAACGACGGGGTGCTGCGGATCCCGGCGCGAAAGGCGGCCTCGGCCTCGGAGGCGACGAGCGTGCGCATGACGCCGGATGTGAGGCAAGCCTTCAATGAGTCCGTCTGCAGGTGGGCCGAATCGGCGAGCTGGTAGAAGTATGCCGACGGGTCTTTGAGCTCCGCCCAACTATCCTGATGTCGATACAGCAGATCGTGCACGGGCCAGAAATGGTTCTGGCGCGCCGCGCACATGGCGAACTCATGGGCGGCGGCGGAGTTGTGGTGCAGCTGCGTGATCGGGAAGTTCACGAAGATGAGCTTGGCCTTGCCGGTGGCGATGTAATCCTTAATTAGGGCCGGCTCGGTGTTCGCCCAAAACGAACGGCAGGCCGGGCACTGAAAATCCGCCACCTCATAGATGGTAATGGGCGCGGTCGCCCTCCCCCGGGTGCGCTGCGCGAGCATTTCGGCATCGGGGCCCTGGTGTGTCGCGGCCGTGCCTGCGAGGCACGTGAGGGCGAGCGCGGCGGCGCCGAATGACTTGAGCATGGTGCGGAGGCCGTCCTGGTTGCCGGAAGGGGGATGGGGTGTATGTTCTGCCGCAAGATGGGCACGGTGAGTGGATATGTCCACCCGACGAATGCGTGGTCTCGCACGATGAAATCGTGACGTGCCCTTGACAGACGCTTGGCCGGGGTGCAAAATGGCCCCCTCACTGCCAAAGACATCCCCGTCGCGGATTGGCGCGCCGATTGGCCTGCGCATCCGTCGGCGGGTGCCCCACCCCCTTGGCTGGTCAGCATCACCGCGCGGCGCTTCGGCACCGCTGCAATTCGAAGACGAACGTGAGCAGTCCGCAATCCGTGACGGGTTGACGCGCCCCTGAGGCCTGCGCACCGTCGGCGGTGTTGCACCTACCTTCGCGGAACCAAGTGGCACGCGCGCGGTGCTCCGGCACCGTGTTATCTGGAGATGCACATCACGTCCTCGGTTGAGGACGCCGGTACGAGCTCGCAAGGTCGTGCGCCGTGGGCTACGTGCGGCGCAGCATCGCGCTCCCTCGGGGTTACCGTACCCTGAATGCTGTCCGGAGTTCGGTGCCATGCGGTGTCGAAGTCGGATGGAACGTCGGCCCCCCCCACGCCACGGCGTGGTCGGTCGGTGTTCGTTCCGGTTCAACGTAGCGAATCACCTGATCGGGAGGAGTCCATGAGTCTCCGCAGTAAGCTCCGGGCGCTCGGCGTTGTGCTGGCCCTGAGCGCGATGACCGTCGTCGAGGCGGCCGCGCAAGGGAACGGCACGATCGCCGGTCGGGTCACCGAGGAAGCTGGCGGCACCGGGATTGCCGGTGCCCGCATCAGCGTCCTTGGGGCCAACTTCAGCGCCACCACCAACTCGGAAGGCCGCTACTCGATCACCGACGTAGGGGCCGGGACCTATCAGGTCCGTGTCGCGGCGATCGGCTTTGGGAGCCTGGTCAAGACCGTCAATGTGACGGCCGGCGGGGTCACCGAGGTCAACTTCGCCCTCAAGAAAGTCGTGATCTCGCTCGACCAGATCGTCGTGACGGCGACCGGTGAATCCCGAGCGCGTGAGGAGGCCAACGCGGTCTCCCGTATCGACGCGTCGAAGATCACCGAGACCAAGCCGATCACCACGATCGGCGACCTGCTCAACTCGCGCGCCGCGGGCGTCACCGTGATCCCGAGCGCCGGCGAGGTCGGCACGGGCGAGCGGATCCGCATCCGCGGTCTGAGCAGTATTTCGCTCAACAACTCGCCGATCGTCTACGTGGACGGGATTCGCGTGGACAACGGCGCGAGCCTCACGATCGGCACGGGCGGACAGACGATCTCCCGCCTCAATGATCTGAACCCCGATGACATCGCCAGCGTCGACATCGTGAAGGGACCGTCGGCCAGCTCGCTGTACGGTACCCAGGCGGCGAACGGCGTCATTCGGATCACGACCAAGCGAGGCATCTCGGGGCCGCCGCAGTGGCAGGTCTACACCGAGTTCGGCGCGCTCAAGGACAACAACAACTATCCGACCAACTACTACGGGTGGAGCAACGCCGCGACGCCGACCAGCCCGCGGCAGTGCCGTCTCACGTCCATGGCCGCGGGCTCGTGCACGATCGACAGCACGACCAGCTTCAATCCGATGATGAATCCCGCGACCAGCCCGCTCGGCACGGGCTATCGCGAGAACGTCGGGGCCGCCGTCTCGGGCGGCAGCCAGCAAGCGACGTACCGCCTGTCCGCCGGGTTCACGAAGGACATGGGCGTGCTCAAGATGCCGGCCTCGGAGGTCACGCGGATCACGACCGAGCGCGGGAGCACCCCCCCGGGCAATCAGCTCCGGCCCAACGAAGACCAGAGCGTGAGCCTGCGGTCGAACGTCAAGGTCGCGCTGAGTCCGAAGCTCAACGTAGCCTTCGACGCCGGCCTCATCCGCGGCTTCACCGCCCTGCCGCAGAACGACAACAACGTGCTCGGCCTGCTCGGCAGCGCGCTGTTCGGTAAGGGGTGGACGACGCAGCCGAACACGCCGCCTCCCGGCTCAGCCGAGGGCGGGCAGTGGGGCTTCTTCCGTCCCGGCGAGGTGTTCGCCCTGACCGACCGGCAGGACATCACGCGGTTCACCGGCAGCACGCACATCGATTGGAAGCCGTGGGACTTCCTCACGGGAAACTTCACGGCGGGCCTCGACTACACGGGCCAGCGTGACATCCAGCAGCAGACACGCGGCCAGGGACCGAACTTCATCACGTATCGGCAGGGCCGCCGACAGGACAACCGCTTCGAGATCTCGCATTACACGGTGGACGGGAACCTGGTCGCGACGCGGCAACTCACCAGCCGCATCACGTCGAAGACCACCATCGGTGCGCAGTACCTGAAGGACTACTCGTTCGGGAACTATGCCTTCGGACAGATTCTCGCCCCGGGCAGCCAGTCCATCGGTTCGGCCGCGCAGCCGAGCGTGAACGAGGCGACCAGCGAGACGATCACGCTTGGCGCGTACGGCGAGGAAGAGATCGGCTTGAACGACCGACTCTACATCGCGGGCAGCGTCCGGCGCGACCAGAACAGCGCGTTCGGCTCGAAGTCCCGGACCACGTGGTATCCGGGCGCGCGGGCGTCATGGGTGATCTCGGAAGAGCCCTTCTTCCCGAAGCTTCCCATCGACAATCTGCGGCTCCGTATCGCCTACGGTGCCTCGGGCCGGCAGCCGGGCTCGACCGACGCGTTGCTCTACTACGGAGCGAACACGGCGTCGATCACCGGGTCCGATCAGCCGGGTCTCGTGATCTCGGCGCTCGGGAACCCGAACCTCAAGCCTGAGCGGTCCACCGAGCTCGAGACCGGATTCGATCTGGGCTTCGCGGGCAACGCCGCAAACCTGTCGTTCACCTACTACCACAAGAAGACGACGGACGCGCTCGTGTCCGTGCCGGTGCCGCCATCGGTTGGTGCCGCATCGTCGAAGTTCGAGAACATCGGCTCGGTGCTCAACAAGGGTCTCGAGATCGAGCTCAACGTGGCGACCAACGCCACGAAGGCCGTGAGCGCCAACTTCGACCTCGCCTTCTCCCGGAACACCAACAAGCTGCTGACGCTCGGCGCGGGCATCCCGCCGATCGTGAGCGGTGTCTTCCAGCAGCGGCCCGGCTATCCGCTTTACGGGTACTGGGATCGCCCGATCACCGGATATCAGGACGCCAACGGTGACGGCATCATCACGGCCAACGAAGTCACGGTCGGTGACACCGCCGTCTTTCTCGGGTCGTCCATTCCGAAGACCGAAATCACCGGCAACATCGGGTTCGGCTTCTTCCACGGTGCGGTGCAGCTCTCCGGCCAGCTCGACTATCGCGGTGATTACAAGGTCGAGAATCTGACCGATTACTTCCGCTGCGCCTCGGGCGCCGCGTACAACTGCCAGGCCGTGAACGATCCCAAGGCGCCGCTCAAGGCGCAGGCCAACGCGGTTGCGGCCTCGACGGGAGCCGATGGCTACACGTACGCCGGCTACATCGAGAACGGCAACTTCCTCAAGCTGCGCGAGCTCTCGCTGACGTACAACGCTCCCGACTCGTGGGCGAACTTCATCTTCCACGCGAGCAAGCTGAGCATCGTGCTCACGGGGCGGAATCTGTTGACCGTCACGAACTACACGGGTATCGACCCCGAGCTGAACGGCAACGGGCAGTCGGACTTCACCCGTGACTTCCTGACGGCGCCGCCGCTCACGTACTACCTCGTCCGCGTCAACCTGAGCTACTGAGGAGCGCGGATACCATGACGATTGCAACGAAAGGCTATCGAGCCATGACACGCACGGGATATCGTCGAGGAGTGCTGGCCGGCGCCGTGGCGCTCGGGTTGCTCGCCCTGGGAGTCGTGGGGTGCAGCACCACCAGCATTCTCAACGTGACCGATCCCGACATCATCAATCCGGGTGACGTCAGTACGCCCGATGGTGCCGTCGCACTGTACAACGGTGCCATTGGACAGTTCGCGTACGCGAACGCCGGCAACGCCGGCGGCACGGAAGGGCAAATTCTCGTCTCCGGCATGTTTACCGACGAGTACCATCTTTCGGGGACGTTCCCGACGCGCCTGGAATACGACCAGCGCGCCATCTCCGACAAGAACGGCACGCTGGAAGGCGTGTTCCGCGATCTGCAGCGCGCGCGCTCGTACCTCGAGCACGCCGCCGTGGCGCTGGAAGCCTCGGCGCCGACGCCTGGGTCGCGGGTCGGCGAGGTCTTCTCGCTCGCCGGGTACACGTACATCACGATGGCGGAGAACTACTGCGAGGGCGTGCCGATCAGTGATTACGCCCTCGACGGCACCATCACGTACGGTCCGACGCTCAACCGGGCGGACATTCTCGCCCGGGCGCTCGCGGACTTCGACTCGTCAGATGCCGTGACGAGCGACGCCGACATCGCGAACCTGGCCGCCGTCGGCCGGGCCCGCGCGCTGGTGGACGAAGGCAACTTCGCCCAGGCCGCCGCGGCGGTCACGGCGGTGCCGACCAACTTCCAGTACGTCAACACGCACTCGACCAACTCGGGCTTCGAACAGAACGGCGTGTACGTCTTCAACTGGCAGTCGGGCCGGTGGTCGGTGTCGGACAACGAAGGGGTGAACGGGCTCGATTATCGGAGCGCGGGCGATCCACGGGTCGTGACGACCGATGCGGGGCCCGGCTTCGACGGCAACAGCGAGCTCTACGGTCTGAACAAGTACGCCGGCCCGTCGTCATCCATCGTGGTGGCGGACGGCATCGAGGCCCGCCTCATCGAGGCGGAAGCCATGCTCCAGAACGGTGATGGTCCGGGGATGGTGAATGCCTTGAATGCGCTTCGTGCCGATGCGGCCGACAACGGCGGGTTCAACCTGCCCGCCCTGACCGATCCGGGTACGACGGACGGCCGGGTGGACATGCTCTTCCGGGAGCGCGCCTTCTGGCTCTTCGCCACCGGTCACCGGCTCGGTGACATGCGCCGGCTGGTGCGGCAGTACGGTCGCTCTGCGGACGCCGTCTTTCCGTCGGGGCCCTACTTCAAGGGCGGCAACTACGGGACGGATGTGAACCTCCCCGTACCGTTCGCCGAGCAGAACAACCCCAACTTCACGGGTTGCCTGAACCGCGATCCGTGATCGGGCCCATGCCCGCGTAGAAACACCGAGGGGGAAGCCGTCCGGCTTCCCCCTCAGTGCTTCCGGGCCGCGCCGGCCGATCAGTCGTCGCCGGTCTTGGTCCGAATCACGATGACCCCAGCCGACGAATTCGTGCCGTAGTACGTCGTCGCCGTCGGCGCGTTCATCACCCGAATGCTCTCCAAATCGGTGGCCGGCATGGCCATCAGCATCGAGACCTCGGTGAGGGTGACACCGTCGAGCACGATCTTCGGCTGATCGTGCAGGATGATGCTTCCGACGCCGCGATGGCGGACTTTGCCCGATGCCTCGAACCGGTAGAACGGGACCGTATACTGCAGAGCCTGCCATGCGGTGGTCGCCCCCGAGCGCCGGATCTGGTCCTGCGAGACGTACCGCGATGCGCCTTGCGAGTTGGGCGCGGATGCCTGCTGACCGGATTGGGGGTGGGCACATCCAGAGGCGGCCAGGATGGCCGCGACGAGCAACGAACGGTGAGGGAAGGCGGAGCGCATGGTGCCTCCAGGAATGCTCCTAATGCCCATGGTGCACCTGCGGGAGGCCGCCGTCAAGTCGGCGGCCTCAGTGGCGCCAGACGTGCTCCGCGTCGAGCGGCAGTAGGGGGATACGGACCGGGAACGGCGTCACCCGCACCCCGACGTGCCAGCGGTACTCCAGGAAGGGGTTCTCGGGGTCAGGCACCCGCAGCACGAGCCACCAATCGCCGCGGGGCAGCTCCACATCCGCATGGCCCGTGCTGTCCGTCACGACGGTGCGCACCGAGCGGCCCCTGCGGGCCAGCGCGGATTCGGCCGCCGCCGGATAGTCCTCGTAAGCCGTTCTTTCCCAAGCTCTTAGCGAGTCAGCGGCGCGTGCCGCCCGGTCCGCGAGATCGCGCGCACCCGCGGTGCGGTCCCGGTACGCCGCATCCCGCCGTGCCGACCGCTGGGCTAGACGCTCGTACAGTGCGCGAAAGCGCTGATACGCTTCCCGATACCCCGGGCTCCGGGGGTCCCGCCCCCTGAGCGAGTCGGAGAGTGCGAGCGTGCTGTCGCGTGTGGCCTGCCACGCTTGATCGGGGCTCGCGCCGCCCGAATCGGCCCCCGGTGAAAACGCCCGGAGTGCGGAGTCGAGCCCGGGAAAGGTCGGCTTCGGGGTCGCGCTCCGCGCGGCGAGGGAGTCGAGGAGGTGCCGGGGGTTGTACGGGGCAATGGTGACCGACGCCCCGGCGAGGGCCGTACCGTTCACGGCGGCGGAAATCTCCACGCGCTGGGCATCACGGCAGCCGACGCTCGCCAGGACGGCGAGCGTGAGGTACACCGCGAACACGTTGGGGGCGGAGGGACCCGCGCTCACTCCACGATCTGGTCGGGGAAGATGTACTTCTCGGGGTTCACGTGCTGCCCGTTCACGATGACCTCGTAGTGCAGATGGGGCGCGGTGGAGAGCCCGGTGCTGCCGACGAGGGCGATCTCCTGATCGCGCTTCACACGCTGCCCGACGCGGACGAGGATCTTCGAGCAGTGCGCGTAGCGGGTGACCACGCCGTACCCGTGGTCGATCGTGACCATCTTGCCGTAGCCCGTGAGCGTCGCGACGTCCACCACGAGGCCACCCGCCGGCGCCACGATCGGCGTGCCGAGCGGCGCGGCGAGATCGATGCCGAGATGTGGACGTGCGACGTGCAGAATCGGGTTCATGCGTTCATGCGCGAACGGGCTGCTCAGGAAACCGGCGGTGGGCTTGATGGAGGGCGTGCGACTCAACCGATCGGTGTAGCTCCGGAGCGAGTCAGCCGCCTCGCCGAAGGACGCGGCGAGCACGTCGGCCCGGCGGATCAGCGCGTCCACGGTGACGCGAGCATCGATGGCCTCGCGGCCCTCGGCCCCGGCAACCGCGAGCAGCGTGTCCCGCTCGGGCCACGCGCCCACCGGGCCACCGATACCCGCTTGCTGCACATCGGGGCTGGTCGGCTCGAGGCCCGCGAGCAGCCGGACCTGCCGGTCGCGTGTGGAGATCTGATCCAGCGTGTCGGTCAGCTGCCCGACCAATTGGCGCGTGCTGGCGAGCTCGTTGGCCAGGAGGCGATTGGCCTCCGCGAGTCGCTGGAGGTGCAGGACGTCGACGCTCTTGCTGACCGTGGTGAAGGCAAACACGCCCGCCGCGATGACGACGACGCCGATGATGCTCCCGACCACCCGGAGCGCACGCGTGGAGATCTGCACGGAGCGGCTGCTTCCGCTGCCGTGCGGAACCACGAGTAGAGTCCATCGTCGTTGCGCCATCAGCACCCCTCGGCGACCGCCCACCGGGCGGGAAAAAGCCGGGTGGAATCCACGCCGGCTCAAGTCAATCAGGGGTGCTAAGATAGGGCTTCCGTGTTGCCCCTGTCAACCACCTGTGGCACAAACGCAGGTCATTGATATGCATGGAGTTACGAGGCCGTTTGCGGCTTCGGAAAAAGCGGCGCCGGCTTGGTGACGCGGCGCCCCGCCGTGCCGGGTCGCGCGACCCGTTCGAGGGTGATGTCGGTCACCGTTCCGTCCAGTCCGAGCGCACGCCAGACCGCCTCCGTCTTCGCGGGAATGAACGGGGAGAGGAGAGCCGTCACGCGGGCCACCGCCTCCGCGAGCGCGGCCAGCGTTTCATGGAGCGCGGCGGTGTCGCCCGTCTTCGCGAGCTTCCAGGGAGCGCGCTCCTCGACGAAGGCGTTGGCGCGCGTCACGAGGCGAAAGGCGGCGGCCGCGCCCTCGTGCAACAGCTCGCCGTCCATCGCCGCCCGGTAGGCCTCCAGGGCCTCCGTGGCCGCGGCGTCGAGCTCCGTCGTGCCGGTGCCCTCCGGCACGATCCCGTCCGCGTACCGGCTCACCATCGAGAGGACGCGGCTCACGAGGTTGCCGTAGCCATCGGCGAGCTCCGCGGTATAGCGCGCCTCGAAGCGCTCCCAGGTGAAGTTCCCATCGGCGTCGAAGGGAATCTCCCGCAACAGGAAATAGCGAAACGCATCGGGACCGAAACGTTCGATCGCGTCGTCCAGGTCGAGCCGGACCCCCGCGGACTTGCTGAACTTCTCACCGCGGAACATCACGAACCCATGTGCCCAGACCCGTTCCGGGAGCGGGAGATCCGCGGCGCGCAGCATGGCCGGCCAGATCACGGCGTGAAAGCGCGTGATGTCCTTGCCGATCACGTGCAACTGTGCCGGCCAGCGCGTCTCCCACCCGGGCGTGGGGAAGCCGGTGGCGGTCAGGTACTTGGGCAGTGCATCGAACCAGACGTACGTCGTCTGGCGCTCACCGTTGGAGAGCGGCCGAGGTAAGGGCACCCCCCACGCGAACCGCGCGCGGCTCGCTGAGATGTCCTCGAGACCTTGCTCGAGGAGTGCGAGGATTTCGTTGCGCCGCGTCTCGGGCTGCAGGAACTCGGGATGGGTGCGATGCCAATCCAACAGAAAGTCGCGGTAGTGACTCAGGCGGAAGAACCAGTTGCGCTCCTGGGTCCGCTCGAGCGTGCGCGTGGGGTGCAGCACGCAGTGGCCGTCCACGATCTCCGCCGCCTGCTTGAACGACTCGCAGCCGACGCAGTACCACCCCTCGTAGGAGTGCTCGTAGAAGTCGTCGGGGTGGCGCGCGAAGATGCGCTCGAGCAGGGCGATCACGCCGGCGTGGTGGGCCGGCGTCGCGGTGCGGATGAACTGGTCGTACGAGATCGCGAGGCGGGCCCACATCGCCTGGAACCGTGGGGCGATATCATCCACCTGCTGCTGCGGCGTCAGCCCGCGTTCCTCCGCCTTCTGCGCCACCGTCTGCCCATGCTCGTCCATCCCGATCAGGAAGTGGACCTGCTCGCCGAGCAGGCGATGGTAGCGCGCGATACAATCGGCGCCGACCTTCTCGAACGCGTGCCCGAGGTGCGGCTCGCCGTTCGCGTAATCGATGGCGGTGGTGAGGTAGTATCTACGCGTCATCGCGCGGCCCGGCGTCCGGCGGCGACTCCGGCGTCTCGCCGCTCTTACGGCCGCGTCCACGCCGGCCGCGGCGCCGCCGGCGCTTGGGCGCCGGCTTGGGGCTCACCGCGTCGACCGCTTGTTCCGGGGTGACCGTGAGGCTCCCTTCGTCGAAGGTCACGAGCGTCGACGGCGGCTTCGGGACCGCGGGCTCGGTGGGCGCGGCCGCGGTCTCCTCCTTGAGCTGGACGAGCGTTACGGCGCGGATGGCACCGTCCTCGGCGCGCAGGAGAATGCGCTCCCGGAAGATGTCCACGGCCTGCACGCGCTCGACTCCCATGGCCGTGCGCACGGTCTTGCCTTCCTTCGGGAAGCGCTTCCGGCTCGCCACGTAGAAGTCGTGCTCGTAGCGGAGGCAACAGAGCAGCCGTCCGCACCCACCCGAGATCTGCGACGGATTGAGTGAGAGGCGCTGATCCTTCGCGAGCGACAGGCTCACCGGACGAAGCTCCGGGAGCCACGACGAGCAGCAGTACTCGCGCCCACAGCGGCCGACGCCGTTCAGGCGCTTCGCCTCGTCACGGGCCCCGATCTGGCGGAGCTCGATCCGGGTGCGGAAGAGCGCGGCCAGGTCGCGCACCAGTGCGCGGAAGTCCACGCGCTTCTCGGCCGTGAAGTAGATCGTGAGCTTCTTCCGGTCCCACTGCCATTCCGCATCGGAGACCTTCATCAGCAGCCCGTGCGTGCGCACGCGCTCGATCACCTTGCGACGGACATCCTCCTCCGCCTTCCGGAGCTCCCCACCGAGGCGGGCTTCTTCCGAGGAGGCGCGCCGGGTGATCCGGCCCGTGGGCGCGGGCGCCTCTCCCGCGGCGCAGCCGGCGCACGCGATGTCGCACTTCCGCTCGGCGACGTCGCCCAGGGCGGACACGTGTCCCAGATCCTGCCCGCGCTCGACCGTGACGACGACGGGGTCGCCGACGCCGAGCGCGGCTTCCTCTTCCCAGGTGAAGTACGCCTTCCGGTTTCCCTTGAAGCGCACCTCGACGACCGCCGACACGTCAGCGCCCCTCCGCGAAGCGGCCCATCGCGAGGTACTTCTCCGCGCGGCGCGCGAGCAGGTCCTCCGGCGGCACGGTCTCGAGCTCGCGCAGGTGCGTTTCGAGCACGCGGCCGAGCCGCCGCTGTGCCTCCGCCGGGTCGGCGTGGGCGCCGCCGGCGGGCTCGGGCACGATCTCGTCGATGACGCCGAGATCGAGCAGATCCTCCGCGGTGAGGCGCAGGGCTTCGGCCGCGCGCTCCTTCTGGCTCGCGTCCTTCCAGAGGATAGCGGCACAGCCCTCGGGTGAGATCACGGAATACACCGAGTTCTCGAGCATCAGCACGCGATCCGCGAGCCCGAGGGCGAGCGCGCCGCCCGATCCGCCCTCGCCGATCACCACCGCGATGAGCACGGTCTTGAGCGCGGCCATCTCCTCGAGGTTGCGCGCGATCGCCTCCGCCTGCCCCCGCTCCTCCGCGCCGAGACCGGGGTAGGCGCCCGGCGTGTCGATCAGCGTGACGACGGGGACGCGGAAGCGTTCCGCCATCCGCATCATGCGCAACGCCTTGCGGTAACCTTCGGGGTGCGGCATGCCGAAGTTCCGTTGGAGGTTCTCCTTGGTGTCGCGTCCCTTCTGATGGCCGAGGACGAGCAGTGGCCGGCCGTGCAGCCGGGCCCACCCGCCGACGATCGCCGGGTCGTCCCGAAAGAGCCGGTCGCCCTTGAGCTCGACGAAGTCGGTGAAGAGCGCCTCGATGTAGTCGAGCGTGTACGGCCGGCGGGGATGTCGCGCGACCTGCACCCGCTGCATCGGGGTGAGCCCCGAGTAGATCTCCGTGCGGAGCTCGGTGAGCTTGCGTTCCAGGGGCTCGACCTCCTGCGCCACGTCGAGGTGCCGCTCGACCGCGAGCCGTTTCAGGTGCGCGATCTGCCGCTCCAGCTCCAGGATCGGTTTCTCGAATTCGAGCTCAAACGCCACGCGTGATCTCCCTCGCCTTGACGAGCCGTACGCGATCTGCGCCGACGAGGTCGCGCAGGGCCTCGAGCAGCTCGTCGTCCAGGGCGACGCGCACGCTGCGTGATCGCAGTCGTGCCGTGGTGCCGTTCCCGTCGTGCCACTCCACGAAGAACGGTGCGGGGCCCGGGTGGGCCGCGCACAACGCGGTCAGTGTCCGCGCCGACTCGCGGTCGAACCCGTTCCCGGCACTCCAGCGCACCTCGAGACCGACCACCCCCTGGGCCCGCAGCTCGGGGAGGGGCACGGCATCCTGCACGATGAAGGGCGCGCGATCCTCGCCGCGGTCTCGAGCGCTGTAGCCGCCCACCAGGAGGAGCGCCGCGTCGGGAGTGATGGTCCGGGAAAGCTTGCTCCATGTCTCCGGAAACACCAGCGCCTCGGCCGTGCCGTGGAAATCCTCCAGGATGAGGCGCGCGTACTCGGCACCGGTCTTCTTGCTGATCTGCCGCTTCACCGTCGTCACCACGACGACCGCCGCCACCTGATGCTCGCTCCACGTGCCGAGGGTGCCGGTGGTGCGGGTTCCGAAGAGGGCGACCTCCTCGCGGAACGGTTCGAGTGGGTGTCCCGAGATGAAGAACCCGATGACCTCTTTTTCCTTGGTGAGCCGCTCGGCCTCACTCCAGGGCGGTACGTCGGCGAGGGGCGCCTGCCCGGGGTTCGCCGCGTCATCGGGCAGGTCGCCGAAGAGGGTCACCTGGCCCGCGTCCCGTTCGGCTTGCCGCACCTGCGCCTCGCGCAGCGCGAAGTCGACGTGCGCGGCGAGCTGCGCGCGATGCCCTTCGAGCTGGTCGAAGGCACCGGCGGCGATCAGCGATTCGATGACGCGCTTGTTGCAGAGCCTGAGATCGACGCGCTCGCAGAACTCCGGGAGCGAGCCGAAGGCACCCTCGCGCTCGCGGCTGGCGATGATCGATTCGATCGCGCCGCGGCCGACGTTCCGGATGGCGCCGAGGCCGAAGCGGATCTCGCGGTCGCCGGTCACGGTGAACTTCCACCCCGATTCGTTCACCGACGGGGGGAGCACGTTGATCCCCAGCTCGCGCGCCTCGTTGATGTACTCGACCACCTTGTCGGTGTCGCCGATTTCCGAGGAGAGCAGGGCGGCGAGGAACTCCGCCGGGTAGTGCGCCTTGAGCCACGCCGTGTGGAACGACACGATGCTGTACGTGACGCTGTGCGACTTGTTGAAGCCGTAGCGGCCGAACGTCTCGATTTGCGCGGCGAGATCCTCGATGACGCGGCGGTCGTGGCCCTTCGCCACGGCGCGCTCCACGAACCTCCCGAGCTCCGCCTTGATGAGCTCCGCGTTCTTCTTGCCCACCGCCTTGCGGAGCACGTCGGCTTCGGCGAGCGAGAAGCCCGCGAGCACGTTCGCGATCCGCATCACCTGCTCCTGGTAGACGATCACCCCGTACGTCGGCGCGAGCACCTCGGCGAGCGCCGGGTGGGGGTAGCGCACCTTCTCGTCGCCCCGCTTGCGTCGGATGAAGACGAGGTGCATCCCCGAGTCCAGCGGTCCGGGTCGGATGAGCGCGTTCGTCGCGACGAGATCGTCGAACCGGTCGCACCGCATCTGCCGGAGCGTGTCGCTGGCGAGCGCGGACTCGAACTGGAAGACGCCCGCGGTGCGGCCCTCCCGCAGCATCGCGTACACCGCCGGATCGTCCACGTCCACCGCGTCGAGATCCACGTCCACGCCGTGCCGCTCGCGGATCATCTCCAGCGCGTCGTGAATCACGGTGAGCGTGCGGAGACCGAGGAAGTCCATCTTGAGCATGCCGACCTTCTCGAGGCCGACCATGTCGTACTGCGTGATGATGGCGTCCTCGCCGGTCTGCGCCCCGCCGCGCTGCGGCGCCGTGCAAACCGGCACGTACTCGTCGAGGGGGCCCGGTGCGATCACCACGCCGGCGGCGTGCACGGACGCGTGACGGGACAGCCCCTCGATACGCTGCGCGAGATCGGTGAGCCGCTCGACCACGGGATTCTCACGCGCGAGCGCCGCGAGCTCGGGCACCTTCCGCACCGCTTCGCCGATGGAGAGCGCGTGCGCGGGGCCGGACGGCACGAGCTTGGCGATCCGGTCCGACTCCGCGGGACTCACCTTCAGCACGCGCGCGATATCGCGGAGGGCGGCACGCGCCTTGAGCGTCCCGAACGTGATGATCTGCCCGACGCTCTGGCGCCCGTAGCGCTCGCGCACGTACTCGATGACTTCGCCCCGGCGCTCGAAGCAGATGTCGACGTCGATGTCGGGCATCGAGACGCGATCGGGATTCAGGAACCGCTCGAAGAGCAGGTCGAACTTGAGCGGATCGACGTTCGTGATGCCGAGCGCGTAGGCCACGAGGGAACCCGCGGCCGATCCGCGTCCCGGTCCCACCGGGATGCCCCGCGCCCGCGCCGCTTGGATGAAGTCCTGCACGATGAGGAAGTAGCCGGCGTAGCCGGTCGTCGTGATGACGTCGAGCTCGTAGGCCAGCCGCTCGCGCGCCACGTCGGGGAGGGGCGAGCCGTAGCGTGTCTCGGCACCCTTCGTGGCGAGATCCACGAGCAGATCGTTGTCCGACGCGTAGCCCTCGGGGCGCGGGAATTCGGGGAGGAAGTATCGCTTCTCGAAATCGAACTCGCACCGCTCCGCCACGCGCTGCGTGTTGGCGATCACGTCCGGCCGGCCGGGAAAGAGCGCCGCCATCTCCTCTTCGGATTTGACGTAGCTCTCCTGGCCCGTGAATCGGAACCGGTTCGGGTCGTCCAGATCCTTCCCGGTGCCGATCGCGAGCAGGCAGTCGTGGGCCTCGTGGTCTTCCCGGCGGAGGTAGTGCGCATCGTTGGTGGCGACGACCGGCAGGCCGAGGTCCTCGCCGAGCCGGAACATCCCGTCGCGCACGACGCGTTCGTCGGGAATGCCATGGTCCTGGACTTCGAGCCAGAAGTTGTCCGGCCCGAAGACGCGCGCGAACCACTCCGCCGACTGGCGCGCGATCTCGTACTGGCCCTGTCGCAGGTAGAGCGCGATTTCGCCGGACAGACAGGCGGCGAGACCGAGGAGCCCGTCGGCGTGCGCCTCGAGCACCTCCTTATCGATGCGCGGGCGCCGGTAGTATCCCTCGACGTATCCGATCGAGGAGAGCTTGATCAGATTGCGATAGCCCGTGCGGTTCCGGGCGAGGAGGACGAGATGTGAGTACTGCGCGGGGGCGTCGGGGAGGCGTTCCCGCAGGTGCCGGGAGCCGAAGGCGAGGTACGCCTCGAAGCCCAGGATCGGCCGGATCTGCTGGGCCTTGGCTTCCTCGTAGAACGACCACGCGGCGTGGAGGTTGCCGTGATCGGTGACGGCGAGGCTGTCCATGCCCAGCTCCCGCACGCGGCCGACCAGCTCGGGGATCCGATTGGCGCCGTCGAGGAGCGAGTACTCGGAGTGGGTATGGAGATGGGCGAACGGCATTCTCGCCCCTGTTATGCGTGATGGGGGAGCCCGCGAAGACGCGCAGGATTCGCGGGCAGGTTCGACACGGAATTCACCCGCGAAACGTATCCGCCGGTCGCGGCATTGTCAAAACCGTTGCGGGCCTCGTATGTTGCGCCGAGAACGCGGGTTACGTGTCGCCCGCTGCGGTCCCGTCTCCGTGGGAGGACGAGTGGTGCGTCGCCTGGTGTCGACCCTGCTGGCCGTGGGCCTAGCCGCCTGCGGGGGGAGCCAATCCCTGCCGCAACCGGGCGCGATCGCGCGGGTCACCTCCTCCGACGGCCAGACCGCGCCCGCGGGATCCCGGGTGCCGGCCCCGCTCGCGGTCACGGTGACCAGCAGCGCCGGGGCCACCGTCACCGGTGGGCAGGTGCTCTGGACGGTGGTGGCGGGTGATGGTGCCGTTCTCTCCGACACGCTCACGGTCTCCGACGGCACCGGCACCGCGGTGGTCTGGCTCACCCTCGGCCCCACGCCCGGGAGCTACAGCGTGCGCGCGACGCTCGCGGCGGTGCCGTCCCAGAGCGTGATCCTCCAGGCGACGGCGTCTCCACCTCCGGTGGTGGCGAGCGTCGCGCCGACCACGTTCACCGGCCGTGACACGATCACCATTACGGGACAGGACCTCACGGAGACGACGAGCGTCGAAGTCGGCGGTGTCGCCTCGCCGCCGCTCACGGTGTCGGCGACCCAGGTGACCGCCCTCGTGCCGGTCTGCCTCGTGCCGGGCCCCGTGCAGCTCCGCGTGCGCATCGGCGAGGCGAAGAGCGGGAGCATCACCGCGACCTACCAGGCCGCCAGCGCGCCGCTCGTGCTCGCGGCGGGCGACTACGCCTCCGTGGATCCGGCGCAGCTCGCGGGATGCGCGACCTTCCCCGACGCCGGTCCGAGCGGCGCGGAATACCTCCTGGCCCCGCAATCGGTGACGAACGCGCCGGGGCAATCGGTCGCCTTCCGGCTTGCGGGGGACACCACTACCACCACCGCGCCGGCCCCGCGCGTGGCCCGCACGCCCCTGCCGTTCGCGGCGCGCTTCGACGCGCTGCTCCGGCGTCAGGAGGAGCGGATCGCCGCCACGCCGCGTCCACCCGCGGGCCCGACCCCGCTCGCCGCACCCACGCTGGAGGTCATCAGCGTCGGCAACCAGCGCACGTTCGAGGTCTGCAAGAGCCTCCCGTGTGGCGCCGTCACCGACTTCACGTCGGTGAAGGCGACGGCCAAGTACGTCGGCAATCACGCCGCCATCTACATCGACGATCAGGCGCCCGCCGGGGGCTTCACCCAGGCCGACTTCGATTCGCTCGGGGCCCTCTTCGACCAGCATCTGTATGAGGTGGACACGCGCGCGTTCGGCGCCGAGTCCGACATCGACCACAACGGCGTGGTGATCATTCTGTTCACGCCCGCCGTCAACGGCCTCACGCCGTCCTCGCAGTGCAGCACGTCCATCATCAGTGGCTTTTTCTACGGGATCGACATCGATCCCGCCTATGCCAACGATTCCCGATCGAACCACGCCGAGATCTTCTACGCGGTCGCCCCCGATCCCGACGGGACGGCGTCGTGTGCGATCACCGTCCAGCAGGTGCGGAATCTCGTGCCGGTCACCTTCGAGCACGAGTTCCAGCACATGATCAGCTACAATCAGCACGTGCTGATCCGGCACGGGCCGCCGGAAGTCCTGTGGCTGAACGAGGGGCTCTCGCACCTGGCCGAAGAGCTCGGCGGGCTCCATTTCGAAGCCATCGGCCGAAAGGACCTCTTCTCGCAGTTCACCATTCGGGATCTCTACAACGCGGGGCTCTTCCTACACGCGCCGGGCGCGACCTTCGTGCTGCCGGCGAGCGGGACGGGAACGCTCGAGGAGCGGGGGGCGAGCTGGCTCTTCCTCCGTTGGGTGGTGGATCACTTCGGGTCGGACGTGACGCGGCGGCTCGATGAGACGAGTCTCACCGGGGCGGAGAACGTGGCGAACGCGACCACCGAGCCCTTCAGCCGCCTGCTCTCCGAATGGTTCCTCGCGAATTGGGCGTCGGATCTCCCCGGCTTGACCGCCCCCCCGCGTCTGCGGTACACCACGTGGGACTTCCGGACGACGTACGCGTCGCTGCATCAGCAGGACCCGAACCACTTCCCGTACGCCTTCCCGCTCGACCCCCTCGTGTTCTCGGGCGGGTCGTTCGGCCTCTCCGACACGCTCCGGGCCGGGTCGGGCTATTACCTGCGCGTGATCCAGGACTCTTCGTCCGTCGGATTCACGGCGCAGCTCACCGCGCCGGACGGCAGCCCCATCAGCGGGACCGGCGTGCCGCGCCTCGACATCCTCAGGATCCGCTAGATGCGCGGCGCCGCCTTCGCGATCCTCGCCGTGCTGCTCGCGGTCCCGCGCGCGGGCTACGCGCAGGGGGTCGACAGCACGTACATCCCCATCGTGATCGGGCTCAACGGATCCGTCCGCTCGGCGGGGCTGCACGGTGCGGGAACGGCGCTCGTCGGAGACGCCGGGTCGATCTTCTACAATCCCGCCTGCCTCGCCACCATCCGGCACATCGCGCTCGAAGGCAGCTACTTCCGCGATGCGTCCGGCGCGCATCAGGAGACACTCGCCGGCGCGTGGCGCCTCAAACAATTCGATCTCGGTGGGGGCGTGAAATCGTTCACGGTGCCCGGCGATTCGGCGACGGGCGGCACCGCGGACCAAGAGTATCTCGCGGTCGGCTCCGCCGTCTACCGCTTCGGGCTCTTCGCGTTCGGTGGGTCGGCCAAGGTGTTGCGCCGCACGGCGTCCGGGATCTCCCAGCGCGCGGTCGGCGGTGACGTCGGCATGGCGATCGCCGTCTTCGACATCGCGGCGCTCGGCTTCTCGATCGAGAACATCCAGGGCAACTGGGATCACAATTCCCCGATCGTCCTGCCGCGGCTCACCCGTCTCGGGTTCACGATGAACTACGTCGATCCGCAGGAGACGTTCCGGCTGCTCTCGACGGTCGAGGTGCAGTGGCCCCAGTCTCAGGACACGCGCGTCGTCGTCGGGCTGGAAGGCGGCGCCGTCGTGTTCGGCGCCGGGGTGCTCGGCCGCATCGCCTATGGATCGCGGCCGGCCGGCACCAACGAGTCACGGTTCAGCCTCGGTGCGAGCGTGGCACTCGGCAAGCTCGTGCTCGACTATGCCTACGAGCCGACCGGTCCCCTGGGCAATGAGGACCACCGCTTCGGCGCACGTCTGACCCTGTGAGCCGCGCGCGGGGCTGTGGGCGTGCCGTGCTGATTGCCGCGGGTGTCGTGGTGCTCGCGGCCGGACTCGCGATCCTCCTCTCCGCGAACGTGCGCTTCCTGCTCCGCGCCGGCTACGAGGAGGCGCGGATTCTCCTCCGCCGCCGGCCCATCGCCGCACTGGTGGCCGATACGTCCATCGCGCCGGCCCGCCGCGCGAAGCTGCAGCTCACGCTCGACGCGCGCGCCTTCGGGCGCGACAGCCTCGGGCTCAACACCGGCAACACCTACACCACGTTCGCCGACGTGGGACGGGACACGCTCGTCCTGGTGCTCTCGGCGAGCCCCAAGAATCGCCTGGTGCCGTATCTCTGGCACTTCCCGATCGTGGGCGCGGTGCCCTACCACGGGTACTTCTCACTCGCCGCCGCGCGCGCCGCGATGCGCGACCTCGAGGCGCGAGGGTTCGACACGTATCTCCGCCCGTCCGGTGCCTTCTCCACGCTCGGCTGGTTCAGCGATCCACTCGTCTCGACCGCGCTCGACGCGGATTCCACCGAGCTCGTGGCGACGGTGCTCCACGAGACGGCGCACGCCACGCTGTACGTTCCGGGGGCGACGCCGTTCGACGAAGGGTTCGCGCAGTTCGTGGGCTATCACGGCGCGGCGGCGTTCTTCGACATGGTGGGCGACTCGGCGCGTGCGCGGGAGGCGGAGGCGATCTGGCACGACGAGCGGCTCCTCGCGGTCTTCTATGCCGATCTGGCGGCGCGACTCGACACGCTCTATGCCAGTGGCCGGACGGGCACGGCGCTCGATGCGGCGCGCGCCGCGATCTTCACCGCGGCGCGACGGACGCTGGTCGACTCGCTGGGGCCGGAGTTTCAGGCGTACCGCGCGGCATGGTTCGCCCGGCGGCCGCTCAACAACGCGTCGGTCATCGCGGCGCGGATCTACCGGACGCGCCTCGCGGCCTTCGATGCCGTGCTGGACGCGCAGCACGGTGACGTGCGCGCGGCGATCGGCGCGATCGTGCGCGCCGAGAAGACGCGCGCGGGGGGCGAGGATCCTTACACGGTCCTGGCGGGCCTCGCGGCTCAGTAGTTTCCGCGCAGGCGTTCCGCTTCCGCCACGCGCTTGAGCGCGAGGGCCATGGCGCCCGTGCGCCACGAGACTCCTTTCTCCCGCACCGTGTCGCGCACGGCCGTGTACGCGGCGGTGAGCTTCGCGCCGAGCTCGTCGGTGACCTGACGCAACGGCCACGGGTGCTGTTGCAGATTCTGCACCCACTCGAAATAGCTCACCACGACCCCGCCGGAATTCACGAGGAAGTCCGGCAGCACCGGAATCCCGCGCTCCTCGAGGATCTTGTCGGCGACCGGCGTGGTCGGACTATTCGCCGCCTCGACGACGACCTTGCAGTCGATGCGGCCGACGGTGTCTTCCTTGTTGATGACGCCGCCGAGCGCCGCGGGCACGAGCCACTCACAGGGGATGTCCCAGAGGGCTCGGTTGTCGATGCGGTCGCCACCGGGAAACTCGATCACCGGCTTTCGTTCGACGTAGGCGTGCTGGAAGAGCTTCGGGATGTCGAGACCCTTCTCGTTGTGCAGCCCGCCGTCCCGATCGGACACGGCCACGATCTTCGCGCCGTCCTCGTGGGCGATACGCGCGAGGTGCGCGCCGACGTTGCCGAATCCCTGGATCACGACGCGTCCGCCCTTCAGCGGCACGCCGAAGTCGTCGGCGAAGGCGTGCATGCAGTACACGACGCCCCGTCCCGTGGCCTCTTCTCGGCCCAGCGAACCGCCGAGCGCGAGGGGCTTGCCCGTGACCGCGGCGGGGGTGTACCCGCCGCGCTTCGAGTATTCGTCGAGCAGCCACGCCATGACCTGCGCGTTGGTGCCCATGTCGGGGGCCGGAATGTCGCGATAGGGGCCGAGCACGATCGCGATGCGGCTCACGAAGGCACGCGTGACGGCCTCGAGCTCGCGCGCGGAGAGCCCGCGGGTGTCGACCTGCACGCCGCCCTTCGCGCCGCCGAACGGGATGTCTACGAGCGCCGTCTTCCACGTCATCGTCGTCGCGAGGCCGAGCACCTCGTCGTGATCGGCCTCGGGGTGGAAGCGGATGCCGCCCTTGCAGGGGCCGCGCGCGCCGTTGTGCTGCACGCGATAGCCGCGGTAGACCTCGATGCGTCCGTCGTCCATGCGGACGGGCACTTCGACCGTGACGGAGCGAAACGGCGTCTTCAGGATGTGCCGGAGATGCTCCTCGAGGCCGATGAGGTCCGCGGCGGTCTCGAACTGATTCTGGACGATCGCGCCGGTACGCATGGATGAGCGGGAAGCGGCGGGCATGGAGTTTCCTCGGTCGAGTCGGTAGAGGATTTACCCGAAATGCGAGGGTGCGGCAAGGGTACGGGACGCCATCTATATTCCATGCTATGACCACCATCGACCGCTTTGCCCAGACCGAGCGCGAGCGCGTGCTCGACGAACTGAAAGCCCTGCTCGCCATCCCGAGCATCTCCACCGATCCGACACATGCGGGCGACTGCCGCCACGCCGCCGAGTGGCTCGGCGATCACCTGCGCGCGCTCGGCTGCCCGAAGATCGAATATCTGGCGAGCGAGACGCATCCCGTCGTCTACGCCGAGGGCCCGCCGGCGCCCGGCCGCCCGACCGTGCTGGTCTACGGCCACTATGACGTGCAGCCGCCGGATCCGCTCGAGGAATGGACGTCGCCGCCCTTCGAGGCCACGATTCGCGGCGGCGATCTCTTCGCGCGCGGCGCGACGGACGACAAGGGCCAGGTGTTCGCGGTGGTGAAGGCGTTCGAGGCGATGCTCCATGCCGGTCCACCCGCGGTCAACGTCCGGTTCTTGATCGAAGGCCAAGAGGAATCGGGGAGCAAGGTGCTCTTCAAGCTCCTCGACGAGCAACCCGAGCTCGTCGATGTGGATGCGGCGCTGGTTGCCGATACGAGCTACTATGCGCCCGGGATTCCCGCGTTCGAGACGGGACTTCGCGGCATGTGCTATGCGGAAATCGCGGTCCGCACCCTCAAGACCGACCTCCATTCGGGGCTCTTCGGCGGCGTCGCGCCCAACGCGCACGAGACGCTCGTCCGCATCCTCGCGGGACTCAAGGGCGCGGACGGTAAGATCAAGATCCCGGGTCTGTACGAGGCGGTCCGTCGGCCGTCGAAGCGCGAGCGCGACGCCTGGAACAAGCTGCCGTTCAACCAGCGCCGGTATCTCAAGGAAGAGGTCGGCGCGAAGGCGCTGACCGGGCGGAAGCAGTACAGCGTCTTCGAGCGACTCTGGGGACAGCCGACGCTCGACATCCACGGCATCATGGGCGGCTTCACCGGTGAGGGCGCGAAGACGGTGATTCCCGCGGTCGCGAAGGCCAAGGTGAGTCTCCGGCTCGTTCCCGCCCAGAAGGAGAAGACGGTGCTCAAGCAGCTCACGCGCGCGGTCAAGGCGCTCGCGCCCACGTGGGCCGACGTGAGCATCACGTCGCTCCACGGCGCGGACCCGGTGCTGGTGGATATCGACGCCCCGGCCTTCGACGTGATGGGTCGTGCGTTCGAGGAGGTGGAGGGGCGGCGGCCGGTGGTGGTGCGCAACGGCGGCTCGATCCCGATCGTGCCCGCGCTTGGCAAGCGCGGCGCGCCGGTCCTGCTCGCGGGACTCGGCCTGCCGGACGACCGGCTTCATGCTCCCGACGAAAAGATCACGGTGGAGCAGGTGTTCAACGGCATCCGGGTGTACGCGCGGTTCTTCCGTTATCTCGGGGGCGAGACCTCGTGAAAGTCGCCTTCATCGGCCTGGGTCACATGGGCGTCCCGATGGCGGAGAACGTCCGCGCCGCGGGGCACGAGCTGCTGCTCTACAATCGCACCCGCGGCGCGGCCGATCGCGTCGCGGCAGCCGGCGGCACGGTCGCGGAGAGCCCCGCCGCGGCCGCGCGCGCGGCGGACGCGGTGATCACGATGCTCGCGGATGACGGGGCGGTTCGGGCGGTCACGTTCGGACCCGAGGGGATCCTCGAGGGACTCCCGGCGGGCGGGATCCACGTGGGATGCAGCACGATCGGCGTCGCGCTCGCCGACGAGCTCACGGCGGCGCACGCCGGGGCGGGGCAGCACTACCTCTCGGCGCCGGTCTTCGGGAGGCCCGACGCCGCCGCGGCGCGCACCCTGCGCGTGGTCGCGGCGGGCGCGCCCGAGGCGATCGCCCGCGTGCAACCCGTACTCGATGCGGTGGGCCACGAGACGTTCGTGGTGGGAGCATCGGCATCGCTCGCCAACGTGGTCAAGCTCGCCGGGAACTTCATGATTGCCGCGATGCTCGAGACGCTCGGTGAGGCGTTCGCGCTCACCGGAAAGGCGGGCATCCCGCCTGCCCGTTTCCTGGACGTGCTCAACGGGACGTTCTTCGCCCTGCCGATCTTCGCGAACTACGCGAAGGCGGTCGTCGAAGAGCGCTACGAACCGGCGGGGTTCAAGCTCGCGCTGGGGCTCAAGGACGTGCGGCTGGCGCTGGAGGCGGCGGGAGCCGTTGCCGTGCCGATGCCGCTCGCGAGCCTCGTGCGGGATCACTTCCTGAGCGGCGTGGCCCGCGGGTACGCGGAGCGGGACTGGACGGCACTGGCGCGCGTCGTGGCGGACGACGCGGGGTTGTAGCGCAGCCGCCCGCCGCTCAGGACGTCACGTCCGCGAGCGCCGCCATCTGCGGGCGCATCGCGAATCGCTCGGCGAAACCGAGCACCACCTGATCCACCGTCCGGTTCCAGAGATCGCGGCCGGCACGTTCGGCAATCTCCCGCTGGATGCTCGTCATCACCACGTTCGGAATCCCGCACGGGACGATCAAGTCGAAGTACGAGAGATCGGTCGTCACGTTGAGCGCGAAGCCGTGCCAGGTGACCCACTGCTTCACGTGAATCCCGATGCTCGCGATCTTCCGGCCGCCGGTCCAGACGCCCGTGTAGCCCGGATTCCGGTCCCCGGCGATGCCGAACGCGTCGAGCGCGTCGATGAGACTCCCCTCGATTTCCCGCAGGAACCAATGCAGGTCCTGGCGGTGCTCGCCGAGATCGAAGATCGGATAGCCGACGAGCTGTCCGGGCCCGTGGTAGGTGACGTCGCCGCCCCGCTCGACGTCGAACACCTCGACCCCTTTCGCCTCGAGAAACTCGCGCGGGGTGGGAAGGTTCTCGACGTGAAAGCCGCGGCCGAGCGTGATCACCGGTGGGTGCTCGACGAGCAGCAGCATGTCGTGCGGGATCTCGCGGCTGATCCGGCGCCGCGCGAGCTCGCGCTGGAGGGTCAGCGCCTCCCCGTACGCCATGCGCCCGAGTCCGATGACGGCGAGCTCGTCACTCACGCGGGATCCCCTGCGCGGCGTGCGTAGCGGTCCGGGCGCCGAACGTGGCGAGGAGACCGAGGAAGACGAGGTAGGCGAGCAGTCCGATCCGGCCGGCGAGGGCATCGATCGGCGCGGCGACCGCGGCGAGCATGAGGGCCGCGAAGACGCCGAGTGCCGCGGTGACGCCGTGGCGCCACGCGTCGGTGATCGCGCGGGCGAGCCGCCACCCCACGACGCCGGCGCTCGCGATGCCGAGGAAGAGCACGAGGGGAAGGACCCACGTCGGGGCCGTGGCGAGCGAGCGGCGCAAGACGATGAGGGCGGCGGTGATCACCGCCGCCCCCAGTCCGGCCCCCGCCCCGATACTGCCCATCGCGACCCCGAGCGGATCGGGCAGCCGCTCCCCGCCCTCGGGGGTGGCCGACGCGTCCTGCTCCCGCGGATCCGTCACGGTGTCAGATGTTGAGCGCGCGTCCCATCGAGTCGAGGGCCGCCTCGGCGACCGCCTCGGACATCGTGGGATGGGCGTGCACGGCGAGATCCACCTCTTCCACGGTGTACTCGTTCTCGCGGGCCACCAGCAGCTCGTGGATGAGCTCGCTCGCGCCGGCCGCAACGATGTGGGCCCCGAGGATCTCGCCGTACTTCGTATCGCGGAGGATCTTCACGTATCCGTCGGTCTCCATCGCCGCACGGGCGCGTCCGTTGGCGGAGAAGGGGAACTTCCCGACCTGATAGTCGAGCTTCTTCTCCTTGCACTGCTCCTCGCTGAGCCCAATGCTCGCGACCTCGGGGTGGCAGTACGTCACGCTGGGGATGTTGTCGTAGCGGATCGGGTGCGCGTGCTTGCCGGCGACGGTCTCGGCGACGTTCACGCCCTCGCGGCTGCCCTTGTGGGCCAGCATCGGGGGGCCCGCGATGTCGCCGATGGCGTAGATGCCCGGCGCCGTCGTCTGCAGGTTGGCGTCGACCTGGATGAACCCGCGGTCGGTGAGCTTCACGCCGGCGACGTCGAGGCCGAGGTTCTCGGTGTTGAGTGCGCGGCCCGCCGCCATCAGAACCTTTTCGACCTCGACGGACTGTTTCTTCCCGTCGGCCTCGACGTCGAGGGTGACCTTCTTGTCGGTCACCGTCGCCTTGGTGATCTTCGCGCCCTCGAGTACGGTGATCTTCCGCTTCTTGAAGATCTTGGCGATGGTCTTCGACGATTCGGCGTCCTCCACGGGAAGAATGCGCGGGAGCGCCTCGATCAGCGTGACCTCGGTGCCGAACGCGTTGAAGATGTCGGCGAACTCAACGCCGACCGCGCCCGCCCCGACGATCGCGAGCGACTTCGGGGCCTTCTCGAGGAAGAGCGCCTCGTCGGACGAGATGACGGACGTCTTGTTGATCTCGAGGCCGATCTGCGGAATGCCTTTCACCCGCGTCCCCGTGGCGATCACCACCGCCTTGGTCGCGGTGTAGACGTCGTCGCCGACCTTCACCTTCTTCCCCTTCTGGAGCACCGCGGTGCCGCGGATCACGGTCACCTTGTGCTTCTTCATCAGGAACTCGACGCCCTTCGAGTTCTGGTCACTGACCTGGCGCGAGCGCTTCATCGCCACGCCGTAGTCGAGTGACACCGCGCCCGTCGTGATGCCGAGCGCCTTGGCGTCGTGCTCGACGATCCGGGCGATGTTGGCGCTGTACAGGAGCGCCTTGCTCGGGATGCACCCGATATTGACGCACACGCCGCCGAGTTTCTCGCGCTCGACGACCGCCGTGTTGAGACCGAGCTGCGCGGCGCGAATCGCGCAGACGTAGCCGGCGGGGCCGCCGCCGATGATGATTACGTCGAAGCTATTGGGCACTGGCACATTCCCGTGCGAACGGTTCGTGGGCAGGCGGCGGTGCGGTGGATTACCACACGATCGCCAGAGGGTTCTCGAGCATAAGCCGGACGGTCTGCAGGAACTGGGCGCCGGTGGCGCCGTCGATCACGCGATGGTCGCAGCTCATCGTGACGCGCATGCGGCGGCGCACGGTGACCGTGCCGTCGAGCGCGACGGGCTTGGGCGTGAGTGCGCCCACGGCGAGAATCCCGGCTTCCGGCGGATTGATCACGGCCGTGAATTCGTCGATGCCGAACATGCCGAGGTTGGAGACGGAGAACGTCCCGCCGGTGTACTCCTCCGGCTTCAGCTTCCGGGCGCGTGCGCGTTCGGCGAGCGCACGCGCTTCGGTCGCGATTTCGCGGAGCGATTTCCGGTCCGCATGACGGATGACCGGCGTGATCAGCCCCTCCTCGACCGCGACGGCCATGGAGAGATGCACGTCGTTGAAGTAGCGAATGTGATCGTCCTGCCACCACGCGTTGCACGCGCGATGCTGGCGCAACGCCGCGGCCACCGCTTTGATCACGATGTCGTTCACCGAGATCTTCACGTCGCCGCGGGCATTCAACTCTTCGCGTGCCTCGACCGCCCGCTCCATGTCGAACTCGGCGGTGAGGAAGAAATGCGGAATCGGCGCGAGCGACTGTGTGAGGCGTTTGGCGATCGTCTTCCGAAGCTGGGAGAGGGGCACGTCCTCGTAGCCCTCGTCCGCCCAGCCGGCGCGGGCCGCCCCCGTCGCCGCGGGTACCGCGGATTCCACGTCGCGCTTGATGATGCGGCCGCCCGGCCCGGACCCGCTGACGGCGGCGAGGTCCACACCGCGCTCGCTCGCCACGCGGCGCGCGAGGGGGGAGGCTTTGATTCGTTCCCCGGCCGCGTCTCCGCTAGGAGGAGCGGCAGGAGCGGCAGGAGCGGCAGTGGGGGAAGCGGCGGCGGGCGTCGCCTGCGTCTCAGGCTGCTTTTCCGGCTTCGACTTCGGCGCGGCCGCGCCGAGATCCCCGATGTCCTCGTCGGCGCCGGCAATCACGGCCACGAGGGAGCCGACTTCGGCGGTCTGCCCGTCACCAACGAGCACCTTGCGGAGCACGCCGTCGGCTCGCGCCTGCAGCTCCATCACGGCTTTGTCGGTTTCGACCTCGGCGAGCACGTCGCCGGTCGTCACCGTGTCGCCCTCATGCTTGAGCCACTGGGCGATGCGCCCCTCTTCCATCGTGGGCGACAGCGCTTCCATCAGTACCTTCGTTGCCATGATGCGTCCGTCTCGGGGTCAGTCGAGGTAGGCGACGCGCCGGACGGCGTCGATCACCTGTTCGGGATGCGGCTTGGCGGCGCGCTCGAGCTGCTTGTTGTACGGCATCGGCACATCCGCCTGCGTGACCCGCAGGATGGGCGCGTCCAGGTAGTCGAACGCCTCGCGCTGGATCTCGTCCACGACCTGGGCGCCGATGCCGCAGAAGGGCCAGCCCTCCTCGATGATCACGGCCCGGTTGGTCTTCTGCACGCTCTCCACGATGGCCGGAACGTCCAGCGGGCGGATCGTCCGGAGATCGAGCACCTCGGCGTCCACGCCGAGTTCCCCGTCGAGCCGCTCCGCCGACTTGAGCGCCACGGCCACGGTCTTCGAGTGGCAGATGAGCGTCACGTCCTTGCCGGGTCGCTTCACGTCGGCCGACCCCAGCGGCACCGTGTATTCCTCGTCCGGGACCTCGCCCTTCACGTTGTAGAGCATCTCGCCTTCGAGGAATACCACCGGATTGTCGTCGCGAATCGCCGACTTGAGGAGACCCTTGGCGTCGTACGGCGTCGCCGGGGCCACGACCTTGAGTCCGGGGATGTGGGCGTACCAGGACTCGAACGCCTGCGAGTGCTGCGCGGCGAGCTGTAACGCCGCGCCACCCGGCCCGCGGAAGACCATCGGCATCGGGATCTGGCCGTTCGACATGTAGAGCATCTTTGCCGCGGAGTTGACGACCTGGTCGATCGCGAGCAGCGCGAAGTTCCAGGTCATGAACTCGATCACCGGCCGGAGGCCCACCATGGCGGCGCCTACACCGACGCCCGCGAAGCCAAGCTCCGCGATCGGCGTATCCACGATCCGGCGGTCGCCGAACTGCTCGAGCAGGCCGCGACTCACCTTGTAGGCGCCCTGGTAGACGCCGACTTCCTCGCCCATGAGGAAGACGTTGGGGTCGCGTTCCATCTCTTCCCGCAGCGCCTGGTTCAGCGCATCGCGATAGGTGATCGTGGCCATGTCAGTCTTGGTACACGTGGGTGTAGAGCGCGTCGGGCTCGGGATCCGGGCTCTCGTCCGCGAAGGTCAGTGCGTCGGCCACCTCGGCCTGGACCTCTTCATCCATCTTCTCGACGCCTTCCTGGTCGAGCAGGCCCGCTTCGAACAGGCGGTGCTTCAGCCCTTCGATCGGATCGCGCTGTTTCTGCTCCTCGAGCTCTTCCTTGGTGCGGTAGTGCCCGTGAATCGGGTCCGCCATTGAGTGGCCCATGTACCGATACGTGCGCGCCTCGATCAGGGTCGGCAGCTTGTCCTTGCGGGCGCGCTCCGCGGCGCGCGCCACCGCCTCGTGCATCGCGAGCACGTCCATCCCGTCCACCGTTTCGGACGCCATGTCGTAGCTGCAGGCCCGTTCGGCGATGTCATAGACGGCGGCCGCGCGCTCGAGTGCCGTCCCCATGCCGTAGCGGTTGTTCTCGCAGAGGAAGATGGTCGGCAGCTTCCACAGCGCCGCCATGTTCAGGGTCTCGTGGAAGGCGCCGATGTTCACGGCGGCCTCGCCGAAGAAACAGATCGCCACCTGATCGGTGTCGCGGTACTTGATGGCGAAGCCGGCACCCGCCGCGAGCGGAATGTGCCCGCCCACGATCGCGTGCCCGCCAAGGAACCCCTTGTCGACGTCGAAGAGGTGCATCGAGCCGCCCTTGCCGCCCGAGCATCCGGTCGCCTTGCCGAAGAGCTCGGCCATCACGGCGCGCGGCGAGACGCCGCGCGTGATGGCGTGCGCATGTTCGCGATAGCTCGTGAAGACGTAATCGTCCTCCCGCAGCGCGGTGAGCGCGCCGATCGCCACGGCTTCCTGGCCGATGTAGAGATGGCAGAATCCGCCGATTCGCCCCTGCGCGTACGCCTCACCGGCCCGCTCCTCGAAGCGGCGCACGAGCAACATCTCCCGCAAGAGTTGGCGGTAGAAGTCGGCCTGGTTGGGATCGAGCTGGGTCGTCGGCGCGGCCATCAGCGCACCGCCTCGGCGCTCTGCACCTGTTCCCAGGCGTGATACGACGAGCGCACGAGCGGTCCGCTCTCCACGTGGCGGAATCCCATCTCCATCCCGGCGCGCCGGAGCTCCGCGAATTCGGCGGGCGTGTAGTAGCGGGCCACCGGCAGATGATCGTTGGATGGGCGGAGGTACTGCCCGAGGGTGAGGATGTCGACCTCCTGCTCGCGCAGATCGCGCATCGCGACGAGCACCTCGTCCCACTCTTCACCCATGCCGCAGATGATGCCGGACTTGGTGAGGCGCTCGGGCGCCATCTCCTTCGCGCGGCGCAGCAGGCGCAGGGCGCGGGGGTACCGGCCGCCGGGGCGGCAGATCCGGTACATGCGCTCGATCGTCTCGAGATTGTGGTTCAGGATGTCAGGCGCCGAGTCCACCACGATCTGGAGCGCGCGATCCGAGCCCTTGAAGTCGGGGATCAGGAGCTCGACGGTGGTCTCGGGGAGGCGCTTGCGAATCTCCGTCACGCATCCGGCGAAGATCTCGGCGCCGCCGTTGGGCAGGTCGTCGCGGTCCACGCTCGTGATCACGACGTGCTTGAGCTCCATCGCGGCGACGGCCTCGGCCAGTCGCACCGGCTCCTCCGCGTCGTAGCGGGGCGGCGTGCCGTGCGCGACCGCGCAGTACGCACAGTTTCGCGTGCAGACGTCGCCGAGCACCATGAACGTCGCCGCGCGATGCTCCCAGCATTCGCCGACGTTCGGGCAATGCGCTTCTTCACAGACCGTGTGCAGGTCGAGCTCGCGCATGAGACGCTTGACGTCCACGTAGTTGGACCCGCCGGGCGCCTTGACCTTCAACCAGGAGGGTTTGCGCTGCGTGGGCGTGTCGGCGTGCGTGGTCGGGGCGGCGGCGTGTGCCCCGAGCGGCTGAATTTGAACGAGGTCCATAGGAGTTGAAACATAGCGGCGGCCCCGAGGCGCGACTAGCGTTCGGAGCCGCCGATTCAACCGGATGGTTGAGGGCGGGCGATCGTCGAGCCCGCCGTGTCGCAAGCGCTTACGCGCTCCAGAATCTCCCGGGATCGAGCGGGGTGAGGTCGTACTCGAGCGGGGTACCGGCAAAGAGGTGGGCGACGATCTCGCCCGTGAACCCGGCCAGGAGGATCCCGTTGCGGCCGTGTCCCGTGGCGTACCAGAGGCCGGAAACCGTGGGGTCGGTCCCGACGATCGGATGGCCGTCGGGCGTGCCCGGGCGCAGGCCGGCCCACGAGCGCCGCGGCTCCTTGCCGGCGAGACCTGGGGCCATGCGTGCCGCCTCCTGCTCCACCTTGGCTCGGCCTTCGGCCGTCACGGACGCATCGAAGCCGACGTGCTCCATGGTCGAGCCGGCGAGCAGCTCACTCCCGCGCCGGAGCACGTACCCCTTGCCACTGAACACGATGGCCCGCGGCTGCCCCTCGGGCCAGTCGTACGCGAGCATCTGGCCGCGCACGGGCTCGACGGACAGGGGGCGGGGGAGCCCCCCGATGCGCCCCGACCAGCACCCGGCGGCGACGAGCACCGCGCCCGCGTCACGCGATCCCGACGCCGTGCGCACGCCGACCACGGCGTCCTCGCGGATCCGGATCTCCTCGACGTGCTCGCCGCGCACGATGCGGGCGCCGTGATTGGTGGCGCTGATCAGCAGTGCTTCGAGCAGCGCGAGCGGCTCGAGGGCGCCGTCCTCGGGGGCGAGGAGCGCGCCGCGCACCTCGGGCGAGATCCACGGGCACCGCTGGCGCAGATCGCCCGCGGGCAGCCACTCGGAGTTCAGCCCCTGTTGGCGCTGCCAGGCGATGTTCGAGCGCGCATCGGCCTCATCGGCTTCCGTGAAGGCGACCTTGAGCACGCCATCCGACCAGAGGCCGATCTTGACGCCGGTCTCCTCTTCGAGCTCCGGGGTGAGCTCGGCGTAGAGGTCGCGAGCGCGAACACTCACGCCGACCATCGGGTCTTCGGGAGCCGTTTCGGCGAGTGGGGCCAGCATGCCGGCGGACGCCTGCGTCGCGACGCCGGCTTCGGCGCCGCTATCCAGAATGGTGACGGAGTGGCCGGCGATCGCGAGCGCCCGGGCACATGCCGCCCCGACGATCCCGCCGCCGATCACGAGGACGTCAGACCGTTCGGTCATCGTTGCCTTGCCGTGAAACCATGGGCTCCATACGTTCGTACGATACTACGCACGGAACGTCCCCGGGAGGGAAACCATGTTGCGTAAAATCCTCGGCTATGCGGTCCTCGCCGTCATCGGCTTCTTCGCGTTGAAGCTGATACTGGGGCTGCTTGGCTTCGCGCTGTCGCTGGCCTTCACCGCGTTGTGGCTCGCGGCCATCGGCTTCGGGATCTACCTCATCATCAAGCTCGTCAGCCCGGGCACCGCCCGGCGCATCCACGAGGCGATCGGCGGAAAACGCGCCGCCTGAGCAATTAGACCGCTCCCGGCACGTCGACGCAAGCGGGGCGCCCATCCGGGCGCCCCGCTTGCACTACCGCGCCGTTGAGTCGTGCTGGATGCCGGTCAATCGCAGGGTGATCGACCCGAAGGCGAATTTGGTCTGGATCTGCGCGACGATCCGGCGGGCGTCATCGGTGATCCACATCCGCCCGTTCGCCCCTTCCTTGAAGATTCCACCACCCTTGATGATCGGACGGACCACCACGCAGGGGAACCGGCCGGCCGGGACGTCGATCGTATCCCGGGCAAGCACCTCGAGCACGACCGGATTGCGGTCGGGTTTGAAGTACCGGTCGAGGGCGTAGCGCTTCCCCGGGGTCAGGTCGAGCGTCCGCACGAAATAGAAGAATGCGGCATCGTCCAGCGGACGGGTGGAGGTCGGCATCGTCGAATCGACGCCCTCCTGCCGGTAGAAGCCGGAGTCGGGATAGATCTGATAGATGTTTTCCCGCTTGCGGCCGCCCTCGTCGAAGTCCTGCACGAAGCGGCGCGAGGCGAAGTCATCGAGCCCCACCCACGATTCCATGACGTCGTGGAGCCGATAGAAGAACGGCCCGCCCTCGAGCAGGAAGCGGAGGTGCATCGTGGGGGTGCCGCGCACGGTATCGATCCCGACGACCTGCATCTCGGCGGTCCCGACGTTCAGGATGCCGAACTTGGCCTCGTACGCGAGATGCTCGCCGACCCACGACGCCAGCGGCAGGGAGTCGACAGGCGCGGACTGCGCCCGCGCCGTGCCGGCGACCAGCGCGAGCGCGGCGAGGAACGGGAGCCCGCGGGTCATGGGGTCGAGGGGGTGAGACCGCCGGGCGGAGCCGACTGCGCCCCGGCGCGGAAGTCGCGTCCGGTCCGACGAAGTCCGAGTGCGAGCCCTAAGGCCGATTGGTCGATAGGCCGCTGCGCCGCGCTCGCGTGCACGGAGGCGGTGACGGTGGCAACCTGCCGGGCCTGCGTGGCCGTGCGGGCGAGCAGCTCCGCCCGCGCGCAGAGCCCGTCGGCGCTGAGGAGCAGCGTGGGCCGCCCCCGCAGGGCGAGCTTCACCGTGATCAGTCGGAAGGCATAGAACCCGGAGAAATAGTCACGGAGCCCGGGAATCCGTGCGGCGGCCGGGAGCAGGAGGCCGGCCCAACGGCGCACGGCCCGGAGGGCGAACCCGCCACGCGGCGCGGGGGCCTCGGCGGCGACGATGTCGGCCCCCGAATCGAGGCGTTTCAGCATGTCGGGCAGCGCGACCGGCGACACGCTGAAATCGCCGGGAATCAGCACCACCGCGTCCCGTTTCGGCCGGTCGGTCCGTGCGAGTGCTTCGCGCAGCAGCGCGTCGACGGCCGCCGCGTATCCGCGCGCGCGGTCGTCCGTGAGCACGGTCAGCGGCAGCGCGCGCTGGTAGGGCTCCAGCACGTCGAGGGTCCCGTCGGTGGACGCGTCGTCGGCGACCAGGAACTGATACTCGCGCGGCTCGGCCGCGAAGATCTGGCGGATCTTCCACAGCAAGAGACCGATCGTGGCGGCGTCGTTCTGTGTCGCGATACAGACGTAGATCATGCGTCCGGGCCCGTCCGGGTTCGGGGTACGGTTCTCACGGTGTCATACCCATCGGCCGATCCAAGGTGCGATCGGCCTATCTGGTGGAATCTAGCGCGTCGGATCGGCTAGGTGAGTCCCGGCGGGGAACATCAGCGCGTGGCCGCGGCCGCCATCACCGCGCGGAGCTCGTTCAGCGTGAACGGCTTACGCAAGTAGGGCCGGCCCACGGACTCGAGAAATTCCAGCGTGTCGCCGCGCACGGTATCTCCGGTGCTGAAGACCACCCGCTCGGCCGCCTCCGGGCGTTCGCGCTTCAGTCGCTCGAACATCTCGCGGCCCCCGAGCTCGGGCATGCGCAGGTCGGTGATGATGAGATCGTAGGGCGGATCGGCGGCGATCGCGTCGAGCGCGGCGGCGCCGTGCTCGGCGAGCACCACGACATGGCCCCAGGCCTCGAGCGTCGCACGCATGTAGTGCTGAATGTGCGGCTCGTCGTCGATCACGAGTATGCGCAGCCGGCCGAGCGGCGACGGCGGGGCGGCTTCCGGCGCCGCGGTCGCGGTCCCCGCGGGAAGCTCCAGCCGAAAGATCGAGCCCGAGGTGGGGCGCGCCGTATAGGTGAGGCGCCCGCCGTGCTCCTTCATGATGCCCTGCGAGATCGAGAGCCCGAGCCCGGTGCCTTCGCCTTCGGGTTTCGTCGTGAAGAACGCCTCGAAGACGCGCTCGCGCAGATGGGGCGGGACGCCCGGGCCGTCGTCTTCGACCTCGATCGCGACCCCGTCGAGCCAGTGCCGGGCCCGCATGACGACGCGGCCGCCGGTCTGGGAGACCGTGATCGCCTGAATCGCGTTGCTGACCAGGTTGACGAGCACCTGCTGCAGCAGGATCGGGTCGCCTTCCACCTCGGGCAGATCGCGCACGATGTCCATCTCGCCGTCGATCTTGCTTGCCATAAACTGATTCTTGAACAATTGATAGGTGGTATCGAGCAGCGTGGCGACCTCGAGCGGACGGCGCTGGCCCTCCTGTTTGCGGGCGAAGGTGAGCAGGTTCTTCACGATGCCCGCGGCGCGCTCGGCCTCCTGGCGGATGGCGCGCAGCGGCTCGAGCAGGTGCGGGGGCGCGGCGTCGGCGGACTCGACGAGGTAGTCGGCGAAGCCGATGACCGAGGCCAGCGGGTTGTTCAGGTCGTGCGCGACGCCGGCGATGAGCTGACCCATCGCCGACATCTTCTCGGACTGAATCAACTGCTGCTGCAGGCGGCGTTTGTCGGTTTGGTCTTCGAAGACGAGCACCACCGTGCCGGGTGCGACGCCGGTGACGGCGAGGCCCGAGACGGTGAAGATTCGCTCGCGCGCGCGCAGCTCGAGGGTGCCGGCCGCGGCGGGATCCGCGAGGACGCGTCCCACGGCCTCGGCCCAGGTGGGGGGCACGAGTGCCATGCACGGACGGCCCGGGATGTCGGTGACGGGGACATCGGCCAGCTCACTGAACGCGCGGTTGGCCCGGCGTACGGCGCCGGTCGGATCCACGACGCAGAAGGCCTGACCGATCGCATCCACCGTCTGTTCCCATTCGTGTTTCCCGCTCGAGAGGAGCGAGATCAACCGGACGTTCTCGAGCGCGATGGCGGCATGGCCGGCGACGGCGGTGAGGATTTCGAGATCGGCGGGCACGAACCGGCCGGGGGTGGCGCTCCCGAGGGACACGACGCCGAGCAGTTGACCGGCGACGAGCGGGGTGCCGAGCCAGGAGCCGGGCGGGTCGTTCAGCGTGACGCCGCGCGCCGCGAGGGTGGTCGGGACGTCGCGGGCGATCACCCGGGGGCCCGTCTCGCGCGCGAGCTGGAGCAGGGGGTG
>DATFMZ010000047.1:0-5804 GCA_035266665.1 Gemmatimonadales bacterium | reverse complement strand
GCACGTCGATCTGGATCGATCCCGCGACCGATCTCGTGATCATCCTGCTCACCAACCGCGTGAATCCCACGCGGTTGAACCACGCCATTCTGCATATCCGGAGCCAGGTCGCCGACCGCGTCGTCGAGGCGCTCGGAGACGCCGGCACCCACTGACGGCGTTCCGTTGACAGCCACCTCTGGCGCCCGTAACTTCCGGATTGACAGGGAGGTAGCTCACATGAGCACGGCACAGCAGCCACAGTTCACGGTGGCCCTCGCGTTGACCGACGAGGCCACCGAGCAGATTCGGCAGTTCCTGGCATCGGACGAGATCCCGGCCGAGACGGCGGGGCTTCGGGTTTCGGTGCTTCCGGGCGGTTGCTCGGGATTCAAGTACGGCCTCGAGATCGAAGATGCGGCGGCCGAGGACGACGTGGTGCTCGACGTGAAGGGCATCCGCGTCTTCGTGGACGCCTTCAGTGCCCAATATCTGCAGGGCGTGACCATCGGCTATCACTCGTCGATGCAGGGCTCGGGCTTCACCTTCGAGAACCCCAACGCCACGGGCGGGTGCGGGTGCGGTAGCTCGTTCACGGTCTGAGCCTCTTGGGCCACGCGACATCCCATGACGGCGGGTCCGCGCGCAGCGCGGGCCCGCCGTCGTTTCGTTCCCCGGCAACCCGGCATCGGCCGTGACGACGCTCGACGTGATCGTGATGGCCGCGTACTTCGCGGGCATCCTCGCGGTGGGGATCGTCGCGGCCAGGCGTCAGGGCGACACGGGTGACTACTTCCTCGGTCACCACGAGCTCCCGTGGATCGCCGTGATGCTGTCGATCGTGGCGACCGAGACGTCCGCGCTCACCGTGATCTCGGTGCCGGGAATCGGTGCCCGCGGCAACCTCACGTTCCTGCAGCTCGCCTTCGGCTACTTGATCGGCCGGATCGGGGTCGCCGCGTGGCTCCTGCCCGGCTACTTCCGCGGCACGCAGGAGACCGCGTACACGCGCCTCCAAACCCGCTTCGGCGGAGGGACGCGCCGTGCGGCGTCGGCGATCTTCATGGCGATCCGCGTCCTCGGCGACAGCGTGCGCGTCTTCGCCTCGGCCATTCCGCTCGCGATCGTCACCGGCTGGACGATTCCCGAAAGCGTGCTCGCCGTCGCGGCGGTGACGCTCGTCTATACCTGGTACGGCGGGATCAAGGCGGTGGTGTGGGTCGATGTGGTCCAGCTCGGCATCTACGTCCTGGGCGGCATTGCCACCGTGATCGTGGCCGCGCATCTCGCCGGCGGCTTCGGGCCCGCGATGGCCCACGCCGCCGATCAAGGCAAGCTCGCGGTCTTCGACTGGCATCTGTCGCTCAGCGCGCCGTACACGTTCCTCTCCGCGGTGCTCGGCGGGGCGCTGCTCTCCGCCGCCTCGCACGGGACCGATCACCTCATCGTGCAACGCCTGCTCGGAACGAAGAGCCTCGGCGATGCGCGCCGGGCGCTGATCGGGTCGGGCGTGCTCGTCATCCTCCAGTTCGCGCTCTTCCTGGTGGTCGGCACCATGATCTGGGCCTCGGGGAACGCCGACCCCGCGACGACGAGCGACAAGCTCTTCCCGCTCTTCATCGTGAACCATCTGCCGGTCGGGATCAAAGGACTGGTGGTGGCGGGGGTGCTCGCGGCGGCGATGAGCACGGTCAGCTCATCGCTCAACTCGCTCGCCTCGGCCACGACGCATGACTTCTACGCCCCGCTGATGCGGGTGCGAGACGACAAGCGGCTGCTCACGGTCGGGCGCCTCGCCACGATCGGCTGGGCGCTCGTGCTCGCGGCCGGAGCCCTCTCCTTCCGCTCGACCACGCAGCCGGTGGTGGTCCTGGCGCTCTCGTTCGCGTCGATCACGTATGGCGCGCTGCTCGGCACGTATCTCCTGGGGGGGCTCGTCCCGCGCGCCCGACAGCGTGACGCGATCCTCGCGATGGGCGTGGCCACCGCCGTGATGATCGTCGTCGTGCTCGGCAAGCCGGGCGTCTTCCAGCATCTCGCGTGGACGTGGTACGTTCCCCTCGGACTCGCGCTCACGCTGGGGGTCGGATGGGGCGCCTCGCGTCTCGGCCACGGTGATACGCCGACCCGGGAACCGGAGACCGCATGACCGATGCGACGAAGAACGTCCTCGTTGGCGTCGACGCCGGCGGCTCGCACACGGCCGCGGTCGTCGCCGACCGCCGCCTCAACGCGCGTGGTCGGGCATCCGGCCCACCGGGCGCCGTCTTCCCGGGGCATGCCGCCGCGGCCGCCGATGCGATTGCATTCACCGTGCGTGAGGCGCTGGCGGCGGCGGGAACGGACATGCCCGCCGCGCTGCTCGTCGTGGGAGCGGCGGGCACCGGCCGCGCGACCGAGCGCGATGAGCTCCTGCGCGCGCTCGCGGACTACGGCCTCGCCGAGCGCGTGGAGGTCACGACCGATGCCGCGATCGCGCTCGAGAGCGTCTTCCACTCCGGCCCGGGGATCCTCTTGAACGCGGGGTCGGGATCGATCGCCTACGCCCGCGACGCCGACGGCGTCGTCTGGCGCGTCGGCGGTCTCGGGTGGCAAATGGGGGACGAGGGAAGCGGCTACTGGATCGGCCGTGCCGCGCTGTCCGCCTTCGGAAAGGCGGCTGACGGACGTGGGCCCTCGACGGCGCTCTCGGCGGCGCTCGCCGGGGCGATCGGCGCGGTGTCGCTCGATGACATGGTCGACTGGGCCGGTCGAGCGGACCACAAGGAAGTGGCATCGCTCACGCGTACCGTCTGCCACCATGCGCGGCACGGTGACGCCGTGGCGCGCGCGATCGTCGAAGCCGCCGGGCGGGAGCTCGCCGAGCACGTCATCGCCCTGCTCCACCGCTTCCCGGGTGCGCACCGCGTGGACGTGGCGCTCGCGGGCGGGGTCCTCTCTCCAGATTCGCCGGTGCGCGAAACCCTCCTCCACGTGCTTGCGGAGGACGCGCCGGCGGCGCGACACATCGACGTGGTGGTGGATCCTACGCTCGGCGCCCTCACGCTGGCGGCGCGGCTGGCGGGCTGAACGTCGCGCGGCCGGCCACAGCCCGCTGGACGTTGCCGACCGCATCGAGACTCGCGAGCGCGACTGCGGCAGCTGCGCTCGAACGCTCCACCGACCAGACCGTCACCTCCGCTCCGGCCCCACGCGGCGCCACCTGAACCGTGCGAGGCTCGGTATCGGCGCCGCCCGTCTCCACCAGCATCGGGGAGACGGCGATGCCGGTGCCCAGCGCCTTGAGGCACGCCTCCTTGCGCGTCCAGCATTCGAGAAAGGCCCGATCGCGTGTTGCCGCACTGGCACGGCCCCACTCCGCACGTTCCCGCTCCGTGAATTGTGCCCGCACGATCTCCGCCGCGTTCTCGACCTCTCGGATGCGCTCGATGTCGACGCCGATCGGACTGCTCCCGCTGAGCCCGATCAGTGCGTCCGCTCCACTATGGCTGAGATTGAAGTGCATCGAGCCATCAACGAGTTCCGGCTTGCCAAAGGGATTGACCGACAGCGCGATCGATGCCGGTGATCGGCCCAATGCCTCGGCCAGGAGGTGATAGATCGCGCACCGGCTCGCCAGGAATCGCCGCGCGAGCTGCGCCGTCGCCATGCGCTCGGCGCGTTCCAGATCGCTCGTGGTGAGCCCCCCGCGTCCGGCCAGGACGCCGGATGCGTCGAGGTCCACCCACCAGAGCTGCACGTCGTACGGAAGATCGTGCCGTATGGATCTGAGATATGGTTCGCTCATGCCGCGCGTCGATTCACCGGGTGCGTCGCACCACCCTCACCGATGGGTCGGCGCGCCGCGGCATGTGGATTGCAAAAGCGTCCGGGGATCGCATCTTCCACGTCGTGGAGCAGGATCGCCCCGCACATCACCCTATCGACCATGTGGAACGACGACCTCCTATCATGACCCGGTCCGACGCCCAACTCTTGCTGCACCACCAGTTCGACGAACAGGCGCGCCGTACGCCCGCCGCCGTTGCGCTATACGAGGGTGAACGGTCCATCACCTACGCCGAGCTCGAGCACCGAGCCGATGCCATCGCGCGCGCGCTACGAGCGCAGGGCATCGGCGAGGGTGCGGTCGTGGGGCTCCACGTCGAGCGCTCGATGACGTGGGTTTCCGCCGCGCTCGGCATCCTCAAGACGAACGCGACGGTGTTGCCGCTTCCCCCATCGTACCCGGTGGGCCGGCTGGAGGAGATCCTGGCCCATGCCGCGCTCGACGCCGTCGTCGACGATGAAACGACGCCGCTCGACCCCACCCTGACCGTGCGACGGCTGCGTCTCGAGACCCTCTCGTCCGGCGCCGATACGCCGCGGGCCGAAAGCGGCCACGCGGACCAGACCGCATTCGTGCTGTGTTCCTCGGGATCGACCGGCACACCGAAGATGATCGCGCGAAGCCACCGCTCCTTCCAGCACCGCCTGCACTGGACCTGGGAACGACACCCCTATGCCGCGGGCGAGGTGTGCTGCCAGAAGGCGCACGCGACCACGACGCACGGTATCTACGAGCTCTTCGAGCCACTCCTGCGCGGAGTTCCGGTCGTCATCATCGGAGATCGGGACGCGCGCAATCTCGAGGTGTTCTGGGACATCATCCGCGCCCGAAACGTGACCCGGCTCCTCATCGTGCCCTCCGCGCTGCATGCGACGCTCGACATGCCCGGGTTCGTCCCACCACCGCTCCGCGTGGTGGTGCTCATGGGGGAATACGTCTCCCCCGACCTGGCCGCCAGAGCGGTCGCCGCGTTTCCGCCAACCGCACATCTCTATTCAATCTACGGGAGCACCGAGGCCAGCTCCACGCTGGTGTGCGACCTGCGCGCCGCACTTCGGCCGGGCCAGGAGCTCCCATTGGGCACCCCGATCTCCGACGATGTGCGCCCCCACGTCCTGGGACCGGACCGGAAGCCCGTCGGGCCGGGCGAGGTCGGGACGCTGTACATGTCCGGGACCCCGCTCTTCACGGAGTATTTCCGGAGCCCAGAGCTCACCGATGCCGTGATCGTCCAGGACCCACCGTACGCCGAGCGCCTCTACGACACACACGACCAGGTTCGGTCGATGCCCGACGGCAGCCTGGAGTTCGTCGGGCGCGCCGACAACATGGTCAAGATCCGTGGCTTCCGCGTGGATCCCCAGGATGTCGAGCGTGCGCTCCTGAGCCATCCCGAGGTGCGCCGTGCCGCGGTCGTCGTGCGCGACGGCGGGTCGGGACACGCAACGTTGATGGCGTTCGTGACGCCGGCGGACGTGGACAGCGCCTCCGTCTTCCGGGCGCTGCGCGAGCGCCTCCCGCCGTACATGATCCCGTCGGCCGTGGTGGGCGTCGAGCGCTTCCCGCTGACGGCAAGCGGCAAGCTCGACCGCTTACGACTGCTCGACGACTACGCGACGCACGCGGCCCGACCTGCGGCCGACGGGTCCGCGACCGAGACCGCGCTCCGGATTGCGGAGATCTGGCAACAGGTCCTCGGGCATGCGGAGTTCGGACTCGACACCAGCTTCTTCGAAGCCGGCGGATCGTCGCTCAGCGTGTTCGCGGTGGTGCACCGGCTCCGCGGGACCTTCGGACTCGACCGCGGCAGACTTCCCGAACAATCGGTGTATCGCTTTCCGACCATCGCCACGCTGGCGGGGCACGTCGACGAGGTCCTCGCGGGCCGGCCGTCCATGGAAGCGCATGCGACGCCGATCCTCGTGACGCTGCGGCACGGGCGCGACACGACCCACGCGCCGCTCTTCCTGATTGCATCCGCCGGGGGCACGCTCGG
>DATFMZ010000046.1:0-13870 GCA_035266665.1 Gemmatimonadales bacterium | reverse complement strand
ACCAAGTATGGCGAGGCGGCGCTTCGTGTCTTCAACGGCGAGAGCAATGGCTGCTGCGGCGGTGCCGCCGGCGACGGCTCGACCTGCGATCCGATCTCGACCAACCTCTATGACGCGGCGGAGGCGGCGGGCGTCCCGGCGCAGGCGCTCTTGGCCTCGCTCGGCTGCGGGAATCCCACGGCGCTCGCCGAGTTGCGTGAAGGGGAGACCGTGCTCGACCTGGGCTCCGGCGGCGGGATCGACGTCCTGCTTTCGGCCAAGCGCGTCGGGCCCACGGGCAAGGCATACGGACTCGATATGACCGACGAGATGCTCGCCCTCGCGCGCGAGAATCAGAAGGCGGCCGGGATCCAAAACGTCGAGTTTCTGAAGGGCGAGATCGAGGACATCCCCCTCCCCAACGCTTCGGTGGACGTAATCATCTCGAACTGCGTGATCAACCTCTCGGCCGACAAGCCGCGGGCGTTGCGCGAGGCCTTCCGGGTACTCAAGCCGGGTGGCCGGTTCGCCATCTCGGACGTCGTGATCCGCGGGGCGGTGCCGCTCGACGTACGCCGCAGCATGGAGCTTTGGGTGGGGTGTGTTGCGGGAGCACTCGAGGAGCGCGCCTACGTCGATCTGCTCGGCAAGGCGGGGTTCACGGACGTTGGTGTGGAGCCCACGCGCATCTACGAGTTCGAGGACGCGCGGCAGATCTTGGCCGACGCCGGACTGGATGCCGACAAGCTCGCGCGCGACGTGGCGGGGCGGGTGATGGCGGCGTTCGTGCGGGCGACCAAGCCAGCCGATGCCTGACGTGGCACGGGCGCCCGGCGTCGTCGGGCGCCTCAAGTTCCTCGACCGGTACCTCACGCTCTGGATCTTCCTCGCGATGGGTGTGGGCGTGGGGCTGGGCTACGTCTGGCCCCTCGCCATCACGCGCGTGAGTGCCGCCACGCAGATCGGCACGACGTCGCTCCCCATCGCCGTCGGCTTGATACTCATGATGTACCCGCCGCTCGCCAAGGTGCGCTACGAGGAGCTGGGCGACGTCTTCCGGAACTGGAAGGTGCTAGGCCTCTCGCTTCTACAGAACTGGGTGATCGGACCGGTGCTGATGTTCGCGCTCGCCGTGATCTTTCTGCGCGGCTACCCCGAGCTCATGGTCGGATTGATCTTAATCGGCCTCGCGCGCTGCATCGCGATGGTGATCGTCTGGAACGATCTCGCCTGCGGCGATGCCGAGTATGCCGCCGGGCTGGTGGCGTTCAACGCGATCTTCCAGGTGCTCTTCTACTCCGTCTATGCCTACGTCTTCATCACCCTCGTGCCGACCTGGCTTGGACTCTCCGGTATGGCGGTCCACATCACGATGGGTCAGATCGCCGAGAGCGTATTCATCTATCTCGGCGTGCCATTCCTGGCGGGGATGCTCACGCGCTTCGTGTTGCGTCGCCTCAAGGGCGACGCATGGTACCGTGAGCGGTTCATCCCGAAAATCAGCCCGGTCACGCTGATCGCCCTGCTGTTCACCATCATCGTGATGTTCTCGATCCAGGGCCATCAGATCGTGGCGAGCCCGGGGATGGTGCTCCGGGTGGCGGTGCCGCTCCTGCTCTACTTCGTGCTGATGTTCGCGGTGACGTTCTTCCTGAGCCGCCGGGCGGGGGCGGACTACCCCAAGACCGCCACGCTCTCGTTCACCGCCGCCTCCAATAACTTCGAGCTCGCCATTGCGGTGGCCGTCGGAACGTTCGGCATCGCGAGTGGTGCGGCGTTCGCCGCGGTGATCGGGCCGCTGGTCGAGGTCCCCGTGCTGATCGCGCTCGTGAACGTCGCGCTCAGGTGGCGCCGGAAGTACTTCGCTGCGAACCGGCCGAGCGAACCCTCCATTCCATCTGAAGGAATCGCCGTATGAGCGGGGAACACGCGCGTCCCTTCCGGTTGCTCTTTCTCTGCACCGGGAACTCGGCCCGCAGTCAGATGGGCGAAGCGCTCCTCAACTACAAGGCGAAGGGGCGGATCCTGGCGGAAAGTGCGGGCTCGGAGCCGGCGGCGGCGGTGAACCCGCTCGCGATCGAGACGCTGGCCGAGCATGGGATACCGTGGAAGGGCCACGCGCCCCGTAGCGTGCAGGGCCTCGAGAAGGAGCCGTGGGATTTCGTGATCACCGTGTGCGACAAGGCGCGGGAGGCGTGTCCGATCTTTCCCGGCCAGCCGGTGCTCGCGCACTGGGGGATGCCGGATCCCGCGGCGGTCACCGGTGACGAGGCGACCCGCCGTGCCGCCTTCCGTGACGCATTCGTGTTGCTGGGCCGCCGGATCGATCTGTTGCTCGCGCTGCCGCTCGAACGCCTGGAGCGGTTGGCGGTGGAGGGGAAGGTGAAGGCGATCGGGGAGCGCGGCGCGCGAGTGTGAACCGAAGGCGCTATGCCAGCGCCGCCGCCGGGGCAGGACCGGCGTCCACCAGGCGATGACTCACAGGATCCACGCGCAGATTCAGGCCTTCGAGCGTGCGGGCACCGAGCAGCACGAGGTCGCCGGGCTCACCAAACACCACGTCATCGGTCGCGCGCCGCCCTTCGGCATGAATGAACGCCGGCCCCACCCACCGTTCGAGCGCTGTCCCGTCCGCTTGCCGGAAGCGCCAACGCGTGTAACGCTCAACGCCGAGCACATCGAGCACGTCGCGCGGGATCCAGGACAACTCGGCGCCGGTATCCACGAGAACGTTCGAGAGCCCGTTCCGTACACCCGCGCGGAGTGGATTCTCGATCTCGATGTCGATGCGAACGGTCCCCATCTCGTCGTTCATTCTATCTCCCTGCAATCTGCTGAGTAGTACCACGCGGCTGCCGGTCGTGTCAACGTATCGGCGTGTCCCGGTGGGGTGTCGCGCTTCGTGGCTAGGGTGGCATCAGGCGCCGGATCCGTGAAGACCGCAATCGACCGCGCGCTATCCGGATCGCCAACCGCAGCTTCATCCCCCGATGCCGCGCCGAGCGCACCCACGCTGAAGCTTAGCGGAATCACGGAGTGCATTCGTGCGGCTTCTACCACGGCATTGCCTTGAGTGTGGTAGCGACCCAGGGATTCGCGGCGGTTCGTCCTGGGGTTCACGATGTCGACCGGTTTGAGTGCGGGAGGGTACGCTCCCGGCTTGTACCCATCGAACCCTCGCCTCACGAGAAGACGAACGCCGCTGAGTGCGCCGTCCACGTGGTCGAATCCCGGGTATCCCACCGTCGCGATCACCGCTCCCGCACGGCTGAACTCGGTGATGCGCTCCAACCCAAGATCGAGCGCGATCACCGTATCGCCCGGGATGCTGAACACTCCGTCGAGCCCACGAAATTCTCCCGGTCCTCCACCCCTCCGCCCCCACTCGCCGACGTACCTGCCGGTCGAGTCGAAGACGCGGAGCTCTTGGGTCGACGCCTCGGCCACGATGATCCGTCCATCGCTGAGGCGTACGGCGCCGCGCACGTCTGAGAAAGCTTGCCCCGGCCGATTGGACGCAAGATCGGTGTCGACTCTTCCGAGCACCAGCTCCGGCGTCGAATCGATCCGCCACCCTGCCGTATCCGGCCACTCTGGGGCGGTGGCCCGGATTAGGTGAGGCGCGGTTCCCCTGGCGGATCGCGACGATCCACCCGCGCACGCCGTGAAGGCGATGGTCGCAATCACGGCCGCGAAGTGCCTGACTGACGCTGTCATCTTCTCTCAGTATCCCGACCTCCACGACCGCGCAACCTCCCGCTCGAACGCCTGGCGCGGATGGCGGTGGAGGCGAAGGTGAAGGCGATCGGGGGTTCGGTTTCGGCTGCAACTTAGCTATATTCATATGTAGCAACAAGTTACACAACGCGTCACGAGGCGCAGAAAGGATGGTCTGTATGAACGCTCTGCGCGCGAAGGAACTGAACCAGAAGCTCGAAAGCGACCAGGACGTCCTGGTCGTGAACGTCTTGGGCGATGAGGCATTTGCGAAGGAGCACATCCCGGGCTCCCACCACGTCGACAACGAGCGTGACGACTTCGTCGCCGAGGTCACCAATCTCGCGGGCCGGAAGGACCGGCCGATCGTGGTCTATTGCGCGAGCAAGGACTGCCCCGCGTCGCCCACGGCGGCCAAGAAGCTCGACGAGGCCGGCTTCGCCAACGTGTACGACTTCGAAGGCGGCATGGCCGAGTGGAAGCTCGCCGGGTTCGACGTCGAGCAAGGTGTGCTCGAGGAGGCCCGTCGCTGAGGCCTGCCGATGTACTGCTGAACCAAAACGGGGTCCCGATCGGGACCCCGTTTCATTTCTCGGCGGCGGGACCACCTACTCCTTCACCCCGAACTTGAAGACCGTCACCTGATGGAAGGTCTCGCCCGGCCGGAGAATGGTGGACGGGAAGTTGGCGTGGTTGGGCGAATCCGGGTAATGCTGCGTCTCCAGGCAGAAGCCACCGCGGTGCACGTAGACGTGTCCCGACTTCCCGTGAATCGTGCCGTCGAGGAAATTGCCCGAGTAGAACTGAAGGCCCGGCTGCGTGGTATAGACGTCGAGCGTCCGGCCCGTGGTAGGCTCGAGCACGTGTACGGCGTGGAACATGCCCGGGCCCGTGCGGTCGAGCACGTAGTTGTGGTCGTAGCCGTGCGCAAATACCAGTTGCTGGTTCGGCTCGTTGATACGCTTCCCGATCGCCGTCGGCTTCTCGAAGTTGAGCGGCGATCCCTCGAGCGATTCGATCTGCCCCGTCGGGATGAAGGTCGAGTCGATCGGCGTATAGTGGCTCGCGTGAATCGTGAGGATGTGGCCGAGAATGTCGCCGTTGCCCTCACCCTTGAGATTGAAGTACGAGTGCTGAGAGACGTTGATCGGTGTCGCCTTGTCCGTCGTCGCGTGATAGTCGACGACGATCTCGTCCATCGGGGTCAGCGTATAGGTGACTCGTACATGCAGATCACCGGGGTATCCCTGATCGCCGTTCGGGCTCGAGTGCGTGAGCACCAGCTCCACGCTGTCGCCGTGCGTGAACGGCTCCGCGTGCCAGACCACCTTGTCGAAGCCCACCAGGCCCCCGTGCAGGGAATTCGGCCCGTTGTTGATCGGGAGATGATACGTCTTGCCGTCCAGCGTGAACTGCCCGTGCGCGATGCGGTTGGCGTAGCGCCCGACGATCGCCCCGAAGTACGGCGACTCCTTGACGTATCCCTCGAGCGAGTCGAATCCGAGGACGACGTCGGCCAGATGGCCCTCCCGATCGGGCGCCATGATCTGTTGGATGATCCCGCCGTACGTCATCACGCGGATCTTCATGCCGCGGGCGTTCTCGAGCGTATAGATCTCGACGGGCGTGCCGTCCTTCGTATGGCCGAATGGGGCGCGAGTCACGCTCGGTCCTTTCGTCCTGGTGGGGGCCTGCTGTGCCGCAGCCGTGCCGGCCGCCAGCGTCAATGCCACGAAGAGGGGGATAATGCGCATCGGTCGGTCGCTCCTCAGCGATCGGTGGTGTCGTGGACGTCCGCGAGCCCGACGTCGATGTACTGGCCGCCCTTGGTCTGATGGACGTGGACGGCGATGGTGTTGGTACCGCGCCGGAGCCGCTTGGTGCCCACGGTGCCGAGCGGCAGGTAGGTGTAGCTCGTCGTGTACCCCGGATACCTCCCGATCAGCACCCCGTTCAGGTACACCTCGGCATCCTCGTCGTGGTGAATCACGAGATGCGGGTGCGCAATGTGCGCATCGGTGAGGGTGAACGTCCGGCGGATCCAGATGTCCGGCGTATCCCATACCGTGCCGACGTGGGCGCCCGGCGTCTCCGCGGTGCCGAATCCGCCCGGGCCGCTCTGCCATGAGCCGTCGGCATAGTTCGCCGCATACCACCGTCCCTCCGGCTTGGTCGTGGTGTAGCGCCAGACCTGCGGCGTGTCCACCGATGTCGGGACCACCATCTTCACGACGGGCGGCGGCCCGTACACGGTCGCGTTCAACGCGATCGCGCGCGGCGGGAGCTTCACGAGCGCGCGATCGTAGGTCATGAGTCCGTTCACCTCGACTTCGACATCGGTGGTCTGCGTGTACACCGCCGCGGCGAGACCCTGCCCCTTCAGAATCCGGAGCTGGTCGATGAGATCGCCGTAGGCATCGGCCAGCTGCTCCTGCGTCGAGTACCGCCGGTAGCCCCAGTTGTTGCTGTCCACCCACGTGTGGCCGCGAATGGGGAAGCCAAGGCCGCCGAACTCGCCGAGCACGCGCGCGCGAGTGCTGTCGAGCTTGGGAATCCCCGGTCCGGGGTAGTCGTGGAGGTCGATCACGTCGCCCACGCCCTTGTCGGTCCACCCGCTCGCGTCGTCCACGAGGCGGGTGGGGTCATGCGCCTTGATCCAGGCGACGACCTTCGGCGTGTCGTGCTGGCCCCATCCTTCGTTGAACGGCACCCACATCACGATGGACGGATGGTTCCGCAGGGCGTCCACCATGTGCTCGAGCTCCCGGCTGAACTCGGCCTTGTCGGCATCCGTCGTGTTGTCGCCGCTCGGCATATCCTGCCAGACGAGGAGCCCCAAGCTGTCGCACCCGTAGTACCAGCGGGCCGACTCCACCTTCACGTGCTTGCGCGTCATGTTGAAGTGCAGGCGCTTGAGCGTGAGGAGGTCATTCAGCATCGCGGCCTGGCTCGGCGGCGTGTAGAGTCCGTCGGGCCACCAGCCCTGGTCGAGCGTGCCGAACTCGAAGAGCGGCGTGTTGTTGAGAAAGAGTCGAATGGCGCCCTTGGCGTCCCTGCCGAGCGCGATCTTCCGCATGCCGAAGTAACTGGTCACCGAATCGCCCGACGCGAGCGCGATGCGCAGGTGATAGAGGAACGGATGGCTCGGCGACCAGAGATGCGGGTGGGGGATCTCGAGCGTGATGGGGTCCTCCGCCATGCCGTTTCCCGTTGCTACGGCGCGGGCCCCGTCGAGGGCCGTGACGTGGACCACGCGCGACTCCGGTCCTGGCGGCACGTGCGCGATCACGGTGACGCTGCTCGCATCGAGATTCGGCGTGATGAGGAGCGAGGTGATGTACGAGGCGGGGACCGGCTCGAGCCATACCGTCTGCCAGATGCCCGTGACGGCGGTATACCAGATGCTGTGGGGATGGAGCACCTGCTTGCCGCGCGGCTGGCCCCCTTGATCGGTGGGATCCCAGACGCTCACCACCACCTGCTGCTGTGCTCCGGACGTGAGCGCATCGGTCACGTCAAAGGCGAACGGGTCGTAGCCGCCCTTGTGCTCCCCCACCTCACGGCCGTTCACGAATACGGTGGCATCCCAATCCACCGCTCCGAAGTGGAGCAGCATGCGTCCGCTCCGCCATGCGTGCGGCACGGTGAAGGTGCGGTGATACCAGAGCCGCTGCGTGGGGGTGACCGCGCGCCGCACGCCGCTCAGCTGCGATTCGACGGGGAACGGAACGAGGATCTTGCCGTCGAAGGTGCTGGGCTCGGCGGCACCAGAGTCCGTGATGGCGTAGTCCCACAGGCCGTTCAGGTTCTGCCAGTCGTGACGCACCATCTGCGGCCGCGGGTACTGAGGCCACGCGTTGGCCGGCGTGACGTCCTTGGCCCAGCGGGTCTCGAGATGGGAAACCGGGGCTTGCTGGGCGACGGCAGAGTGGCAGGGTGGCAGCGTGGCAGCACTCACCAGGAGGGCGGCGATGCTTCGCGCGCGTGACATTCGGTTCATCGAGTCGGTCCCCAGATCTGGAGCTCGGTCACGCCGGTCGCTCCGGGTAGATCGTGCGTGAAGACGACGCGCACCTTGCGCGTGGTGACGGGCGCGATGGTCACGGTGTTCACCGCCCACGTCTCGGGTTGTGCCGGAAGTCTCGAGCGTACCTGGGCATCGTGCCAGGCACCACCGTCCCAATACTGCACCGCGTAGCGCTTCGGCGCACGCACGCCGTGACCGTCACCCCACAGATAGAGCGCGAGTGAGGCGACGCGGTTCGGCGCGCCGAAGTCTATCGTCACCCAATCGGTGGAGTCCTTCATGCCGTACGCCGTCCACCGGTTGCGTGAGTAGTGACTGAACGCGATCCGGCCGTCGTTGATCTCCGAGATCGAATCGTCCTTGCCGGTGAACGACGTCGTGGCCATCGGATAGCCTGCGCCGGTCGCGTTGTACGCGAGGTCCGGACTCGGTGCGGCAGGCGCGGGGAGCGGGAGTGCCACGTGCGACCACGCTTCAATCTCCGAGAGTCCACTGCTCGCGTCCGGGCGGTGGACGAGTACGACGCGGAGTTTCGACGTCTCGATGCGTGGGAAGGCGATCGCGTTCGCGCGATGTCCAACCGGCGTCGCGGGATCGCGATGCTGGTCCGGCACGTCCACCCATCTTCCCGCGCGCCACATCTGAATCGCGTAGCTGGCCGGCGCGCGGACGGCCGCACCCGGACCGTCGTCCAGCAGGTACAGCTTCACTGAATCGATTGGACGGACGATCCCGAAATCCACCGCGAGCCAGTCGCGCGCATGCCCTGAGCCCGCGGCGGTCCAGCGGTCGGGCGGGTCCATCCCATAGCGGTACTGGCCGTCCACCGCGAAGAAGGGCGGAGTCTTCGGCGCGCTGTACGAGGCGGTGACCAGCGGATACGCCGAACCGTCGTTGTTGACGGCGAGGTTGACGGGGCGATCTGCGGCGGGCAGGACCGGCGTCGGTCCCAGATAAGCCGTGAGACGGGAGACGTGAGACGTATGGGCCACGCGCCGGCCGTCCACGAAGATCGAGAGTCCCGCACCGCGATGATACCTGCTCCCGTCCTTGTCCCAGATGATCGAGACGGTGTGGCCGTGATAGGCAACGTCGTTCAAGGCGAAATAGGGCCAGCGCTCGGGGGCGAGTGGTGCCACCTCCAGCGTGTCGTCCGCCCGCGGTCGAAGGCCCACCAGCCCGGTGATGATCAGGTTCACGTACTGCGAGTGGAAGTAGTCCTCGCTGTGGTCGAAGGTGTCGGCGCCATGCCACGACCCCGTGAACGGATTGGCGGACTCGGCGATGTAGGGATGGCCGTCCTTGCGCTGGGTGCGGGTGAACGTGCGGAGCAGCTCGAGGTAGTCGTCCTTGGTGACATACGACTGGTGATAATCGTCGAGCACATTGGCCAGCGCGACGAGCGTTTGCGCGGTGGCATACGGCCACGAGTTCCCGCTCCACCAGCAGCAGGTGGGCGAGACGTAGAACTGTGGATCGTGGCGCTCCGTGGTGGTGGGGCCGAACGGGGCGGCAAAGTACGCCGTGTCCATGAGGAAACGCCACGCGGCTTCGTACCCGGAGTCGGGGAGCTCGAACTGCCACGGCACGAAGCCGATTTCTTCCCGCCCGTGCGGGCTGCCGGCGTATGGGCCGGTCTGATAGGTGAGCGTGCCCGCGCGAATGCCGTTGGGATGGTCGTCCGCGAACTGCTCGAAGAAGAAATGACGGGTGGAATCCCACAGCTGGGTCTGCACCCTCTGCTTGAGGGCGGCGGCGCGCTCGCGGAACACCCGCGCCGTTGAATCCCGGCCCAGAAGCTGGGCGGCGTTCGCGATCGCGCGCTCGTCGGCGAAGAGATAGCTGTTGAGTGTGGGGCGATATCCCGCGCCGCCGGAGAATTTGTCCTCCGTCTGGCGGCTGTCGATGTTGAATTCCATCCCATCGTGCATCCCGTCCCACTTGAACATCGCGTGCGTCGAGTCCCATCGCTCGGCCATCCATCCGCGGTATTGCGCGAGCATGTGCGGAAAGACCGTGCGCACGAACGCGGTATCGCCCGTGACCTCGTAGACCGACCACATCGCGTCGCCGTACCAGTTGCTGTACGTGCGCGGCTCGGCACCGGGCGTCTCGAACCAATAGTTGGCGAAGTCGTCGATGATGCGCCGGTCCCGGAGCCAGCGCACCTCGTCGAACTGGTGGCCGAGGGGACAGCTGATCGCGCCGTACGCGCCGGACCAGAACGGCCGGTCGATGAACTCGCTGAAGGTGTAGCCGGCAGACGGGGAGCCGTAGGTGAGGTGCTTGGTCACCAGCTCCCAGCGGTAGTAGTAGGTGGCGTCGATCGCGGTGTCGGGCGACTCGAAGAACGGGATGTGCGCCTCGTACCAGGACCAGTCGCGGTTGTCCCACCAGGTCTGGCGGTGGAGGATCGCGGCCTTGTCGAGGATCTGGGCGGTGAGGGGTGCCGCCACGGCGAGCAGGGAGGCGGCGCACGCGACGCCAACCGAGAAGCGGAGCCTCACGCTAGTCGAGGGTGGCTTCGGAGGCACGCAACCGGGAGAGGCTCGCGCGCAGGGTGTCGGCGAGATCCTGATAGGCGGGCGCGAGCGGCGCCACGATGCCGAGGCCCGCGACGAAGGCCGACTCCGCGGCAGCGCGCCGCCCCGCCCCCGCGAGGGCGGCGCCGAGATTCCCCAGCGCGGCCGCCACCATGTGGTGCTCGGGTCCCTGCATCTCCTGCCGCATGGTGATCTCCTCGCGCAGGACCCGCTCGGCGCCGGTGAAGTCGCCGCGTTGGTTGCGCATCCATCCGAGCGCGCTGAGCGTGAACGCCTTCAGCGTGTGGTTCCCCTCCACGAGGCGGTTCTCCATGGCGAGCGTGCGGGCGAAGACCGACTCCGCTTCAACATAACGCCCGTCTCGGCCAAGCTCCTGGGCCAGGGCGGTCATCGCCGCCGCCACGGTGAGATGCTCGGCGCCGTACACGCGCCGCCGGCTCGCGATCGTTTCGCGATAGAGCGACTCCGCGCCGGCGTGGTCGCCGCGTGCCGAGAGCGTCTCCGCGAGGCTTCCCCGCGGATGGACCAGTGCGGGATGATCGGGGCCCAGGGTGGCGTGAAGCATCTCGAGTGCGCGACGGTAGAGCGCCTGGGCCTCGTCGGAGCGCCCCCGCACTTCGCGCAGGAAGTCGCCGAGATGCACCTCGCTCTCCGCGATGGCGGGATCATGCTCGTCGAGCCGTGTGAGGCGAATCCGCAGGGACTCGCGATAACTCGACTCGGCCGCATCGAGCCGGCCCACCCGGCGTTGGGCTGCGGCCAGCGGGATCAGGACGGTGGCCACGCGGGGGTCATCGGGACCGTATGCCGTCATGGTGATGTCGGCCGCGCGCTGATAGAGGGCCTCGGTCTCGTGGAATCGCCCCAGATAGGGCAGCACGAACGCGAGGTTCATGAGCGTCTCGACCACGTCGGGGTGGGTGGGGCCGAGCGTCTCGGTCTCGATGGCGAGCGCGGCCCGGTGCAGCCCCACGGCGCCGCGGAAGTCGCTGACGTCGCGCCGGGCCAGGCCGAGGTGGTCGAGACTCTCGGCGACGTCATGGTGCAGGGGACCGAGCACCTCACGACGGAGTCCGAGTGCGCGGCCGAGCATCTGATGGGCGCGATCGTATTGGCCGAGCCGGTCGTAGATGCGGCCCAGGACATCGAGGAGCCTGGCTTGGACGACCGGTTGTCCCTCGAGCTCTTCCGCGCGCGCGGTGCCGCGACGCAGCAGCTCCCGGGCGGCGAGCGTGTCGCTGATGGCCTCGGTCGGATCGCTCGCCTGGAAGAGATCCGTGAGGAAGGTGACGACATCCTCGTTCTGCTCGAGCGCCGCCTCCGCCCGGTCGCGCTCGCGACCAGCCACAGACGCCTGCCAGGCCGTCGTGGCGATCCCGCCGATGAGCGCCGCCCCGACGAGGCCCGCCGCCACGAGGCCCGTGCGGTGGCGGTGCAGGAACTTCGATGTCCGATACCACACGCTGTCGCGCTGCGCGAGGACGGGGCGGCGGTCCAAGTGGCGGCGGAGGTCCTCGGCGAGCTGCTCGACCGAGCCGTAGCGCCGCGCCGGCTCCTTGGCGAGCGCCTTGAGCACGATCGTGTCGAGGTCGCCCCGGAGCCGGCGCCGCTGTCGCCGATCGGCGGGGACCGCGCTCGGCGGTATGGGCACGGTTTCGCAGATGACCCGTTGGATCTCCGCCGGCGACGCCGACGGAACGTCGTACGGTCGCCTGCCGACCAGCATCTCGTAGAGCAGAATGCCCAGGGCATAGACGTCCGTGCAGGTACTCACGGGGGCGCCGCTCGCCTGCTCGGGACTCGCATAGGCCGGTGTCATCCACGCCGCCGAGCGCGTGAGGGGATCGGCGTCGTCACCCGTGGCGAGGAGCTTGGCGATGCCGAAGTCCAGGAGCTTGGGCCGGCCGCGGGTCGTGACCAGGATGTTCGCCGGCTTCAGATCGCGATGGACCACGAGCTGCTGATGGGCGTAGTGCACGGCGTCGCAGACCCCGAGGAAGAGGCGGAGGCGCCGGGTGACGGAGAGGTGCTCGCGGGCGCAGAAGTCGAGCAGGGGGACGCCCAGCACGTACTCCATGGCGACGTAGGGCTGACCGGCCGGCGTGGTTCCGCCGTCGATCAGCCGGGCGATCCCCGGATGCTCGAGCCGGGAGAGGATACGTCGCTCCGCCGCGAGCCGCCGGACCACGCGCTCGTCCACGAACCCCGCGCGCATCACCTTGAGGGCCACGCGCTGGGTGAAGTCCGGGCGGGTGCGTTCCGCGAGATAGACGAGGCCCATGCCGCCTTCGCCCAGCTTCTCGAGGATCCGGAACTCGCCGATCCGGCCCGGCAGCTCCGGCGCGCCCGGTTCCGTGGGATCACGGACGGGCCCGCCGCGCTCATGTGCCGCGAGCAGGCTCAGGACCTCTTCCCGCAACTGATGGTCATCGCCGCACGCCTCGGTGAGGTAGCGGGCGCGCTCCACGGGCTGGCGTGCGAGGGCCGCGTGGAAGATCTCCTGCACGCGGTCCCAGTCGGGATGGGGGCTCACGTTCCCAGCTCCCGATTGAGCCAGGCGCGGGCGACGGTCCAGTCGCGCTTCACCGTGGCCGGCGAGATCCCGAGGGCTTCGGCCGTGTCCTCGACATTCATGCCGGCGAAAAACCGGCATTCCACGATGCGCGCCTGCCGCTCGCTCAAGCGTTCCAGGCGTGCGAGCGCGTCGTCGAGCGCCACCAGATCGGCCGGCCGCGTCCGCGCCGCGACGACCACGTCGTCGATGGGGACGTGGGGGGCGGCGGCGCCCCGCTTCTCCGCCTTCTTCATGCGGGCGTAGCTGATCAAGATGCGCCGCATCACCTGCGCGCACGCTCCGAAGAAGTGTGCGCGTCCCTCCCAGGATATCCGGTCGAGCTGGATGAGCTTGAGGTACGCCTCGTGGACCAGCGCGGTTGGGCTGAGCGTATGATCCGCTCGCTCCCGCCGAAGCTCCCGCTCGGCCACCCCCCGGAGATGGTCGTAGACCATCGGGAGGAGCCGGTCGAGTGCGCTCCGATCGCCGTCGGAGAGCTGGACGAGTGCCTGCGTGACTTCTGAGCTCGGTGCCATTTCAGGAGTTGGGATGGGGGGTATGCGGCCCCATCGGAATTTGGCGCTCGGACGGCGTCCGGCGCCACCCTCGCCCTCATGATCCCGTTTCCCGCCGGACTGCGCCTCTCCACAGTGAACCCGATGGAGAGGATCTCGATGAGCCCGACTCTGCACGCACAGGCCCACGGCCGGCAGCTACCCAGTGGCGCGTGGCCCCACATCGCGACAAAGCGGCCGTTCGTGGCCACCCTCCGCGACGGCAGCCGCGTCCAGATACGTCCCGTCCGCGAGGACGACAGCAGCCGCCTGGCCGAGGGCCTCCGACGGCTCAGTCCCCGATCGCGGTACTTCCGGTTCCACCGGCACGTGGACGAGCTGAGCGACGCCAACGTTCGCTACCTCACCGACTTGGACCAGCGGCGGCACGTGGCCTGGGGGGCGGTGACGCTCGACGAATCCGGCGAGCCGGGAATCGGCGTCGCGCGGTACGTGCGCGACCGGGCCGCGCCGCACCGGGCGGAGCTCGCCGTCA
>DATFMZ010000045.1:0-6593 GCA_035266665.1 Gemmatimonadales bacterium | reverse complement strand
TATCCGCTTCAGTACTACCTCAACAATTCGGTGACGCACAACGGCATTCCGGTCGACATCCGGGCATCCGACGCGTGGACCATCTCGACTGGTAGCAGTGCCATTCGGGTCGCGGTTGTTGACGCGGGGATCGACCAGAGTCATCCCGATTTGAACTGCGGAGGGCGTGGTTGGCTGGGCTGGGATGCCCCTGAATTTGCCGGATACTCAGACGATGAATTTCATCCGTACGGGAACGACATGCATGGAACCGCGGTGGCTGGCGAGATCGCCGCTTGTCACAATAGCATTGGAATCGCTGGCATCGCACCGAACGTCGTTCTCATCTCCGTACGAATCTTTCGCCACCTAGGGGTGGGGGAGCAAGTCGCATCAGACGCCTCGATTGCCGATGGCCTAAACTGGGCCTGGTCGACGGCGCAGGCGTCCGTCATCAGCAACAGCTGGGGGGGCGGCAGCCCGAGCAACGCGATCACCGACGCGATTGATGCGGCGACGACATCCGGCCGTGGCGGCTTGGGCACAGCTGTCATTTTCGCGGCAGGGAACACGGCAGATCGCGAGAACGGAAATTTCGGGTTTGTGGTCTATCCCGGGAGCCTAAGTGTCGTGCTTGGTGTCGGGGCAATCGACAAGAACGGTGGCATCTCGAACTACTCGCCTCGAGGGTCGTCGTTGGATCTCGTGGCTCCTAGTAGCCATTATACGGATTACTGTTATAACCTAGGTGGGTCGAGCGTCGGAGACCTTGTGACCACCGACCTGTCCGGCGGCGCGGGATGCAACGACGGCCCGTCGAACGACATCAATTACACGGCGACGTTCGGAGGCACGTCGGCAGCGACTCCCGAAGTCGCGGGAGCCGCTGCCCTTCTCCTGTCGATTCACTCCACCATGACATGGTCCGATGTGAAGACCCGCATTCTGAGCACCGCTGACTCATGGGGCTCTGCGTCGGACTTTGGAGTGGGCAAGTTGAATGTCTTCAGGGTACTCTGCCCCACCGCACTCACCGTTCAGGCTTCCGGACCCAATGATATCACTCGCAAGGGCACGTATACGTGGACGGCGAATACGACAGGCTGTAGCGGGTACTACACGTACCAATGGAGCGTACACTACGACTCGGGGTACCAGTACTCCCTCGGGACTTCAAAGTCGCAGACTCTGACTGTGTACCAGGACGATGGCAGCTTCAGGATCAGCGTGACCGCGAATTCCGGACCGGAGCAGGCCAGTTCGTCCGAATACGTCTACAACTGCATATCCGGTGGGTCGAACTGCATACCAGCTGCACCCATCGGGGGTTGAGCAGCGGAGAAGGACGCCGGCACCGGTGCTGCCATGGCGCTGGTGCCGGTGCTGCTCCGGATCCGCCCCACATACCGTGCGCGCACCGGTGGCTGGGCAGGCTTTCGCTATTACAGTCACACGCACGGAAGACGGCACGGGCCCGAAGTCCCCCCTTCCCCCTTGCACCGTGCGCCTGGCGCGCTGCTCCCCTCTGGCTGTCCTGCCCCTCCGCCGCCCTCCCCCCATATTTCTCTCCCCTCGCCCTTCCTGTCGTTATGCAGGGGAGCAATTCAGACATGAAGACCCAGGGCCACGGCGGAACGCTCAAAGATTTCGGCAACGTGCAGCGGCTCATGACGATGCCGATGATCGGGGCCCTGTCAGCCGCCTCAGCCTCCGAGGACGATGCCGATCCCGTCGAGCACCTGTTCGACGTGACGCGGACCGAGCTGCCGTACGCGTTCGATCAACACCGCCCGATCCAACGCCGTGATCTGCGACGCGTTGGCCACCGAATCCTTTGGTAGCCCCGTGAGCTTGGCGGAAAGGCGGGTGTTGCCGGGCGCGTCCGCCCACGCCAGGTTGCTCGTCAACGGAACGCAAACCACCGTCTGGAGCCGACTGCGATTCAGGGCGTCGCCTTGCACCACGACCACCGGGCGCCGGAACCCCGGTTCGGAGCCCGCCGGCTCCCCCACGTCGGCCCACCACACATCCCCTTGGCGGACCTCTACCATTCAGTGTGCTCGAAGACGCGGCGTGCCGCCCGACGCCGGAATGCGTCGGGTGCCTCGGCGCCGAGACGCTCGACCACGGCATCCATCGCCGCGGTCACTTCGTCCGGCGTATGCCGGGCGAGATACTCTCGGAGCGCGTCGGCGTACAATTGACTCCGCGACTTGCGGGCCCGCTTGGCCAAACGTTCGGCGGCACGGAAGATGGCATCGGGTAGCGAGATCGCAGTTTTCATACCGTTAGTATAACTGCGCCGGCGCGGGAGAGCAAACACCGCCCCCTCCCTGCCCCTCCGCCGGACTTGCCCCCATATTTCTCTCTCCTCGCCTTTCCTTTCGTTATATAGGGGAGCAATCCAGGCATGAAGACCCAGGGACACAATAAAGACGTTCTCTTCCTCTCCGGCGTTCGCACCGGCTTCGGCAAATTCGGCGGAACGCTCAAGGATTTCACCGCCACCCAGCTCGGCGCGATCGCCGCCAAAGAGGCCATCGCCCGCTCCGGTGTGGACCCTAAGTCCTTTGACCACACCGTCTTCGGCAACGCGCAGCAGACCAGCGCCGACGCCATCTATCTGGCGCGGCACGTGAGCCTCCAGGCGGGGCTCCCGATCGAGGTCCCGGCCGTCACCGTGAACCGGCTCTGCGGCTCCGGATTCGAGTCCATCATCCAGGGCGCCCAGCAGATCATCCTCGACGAGTCCTCCGTAGTGCTCGCGGGAGGCGCCGAGTCCATGAGCCAGGCGCCGCACGTGATCCGGGGCGCGCGCTGGGGGCTCCGGCTCGGCCCCGCGACTGAGCTCGAGGACCAGCTCTGGGAGTCGCTCAAGGATCCGCAGTGCGGCTTCTCGATGGCCGAGACGGCGGAGAACCTCGCCGACAAGTACAAGCTCACGCGCGAAGAGGTGGATGCCTATGCGCTCGCGAGCCAGCAGCGCGCCAAGAAGGCGTGGGACGACGGCGTGTTCGACGACGAGGTGATCCCCGTCCCGATCAAGAATCGGAAGACCAAACAGATGGAAGGGTGGCGCGCCGACGAGCACATGCGCCCCGAAACCACGATGGAAGCGCTCGCCAAGCTCCCGCCGTACTTCAAGAAGGACGGCTTCGTCACCGCCGGGAACGCGTCGGGCATTTGCGACGGGGCGGCGGCGGTGGTGATCGCGGGCGAGGATTTCGCGGGGAAGCACAAGCTCACGCCCATCGGCCGGCTCGTCTCGTGGGCGGTGGCTGGAGTCGAGCCCAAGTACATGGGGATTGGACCCGCGCCGGCGGCCCGGAAGGCGCTCGCCAAGGCAGGGATGAAACTCGAGCAGATGGATCTCGTCGAGGTGAACGAAGCGTTCTCGCCGCAGTACGTGGCGGTGGAGAAGGAGCTCGGTCTCGACCGCGAGAAGACCAACGTGCACGGCGGCGCGATCGCGATCGGTCACCCGCTCGCCGCGAGCGGCACGCGCATCACGCTCCATCTCCTGCACGCGCTCAAGCGCGCCGGCAAGCGCTATGGGCTGGGATCCGCATGCATCGGAGGCGGCCAGGGTGCGGCCGTGATCGTGGAGGTGCTCTAATGGGACCGTTCGCCGCCATCGTGGCGGGGCTCGTCGCGTACGCGTATCTGAGCCTGCACGTGCTCAAACAGTACGAGCGCGGCGTGGCCTTCCTGCTCGGCAAGTTCTGGGGAACCAAAGGCCCGGGACTCGTCTTCGTCCCGTTCGGCTTCGCGAAGATCGAACGCGTCTCGCTCCGGATCGTCGCACTCGACATTCCGCCGCAGGACGTGATCACGCGGGACAACGTCTCGATCAAGGTGAACGCGGTGCTCTACATGCAGGTGCGCGATCCGCGCGCCGCGATCATCGAGATCGAGAACTACCTCTACGCCACGAGCCAGCTCGCGCAGACCACGCTCCGGAGCGTCCTCGGTGAGGTGGAGCTGGACGAAGTGCTGGCCGATCGCGAGAAGATCAACGGCATCCTCAAGACGATCGTGGATCAGCGCACCGATCCATGGGGCGTCGAGGTCTCGGCGGTCGAAGTGAAGGACGTGGATCTCCCCGTGGAGATGAAGCGCGCGATGGCGCGCCAGGCCGAGGCCGAGCGCGAGCGGCGGGCCAAGGTGATCGCGGCAGAGGGCGAATTCCAGGCCGCCGGCCGCCTGGCGGAGGCTGCGGAGCGCATGGCGCATGAGCCGCAGGCACTCCAGCTCCGCTATCTCCAGACGCTCGTCGAGATCGCGGCCGAGAACAATTCCACCACGGTCTTCCCGATCCCGATGGATCTGCTCACGCCGTTCATGGACATGGCGAAGCGCATGGCGACGGCGGGCAAGGCGCTCCCCGCCGAAACGGGTGCCCCGCTACCCGCAGCGGAGCGGGAGCGGTCGAAGACCTGACGAGGATGGGAATGCCGCCGGTGCCGAGTGGGCCGCGCATCGATCGCGCGGCGCTCGAACGCATCATCCAGCGCGCCGCCGAGCTCCAGGCGTCGGAGCGGGACATCGGCGAGGGGCTCACTGAAGGCGAGCTCCTCCAGCTCGGCGCCGACGTGGGAATCCCCGAGGGCTATCTCCGCCAGGCCATGCTCGAGGAGCAGGTCCGCGCCGTCGTGCCGACCGAGCGCGGGTTCCTCGCCTGGCTCGCCGGCCCGCACTACGTCTCGGCCATGCGCACCATCGCGCGGCCGGCGGCGGAAACGGAGCGGGGCCTCCATCGCTGGCTCGAGGAAGGGGAGCTGCTCGCCGTGAAGCGGCGCTTCCCCGACCGCACCGCCTGGGAACCGCACCGCGGGACCATCGCCTCGCTCAAGCGCTCCTTCCGTTCCGGCGGTCGGCTCTACATGCTTGCTCGCGCGCGCGAGGTGGTGGCCCAGGTGGCGCCCGTGGATGCCGGCCGGTGTCACGTGCGCCTGCTGGCGGACATCTCGAACGAGCGGAAGGAACGCGTGACGGGCGCCGCGACGCTCACCGTCTTCGGCGCCGCGTCCACCACGCTCGGGATCGTGCTCGGCGTCGCCGTGCCCATCGCGGGCGCGTTCGTGGTGCTCGGCGCACTGGGCGGCATGGCCGTCTCGCGCGCCCGGCTCAGCAGCGTCGAGCGCACGCAGGTAGCGCTCGAGCAGGTGCTCGACCGCGCGGAGCACGGCGAGTTCGAGCCGTCGCCCACGCAGCAGAGGTCCCGCGAGCATCCCTTCGGACGGCTCGCGGATGAAATCCGAAAATCCTTCGGCGTCTGACGCCGAATCACTGATTGGGGAGGGGACGAGGCATGGCAGACATCAAGACGGTGGGCGTGCTGGGATGCGGGCTCATGGGCAGTGGGATCGCGCAGGTCGCCGCGCAGGCGGACTACCAGACGATCGTCCGTGAGGTTTCCGACGAGTTGAACGCCAAGGGAAAGGCGCGGATCACCAAGTCGCTCGACAAGGCAGTGGAGAAGGGGAAGCTCGACCAAGCGGCGCGTGACGCCACGCTCGGCCGGCTCAGCTTCACCACCAAGATCACCGACCTCAAGGGATGCGACATTGTGATCGAGGCGGTGACCGAAGACCTCGAGGTGAAGAACACCCTCTGGAGGGAGCTCGACGGTCTCTGTGGCGCGGACACGATCTTCGCCTCCAACACCTCGAGCCTCACCATCGCGGCGATGGCCGCCGCCACCAAGCGGGCCGACCGCTTCGTCGGACTCCACTTCTTCAATCCCGTCCCGCTCATGAAGCTGGTGGAGGTCGTGCGCACGGTCACGACGAGCGCCGCGACATTCGACCGCGCCATGGCCTTTGCCTCGTCGCTCGGCAAGGCGCCGATCGCGGCCAAGGATTCGTCGGGCTTCATCGTGAACTTGCTGCTCGTGCCCTATCTGCTGGACGCGATTCGCGCGCTCGAGCAGAACGTCGGCTCGGTACCGGACATCGACAAGGGCATGGTGCTCGGCACCGGCTACCCGATGGGACCGTTCACGTTGCTCGATTTCGTGGGGCTCGATACGACGTACAAGATCGCGGAGATCATGTTCGACGAGTACCGCGAGAAGCGCTACGCGCCGCCGCCGCTCCTCAAGCGGATGGTCCTCGCGGGGATGTATGGCAAGAAGTCCGGCAAGGGCTTCTACGACTACGCGACGACGCCGCCGTCGGTCACCGAGTTGGGGCTCTGACACGATGACCGGCCATCGTCTGATGCGGGCGGCAGCCGGCGCGGCGGCAATCGCGCTGGCGTCCGCCTGCGCCGGCGTGGGCGGGGTACGTCCGACCTTCGCCCCGCTCAGCAACGCCGTCGTGGATACGGTGAACGGGAGCCCCACGCCGGTCATCGTCGCGGTCTCGGCGCAGGTGACGGCCAACGGCCTCACGATCGCGTGGTCGAGTCCGCGGGAGGGGTATCTCGAGACGGGGTGGTACGACACCGACTCGCGGCAGACCGTTTCCGGTCCCGGGCCGCAGAACAACGCGTCGGTGGTGCGGCTTCGGTTCTGGGCGGACTCCCTGCTCGGCAACCGCACGCAGCTCACCGCCGAAGCCGTCTACGAGCGGATCCTCGATCCGTCGCGGCCGGAGCGCGATCTCGAGGAG
>DATFMZ010000044.1:0-2899 GCA_035266665.1 Gemmatimonadales bacterium | reverse complement strand
CCGCCTCCAAAATCGCCACCGTCTCCACGTGGCTCGTCTGCGGAAAGAGATCGCAGGCCGTGACCTGGACGATGCCGAACCCCGGCATACGGCCGAGATCCCGGGCGAGCGTCGCGGGATCGCACGAGACGTAGGCGACGCGTGAAACGCGAGACGCGAGACGGGTGAGCGCTTCCGTGACGCGTGGATGGCACCCGGCGCGCGGCGGGTTCAAGATCACGAGGTCGGGCTCGGGCAACCGGTGCAGCACCTCCTCCACCCTCCCGGCGACGTACGTGATGCGCCGGCCCGTACCACCCTGCCGCTCCGCCCACGCGATCGCCGTGCGATCCGCATCCACAGACCAGACCTTTGCGCCCGCGTCGGCCAAGGCCCGTGCCGCGTCGCCCACGCCGCCGTACAGATCCCAGACGACCTTCGCTTCCACCGGTCCGAGCCCCGCCATGGCGTCCTGCCGGATCCGGTCGGCCAGATCGGGGAAGATCTGCGCGAACGCGAGCGCGGGGAATCCGGTGCTGGGTCCCGCCACCACGCGCGCGGCGCCTCCCCGGGGCTGCCACCAGCAGGACACGCCGTCCATCGCAATCGCCCGCATGAGCGCCGCGGGATCCCACGGTGGCGTCCCTCCGAGGAGGACGACATGCAGTGCCCCGGTTCGGTCTTCCCGGAGCACCACCGATTCCACACCTCGTGGCAGATGCAGAGCGGCACCGCGCACCACCCGCCACAGCCGCATGAGCGCCTCGCGCGCGATGCGGCAGTCGTCGAGCTGGAAGACGTGTCCCGGACGATCCCACGGATGAAACCCGATGCGCGAGCCGTCCGCCGAGACGTGGAGCGTGATCTTCGTGCGATAGCGCCACGCCGACGGCGCCGCGACGATCGCGGGATCCTGGACGTCGCGCTTCGCGATCCTCCGGAGCGCATCGCCCACGATGCGCGCCTTCCACTCGCGTTGGGCCTCTTCCGAGAGATGCTGCAACTGGCAGCCGCCACAGGCGTCCGCCTCGTAATGCTGGCACGCGGGCTCCACCCGGAGCGTCGAGCGCGTCTCGAGCGCGAGCACCCGGCCGCGCGCGTAGCGCCGGTGACGCTCGGTCACCTCGATCTCCGCGACGTCGCCCGGCGCGGTGCGCGGCACGAAGACGGTCATCCCATCAGGCAGCCGCCCCACCCCGTCGCCGCCCGCGGCGATCCGTTCGATCGTCACGCCGCTCACCGGAGTCCGGCGCGCCGCGCCGCCTGCACCCAGGCACTGTCCGCGGGTGCCGCGCGACGTGCCTGCGGATGGGCACCGGCGCGCGCTTCGTGCTCGGCGAGCGCCGCCGCCACCGCCGCGAGCTCGAGCCGCGCCGGATCACGCGCGCCGTTCATCAGCGCCGCACCGGGCCCTGCCAGGTACCCGATGTCGTACGTGCCGCTCACGAACGCCGGCTCGTCCATCACACGGCGGTGAAACGGCTGGCAGGTGGGCAGCCCGCCCACCACCAGCTCGTCGAGCGCGCGCCGCATCCGGGCGATCGCAATATCCCGCGTCTCGGCCCACACGATGAGCTTGCCCAGGAGCGGATCGTAGAACAACCCGACGTCGTTCCCCACCTCGACTCCACCATCCCAGCGAATGCCGGGACCCGCGGGAATGCGGAGATAGTTGATCCGCCCCGTGGCCGGGAGAAAGGCGTTGAACGGATCCTCGCTCGTGATCCGGCACTCGATGGCGTGGCCACTCGGGGTGAGCGGTGCATCCGGCAGATCGAGCCGCCCGCCGGCCGCCACCTGGAGCTGCGCGCGCACGAGATCCACGCCGTAGACCAGCTCGGTCACCGGATGCTCGACCTGGATCCGCGTGTTCATCTCGAGGAAGTAGAAGTTGCCGTCGGGGGCCAGCAGAAATTCCACCGTACCCGCGCTCGCATAATCCACCGCGCGCGCCGCCTGCACCGCCGCCTCGCCCATCGCGGCGCGCAGCTCCGGCGTCACGGCCGGCGACGGACTCTCCTCGATCAGCTTCTGATGCCGGCGCTGCACCGAGCACTCCCGCTCGCCCACGTGCCGCACCGTGCCGTGTCCATCGGCGATCACCTGAATCTCGACGTGCCGCGGATGCTCGACGAGCTTCTCGATGTAGACCTGCCCGTCGCCGAAGGCGGCCTGCGCCTCGGAGGTCGCCTGCCGGAACGCACCGGCAAGCGCCTTGGGATCGGCGACCTGCCGCATCCCCTTCCCCCCGCCACCCGCCGCCGCCTTGAGCATGACGGGATAGCCGATCTCCGCGGCAACGCGCTCGGCGTCCTTCGCATCAGCCAGCGGATCGGTCGTCCCCGGAACGATCGGCACGCCGGCCGCCTGCATGCGGCGCCGCGCCTCGGTCTTCTCGCCCATCGCGCGGATCGCCGACGCCGACGGCCCCACGAACGTGAGCCCCGCCCCGGTCACCGCCTCCGCAAACGCCGCGCGCTCGGCCAGAAAGCCGTAGCCCGGATGCACGGCGTCGGCACCGGTCCGCTCGGCCGCGTCGAGCAGGCGCGCGATATCGAGGTACGACTCCCGCGCGGGCGGGGGCCCGATCTCCACCGCGAAATCCGCCTCGCGCACGTGCGGGCTCAATCGGTCCGCCTCCGAGTAGACGGCGACCGCCTCGAGGCCCTCCTCGTGGCAGGCGCGAATCACGCGCAGCGCGATCTCGCCGCGGTTGGCGATGAGGACGCGGCGCATCAGAGCGGAATATTGCCGTGTTTCTTCGGTGGATTCGTGTCCCGCTTCGTGAGCAGCGACTGCAGGGCCGAGATGAGCGCCGGCCGCGTATCGCGCGGGTCGATCACGTCGTCGAGGAAGCCGCGCGACGCCGCCTCGTAGGGATGCGCGAACTTCTCGCGGTAGTCGGCGACGAGCTCGTCGA
>DATFMZ010000043.1:0-4265 GCA_035266665.1 Gemmatimonadales bacterium | reverse complement strand
AACGCCCGTGCACGATGCGTACTACTTCGCGCTCCGTGCCGCGACCGACCCGCTTCCCCCATCCCACAAGACGTGGTGGTGGCAGGCGGGTGCCACGCTCTGGGCGCTCGCGCGGCGCCCCGCCAACGTGGCCGCGCGGCTACGCAACCGTGAGGGAGACCCGCGGGTCACGGAGACCGAGGCACTCGTGGGACGTCTGGGGTCGTTGATCCGTAGACGCGGCGCATATGACGTGGCCGTCCGAAGCACCGCGACCGCGCCGTGGCGGGCCGCGTGACGGCGGGGCCGCACGTGGTGCATCTCGTCCCCGCGCTCTTCGGCACGGACGGGGTGACCGGTGGCGCCGAGCGTTACGCCCTCGAACTCGCCCGCGCGATGTCCACCGACACGCGAACGACGCTCGTCACCTTCGGGACGGAGAGACGCTCGTTCAGTGACGGAGCGCTGCAGATCGAGGTGCTCGGTCCGGCGCGCGCCATCCGCGGCCAGCGCTCGAACCCGATGGCACGGGGCTTTTTCCACGCGCTCGAGCCGGCCGGCGTGATTCACTGCCATCAGCAGCACATCCTCGCGAGCAGCCTCGCCGCCCTCTACGGGCGCTTCACCGGCCGCCGCGTCTTCGTGAGCGATCTGGGCGGCGGCGGATGGGACGTCTCGGCGTATGTGTCCACCGATCGCTGGTATCACGGCCATCTGCACCTGAGCGAATACAGCCGTACGGTCTTCGGTCACGGCGCGAACCCGCGCGCGCACGTCATTTTCGGGGGTGTGGACACCGAACGGTTCTCGCCAGGCGATGCCGCCCGTACGAACGACGTGGTCTACGTCGGCCGCATCCTGCCGCACAAAGGGATCAACGACCTGATCGAGGCGCTGCCGGAAGGCCTCACGCTCACCATCGCGGGGCGCGTCGCCGACGATCGCTACCTGGCCGACCTCGAGCGTCTCGCATCCGACAAGCCGGTGCGGTTCGTTCGCGATCTCGATGACGCGGGCATCGTCGCGGCCTACCGCCGAGCGCTGTGCGTGGTGCTCCCGAGCGTCTATCGCGACATGTACGGCAATGAGACCCGGGTGCCCGAGCTGCTGGGGCAAACGGTGCTCGAGGGAATGGCGTGTGGCGCGCCCGCCGTCGCCACCGACGTGGCAAGCTTGCCCGAAGTCGTGGGTGACGAGGCCTGCGGCTTTCTCGTGCCGCCCAACGATCCGGCGGCGCTCCGTGCCAAGCTCGAGTGGCTGCGCGACCATCCCGAGGAGGCGGCGGCGATGGGCAAGGCCGCCGCCCAACGCATGCGCGAGCGGTTCACCTGGCCCGCGGTCGTACGGCGATGTCTTCGCGCATACGCGGCAACGGAGACGGCGGCATGACGGTGACGCCGCGACGGATCGCGATCGCGAACTGGTCCAATCGTCTTGCGGGCGGCGCGGAGCGCTACCTCGAGCGCGTGATGGAAGCGCTCGTATCGCGTGGTCATGTGGTGGGGTTTTGGGCGGAAGGTGACGCGCCGCGCGATCGTCCCCCAATGCATCTTCCCGACTCGATCGCGACCTGGACGGGGACCGCCGCCCTCGACACCGTGCGAGCCTGGCGCCCCGATCTCGTCTATGCACACGGCATCACCGATCCCGCCCTGGAGGCCGCACTCCCGGGCGTCGCACCGGTTGTCGGCTTCGCGCACTCGTACGTCGGCACGTGCATCAGTGGGCAGAAGGTGTGGATGGCTCCGGTACCGCGTACTTGTTCGCGCACGTTCGGGTGGCCCTGCCTCCTCCATTACTACCCGCATCGCTGCGGGGGGCTCAACCCCGGCACCATGATGCGGGAGTTCGTGCGCCAACGCGATCGGCTCGCCCGGCTCCGCCGGGAGCGCGTGCTGGTGACCGCGTCGAACCACATGCGAGAAGAGTACCTGCGTCACGGCTTCCCCGACGATCGCGTCGTGTGCGCGCCGCTCCCGGCGCCCGTCACCAAGCCGTCGAGAGCGCACCACGTGCACGATGCCCTCCCCTCGCGCATCCTCTGGGTGGGGCGTGTGGATCGGATCAAGGGCGGGCGACTCCTGATCGAGGCGCTTCCCGCGGTAACACGCGCGCTGAGCCGCCGGATCGTCATGACGTTCGCGGGGGACGGGCCCGACCGCGCGGTGTGGGAACGGCTCGCCACACGCGCGCATGCCCAGGAGCCGCGTCTCACCTGCGCCTTCCCGGGTTGGCAATCGGATGACGCGCTCGCCGCGCTGTACGATACCGCGGACCTCTTGGCCGTACCGAGTCTCTGGCCGGAGCCGTTCGGCCTAGTGGGACTCGAGGCCGCGGCCCATGGCGTCCCCGCAGTCGCGTTTCCGTCCGGCGGCATTCCCGAATGGCTGCACGATGCGTCCAACGGGTTCTTCGCCCTTGGAGACCACCCCACCGCGACCGCCCTCGGTGATGCGATCGTTCGCGCGCTCGTGGATCCCGACGTACATCGCCGTCTCCGCCGCGGCGCCGTCGAAGCCGCGGGGGCGTTCACGATGGAGCGACATCTCGCGGCCCTGGAGGAAGCGTTCGACCGCGCGCTCGATGGGCCGGAGCGCCGATGAGCGAGCGCCTGGCCTTCGTGGTCGAGAGCGGCACGGACGTGCGGCTCGTGGATGGGCTCGCCGAGCGGTTCGAGGTGTCGGTCCTCGCGCGGCGCATCTCGGGAGGACGCGAGATCAACTGGGAACCCACGCACCCGGTGTCGGTGACGGTGGGGCCCGAATCCCGCCTGCGCTTCGCGTATTGGGCGTCGCGCCGGCTCACCGGATTCGACTTCATTCTCGTCCAGGGGTACGGGCTCGCGGCGCTCGCCACGAATATGGCAGGGCGCCATCGCCTGCATCCGCCCGTGATGCTGGTCTGCAGTCCCGCCGAGCGCTACTACGCCGCACGGAGGGACAATCCGGTTCCCGGGAAGCCGTTCCACCGCCGGGAGCTCGCCATGATCACCCGCGTCGCCAGGTGGAACGGCAAGATCGGGTCTAAGTACGTCGCGTTGAGCGAACACCTGGCCGAGGTGATCCGCTCGCACGAGCCCGAAGGTGCGATCAACGTGATCCCGGTCTACGGGGTGGACACCGAACACTTCCGTCCGACCGAGCGCTCGCGCGCTGAGATTCGGCGCGAGCTCGGCCTGCCCGAAACGGGGTCCCTCGCGTTCTTCAGCAGCCGCGTGGCGCCCGAGAAGGACGCGGCCACACTCGCCGCCGCCGCGGGACGCGTCATCCGCACCGGGCGCGACGTGCGCTTCCTGAACCTCGGGGGCGGGCACCGGGAGTTCATGGCGCTCGCCGAGCGGGAGGGCATCGCGGACCGGGTGATCGCCCGGGACGCCGTCCACCCGCTGCGCGATCTGCCCGCCTACTACCAGGCCTCCGATCTCTGCATCCAGGCGAGCCGGGAGGAGGGTCTCGGGTTCGCACCGCTCGAGGCGCTGGCGTGCGACGTGCCGGTCGTGGCCGCCGCCGTGGGCGGCCTCGCGGAGACGATCATCCCGCACGAGAGCGGCTGGACCTACGACGTCGGCGACACCGCGGGCCTCGTGCGCGCCATCATCGAGGTGCTCGATCACCCCCAGGAGGGTCTCCGCCGGGCGCGGGCGGGCCGTGAGCTGGTCCGCATGCGCTACGAAAAGCGTGTCGTCTTCGAGCGGCTCGCGGAAGTGCTCACAGCACGATGAACGTCGCCTACGTCGTGCACCGCTTCGCGGAGGACGAGGGCACGGGCCGCTACACCGTGGAGCTCGTGCGGCGCGTGGCGCCCCGGCATCGCGTCACCCTGTACGCCGCGGAGATCGCGGCGGACGTGCCGCCGGGTGTCACCGTCGTGAAGGTTCCCGCGGTCATGACGCGCGCGTACACCGCCATCCTCTCGTTCCCCGCGGCGTTTCGCCTCGTGCGGCGGGCGCACGATCTCGTGCACGCGCAGGGGTGGGTGACGAGTCGGGCGGACGTCGTCACCGCGCACATCGTGCTCGCGGCCTGGCGCGCGGCGGCGCAGCGAGCGGGCGTGCGCTCGGCGGCCGGCGAGCGAGTGCTGGGTGGGTTCGTCGCCGGGCGGGAGCGGGAGCTCCTGCGCCGGGCGCGAGCCGTCATCGCACCGAGCCGTGGCGCGGCGGAAGACATCGCGCGGTTTGCGGGGCGGCGGGAGGGCGTGCAGGTGATACCGCACGGGTTCAGGGGGTGGCAGAAGGGGCAGAGTGGCAGAGTGGCGGGGTGGCAGGAGGCGCGGAAGAAGCTCGGTCT
>DATFMZ010000042.1:0-36778 GCA_035266665.1 Gemmatimonadales bacterium | reverse complement strand
AGAGCTCGGCGAGGAGCATCTCATCCGCACCCGCGGTGGCACGCCCGTAGTTGTCCGGGGTGTTCGCCGGGAGGGAGTCCTTGATCGCCTGGAGCTCGCTGACCACGTAGTTGTAGAGGTCCGACCGCGACGCCTGCGCCGGCGGCGCCCCGCCGATCGCGCTGGAATCGGTCACGAGCGGGATGCTGCCGAACAGGTCGATCCCGTGCCAATAGCTCAGCGCCCGGAGGAACCGGGCCTCGGCGCGGTACTGCGAGATCTTCGCCTTGAGCGCCCCGCTGATCTCGGGCCGGGTGGCCAGCGCCGAGTCGGACGTCTCACGGAGGAACTCATTGGCCATGACGACCTGGAAGAAGATCCGGTAGTACATCGCCACGACCATCCGACTCTGTGGCGTCCAGGTATCCGTGTTGAGCGGCGGAAGTCCCTGGTCGTTCCAGCCGATGACGGCTTCGTCCGTCGGCAGCTCTTCGAGCTCCCAATACAGACGCAGGTACTGCGAGAACCCCTCGTCGATGCCCTGAATATCGGGGTTGCCCGCCGGGCCCTGCTGGCCGCTCACGGCTAGGCCGGAGTAGACGCGCGCGAGCAGCTCCTCGTACGCGTTCTGATCTTTGAAGACGTTCGCGTTGGTCACCGTGCTCTTCGGCGCGACCGTCGTGTCCGTGCAGCCCGCCGCGACCACCACCATCATGGCGGCGGCGAGGACCGCTGGAGCCTTGAGCGCTCTGAGGTTCATAACGTACCCCCTAGAACTGGACGCGCAGGCCGCCGGTGACGGTCCGCGAGCGCGGGTAGATGTTGTTGTCGATGCCGTTCACACCAGCCGTCGGGTCGACCCCGCTGTAGCCGGTGATCGTGAACGCGTTCTGCACCGTCACATAGACCCGTGTCGGCGCGCCCTGCAGATGGAACGAATAGCCCAGCGTGATGTTGTCCATCCGCATGAACGATCCACTCTCGACGTAAATGTCGGACGTGAACTGCGGGACCACGAAACCGGTCTGGAGCACGGAGGACGACATATTGGCCGGCGCGCCGCCATTCGTGGTGTTCTGATACGCACCATTGGCCGACGCGACGTTGTTGTACACGTAGTTGCCGAGGTACGCCCGGAGCGTGAAGCTCAGATCGAAGCTCCCCATCGTCATCGACGACGTGTGCCCGAAGATCCAGTTCGGCGCCGGATTGTGATACGGGCGCAACGCCGACGCATCGCAGGCGTTGATCGTGGCGCCGGTCGTGTCGACGTACTGCCCTTCGAGCGGCTTCCCGCTCGCGTCGTACGCCTGTGGGCAGACGTAGAACGAGTTCACCGGCACGCCGGGCTCGAGCACCTGAATGGTGCTGCCGACACCGCCCGCGATGCCGCCGGTCTGGATCAACTGCGTCCCCTGGCCGGTGATGCTCGTCAGCTCGTTCGAGTTGTGAGACGCCGTGAAGTCCGCTTCCCAGCTGAACCCGCCACGCTGGCTCGCCTGGAAGAGCGCCGCGTTCAGGGCCAGCTCCACGCCCTGATTGCGCATGCTGCCGATGTTCGTGGTGAGGTAGTTCGAGAAGTTGGTACCGGCCGCCACGGGGACGGTGAAGATGAGGTCGTTGGTGTTCTTGCGGTACCAATCGAACGACCCGTTGATCCGCGACCCGAAGAGGGCGAAATCGGCACCGAGATCCGTGGTGGTCGTCGCCTCCCACTTGATGTTCGGGTCAACCGCGCTCGGCCGGATCGTGGTGATGAACTGGTTGCCGAGCTGATACTGCGCCTGCTGGTTGCTGTAGGTGAACGTGGGATACTGCTGGTAGTCGGCGAACGCCTGGTTCCCCGTCTTCCCCCACGAAGCGCGCAGCTTCAGGTCGGACAGTGCGGAGATGCCCTTGAGGAAGGGCTCCTCGGAAATGCGCCACGCGGCGGAGAACGCGGGGAAGACGCCCCACGCGTTGTTCGGACCGAACCGCGACGACCCGTCGCGCCGCACCATCGCGGACAGCAGGTATTCGTCGTTGAGGTTGTAGTTTACGCGGCCGAAGAAGGAAATGAGCTTGCTGTCCACCACCGACTTGCTGATGGTCGGAGGCTGCGAGGAGCCGGGCACCCCATTCGTGCCGAGCAGGTTGCTTTCGAGATTCGTCAAGGCGAATGACGGGTACTCCGCATGCGACGTCGAGTACGAGTAGCCGCCCTGGAGGTTGATGCGGCCGGCATTGGCGCCAAGCGGCGCTTCGTACTCCGCATACGCCTCCAACAGCTCATTCATCTGGCTCGAGTTCGACAGGTTCAGCTGGCCATGCAGGGCGCGCGACTGGTCCGCCAAGATGCTCGGCGCGAATCCTGCGTAGTCCGCCTGGCTGAAGTCGTAGCCCAAGTTGAGGTGGACCCGGAGCGCCCGGAGGAACGGAAGCTTGTAATCACCCTGGACGTTGCCGACGCTGCGCCACGTCGTGCCGTGATTATCGGTCAGGTTGTTGCTCGCCACCGGGTTGCTCGAGGCCGCGCCGCTGGTCACCCAGTCCCAGTACCCCGACGCCGTCGTGGAGTCGAGGACGGGCTGCGTCGGCGCCATCGTCACGGCGTTGCCCAGGACGTCGCCCGGAACCTGCTGCTCGAACGTCCGGGACCCGGCCACGTTGGCCCGCAGGTCCAGGTCTTCGTTCAGAAGCTTCTGATCGAAATTGAGTCCGACGGAGAGGCGCTGGGTGGAGTTGTTCTTGATGATGCCGTTCTGCTTCATGTAGCCGAGCGAGAGACGGTAGCTGTTCTCATTGCCCGAACCGGCCACCGCGATGTTCTGTTGCTGCCCCCACCCGGTCTGCTCGATCTGGTTGAACCAGTCGGTGTTGGCGCTGCCGAGCATTGAGACGCGCGAGGGCGCGTACTGCGCCACCGCCGCGGCAAACTGCGAGGCGTTGAGCACCGACGGCACCCGCGTGACCGACGACGCCGACACACTCGTGCTGTAGGTGATGTGGGGCGCGCCGTGTCCCGACTTGGTGGTGATCAGCACGACACCGTTGGCCGCGTTCGCGCCGTAGATCGAGGCGGCGGCCGCGTCCTTGAGGACGGTGATGCTCGCGATGTCGTCGGCGTTCAAGAAGTTGAGCGGGTCACCGGTGGTGGAGAGTCCGCCGCCCGAGCCGGTGCCGAGGGGGACGCCGTCCACGACGTACAGCGGCTCGCTGCTCGCGTTGACCGACGTCGTGCCGCGGATCCGGATCGACAACCCGCCACCCGGCGTGTTGTTGTCGATGACCTGGACGCCCGCGACCTTGCTCTGAATGAGCTTCGCGGGACTGATGACCTGGCCCTGATTGAAGTCCGACGAGTTGACCTGCTTGAGGGAGCCGGTGACGTCGCCGGCCCGCTGCTGGCCGTATCCGACCACGACGATCTGCGACAGCGTCACCGCCCGCTGGGTCATCGCCACGTTCACGACGGAGATCTGCCCGGCCGTGACGGTCACCGCTTCCGCGTGCGGCGCGTAGCCGATCATCTTGACGTGCAGGGTATCGGTACCGGGCGCGATGCCGGCGAGGACATAGTTGCCGTCGGCGCTTGCCTGTGCGCTGTGCGCGCCGTACGTGACCATGGCCCCGGCGATCGGCTGCTTCGTCGAGGCGTCGGTGACGCGCCCGCTGATCGTTCCCGTCCCCTGCTGCGCACTGAGCGGTGCAATCCAGCACACCGCGAGCAGCGCGCCCACCACGAACCGTAGTCGTCTCATACGCATCCTCGTAGGCTGTGGGGCGTAACGACGCCCCGGCCGATCGCCGGACGCGACAGGCGGCCCTTCCCGTGCCGCACTTTCGCACGAGGCGCCGCCCGACGCCTTCCCAGTTGGGATCAATTTCTCGTAACGCGATTAGTTAATGCCCTTATAACGAACGTGTCAAGAGCGAATTGCCCGACACCGCAACATGTTACGCCACCTACGGTGCCCGCGAACCGGCTATCCGCCCAGACGCCGCTACGATAAGTTCCTGCCCCATGACCACACGCCGAGCCTTTCTCGAGCAGAGCGCCCTCGCCGCGGTCGGCCTCTCGATGGCCCCCGCGGCGAGCGCGGCGCGCGCCGCGGCCGCACGCCCGTCCTCAATTCCGGACACCGTCTTCACCATCTTGCGGCCACCCGACCGCCTGACGGTCCAGACGGGCGACGGCTATGCTCCGCTCGCCGCCACCCGCGAGGGTCGGTGGGAGCACGCCGACAGCGCCGTGTCGACGGAGATGACCGAGTCCGGAGCGCTCGCCGTCACGCTGCGCTCCCCCGCCACACCCGTCCAGCGCCTGCACCTTCGGTGGAATGGCGACCTACGCGGCCTCCGCTTGCTGCTCGGAGACGCCTGGGAACGGGGCTACGGCGATCTCGAGTGGCGCGGCGTCGTGCCCGATCGCGTGATGCCGTGGTATGTCGCCGCGTGGGACGGGCGGATCACCGATGCCTACGGCGTGCGCACGGGCGCCCACGCGCTCTGCTTCTGGCAGGTGGACCGCCAGGGCATCAGCCTCTGGGCGGACGTGCGGAGCGGAGGGATGCCGCTTCGGCTCCGTGACCGGACGCTCGCGGTGTGCGAGATCATCTCCCGCCACGGTCACGACGCCGAGTCACCCTTCGCCGCGTTGCACGCATTCTGCCGTATGATGTGCCCGACGCCGCGACTCCCCGAGCGCCCGATCTATGGGGCGAACGACTGGTACTGGAACTACGGCAACAGTAGTGCGGATAAGATTCGCGCGGAAACGAAGCTGCTCGTCGAGCTGTCGCCGACCGGCGGCAACCGTCCCTTCTCGGTGATCGACGACGGCTGGCAGCCCGCCCGCGGCACGGATGCCGCCAAGACCGAGGTGGGACGCTGGGACCGGGGGAACGAGCGCTTCCCCGATCTGCCCGGACTCGTGGCGGACATCCGGCGCATCGGGGCACGTCCCGGCATCTGGATCCGGCCCCTCAGCGCTCCGGTCGCCGCGCCGGACTCGTGGCGCCTCGCGCGCGAGCACAGTGTCCTCGATCCGACGGTGCCGGAGGTCCGCCAGAAAGTCGCGGCCGACATCCGGCGTCTCACGACTTGGGGCTTCGAGCTGATCAAGCACGACTACACCACGTTCGATCTGTTTGGACACTGGGGATTTCAGATGGGTGCCGCCGTGACCGACACCGGCTGGACGTTCGCCGAAGGGCCGATTCGGACGAGCGCCGAGGTGGTGGACGAGCTCTACCGTACCATTCGCGCGGCGGCCGGAGACACGCTCGTGGACGGCTGCAACACGGTGAGCCACCTCTCGGCCGGGCAGTTCGAGCTCTGCCGCATCGGCGATGACACGAGCGGCACGGCGTGGAGCCGCACGCGCCGGATGGGCGTGAACACGCTCGCCTTCCGAGGGCCGCAGCATGGGGCGTTCTACGCGGCCGATCCCGATTGCGTCGGCGTGACGTCGCAGATGCCGTGGGCGCTCAACCGCCAATGGCTCGATCTGCTGGCACGGAGCGGGACCGTGCTCTTCGCATCCCTCGCGCCCGATGCCGTGGGGTCCGACGAGCGCCGTGACTTGCGCGCCGCCTTCGCGACGGCCGCCGCGCCGCAACCGCTTGGCCGTGCGGAGGATTGGCTGGAAAGCACGTGGCCCACCCGCTGGTCGCTCATGGGTGCGGCCCGCGCCTACGATTGGATCGGACCCGAAGGAATTGCCGCGGTGTAAGCGGCTCGCGCCGCGAGGCGCGACGCCCTTATATAAGGAATGCCGGAGGCCGCGCCGGGCGCCACGACGTGCCCGGCCCGCGCCGTTCAGACAAGGCTAGGGCGACCGCAGGCGGTCGAGCAAGAGGTACCGGTCGCGATGCGTCGCGACCTCCGCACCGGAGTGAACGTCGATCCGCATTAACCGCACCGGTCCGTCGGGACTCGAACCCGCCGCCGGCCACGTCGGAAGCCCCGCGCCGTTCGGATCGCCGGTCGTGATGAAGTTCGCGATGTATCCCTCCATCACACGCGAGACGGCATAGTCGTCCTCCGTCCACGCGTGCATCGGGTTCGTCGCCAGATTTCCGAGCGCGTACTCGATCTCCGCCGAGTGCACGGCACCACCAGGCTGGGGCCCTGGATTGCCGAGGTCGATCAGGCCCTCCGCGGTGAGCGGCGGCCGGGGACGGGCAAACAGATAGCGATAGACGGGTGCGTCTCCCGTCGTGCGCTGCATCTCCGCCCACTTCCAGGTGCCGTACACGATGAATCGGTCGCTCGCGAGCGCGGTCGCGGAGGCGCGCGCCTCGGAATCGTTGGCGGCCGGGTACACCCGCAACACCGCATCCGCGTTCGTCCCGTAGAGCGCACGCACCGCAGCCTCGAAGTTCGCCGGGGTCGGCGCCTTGGACCCGAGCAGGAACCCGGGCCCCATCTCAGTGGAGTTCCATCCCACCAGGAGCGGCACGTGCGCCTGTTCGCCCGCCGCGTAGATGTCGAGCGGCGGCTTCGGGAGAAAGTACCCGTCGACCGTCATCGCGAAGCGCGGAACGCCGGGGCGCGACGCCTCGAGGAGGAGCTGCATCGCCGGGATGCCGCGGAGATCGGCGAGCGACGCCGCGCCGACGTGTTTCGCGAAGCCCAGCCCGCGCTGCTCCGCGCTGTCAAGCGGCACGGGTGCGCGGTCGCCCAAGATCGACCCGCTTTCCCCGATCGCCCCGCGGAACAACCCCCGCGCGAGCGGCGACGCCATCAACGCACTCACGGAAAACGATCCGGCGCTCTCACCGCCGATCGTGACCTTGTCGGGATCGCCGCCGAAGGCCGCGATGTTGCGCCGCACCCAGAGGAGCGCCTGCACCTGGTCGAGCAGCGCGTAGTCCCCCGATGCGTGGTCCCCTGACTCCGCCGTGAGCGCGGGATGCGCGAAGAAGCCGAAGATGCCGAGGCGGTAGCTCACCGTAACGACCACGATCCCGCGCCGCGCGAGACTCTCGCCGTCGTAGCGGAATTCCGAGCCGTCCCCTGCCACGAAGCCGCCACCGTAGAAGTACACGAGCACGGGACGATGCGCGGTGCCGGATGCGGCGGGCGTCCACACGTTCAGATAGAGGCAGTCCTCGCTCACCCCGGAGTTCCGGAACACCATGTCGCCAAAGACCCGCATCTGCATGCATTGCGGGCCGAAGCGGTCGGCGCGCCGCACGCCCTGCCATTCATGGACGGGCTCGGGCGGCCGCCAACGCAGCGCGCGCACCGGCGGGGCCGCGAACGGAATCCCCTTGAACACCTGAATGCCGTGCGGCTCGGTGACACCCTGGACGAGGCCGTTGGCCGTGCGTACGCGCGGGCCGGTGCCTCGCTGCGCCGATGCCGTCGAGATCGTGACGGCGAGTGCGACGATGATGGTCACCACGCTGTGCGAGCATTTCATGCTCCTCGATATGCGGCGTGGAGTCGGGCGGCGCAAGCGCGTCGCGCAGAACCGCGGCGCGGGCTATCTTGGCACGAGACCAAGGACTCTATGCCACCCAAGCCTTCGTCCCGCTGGAAGCGTCTCGAGACGCTCTTCGACGCCGCCGTTCTGTTGCCCGCCGCCGAACGCGCCGCCTTCGTGCTCGAGCAATGCCCCGACGACCCCGATCTCCGGCGACAACTCTCCGAGCTGCTCGCGATGGACGACGAGGCGGACGCGAGCGGATTCCTCGCGACGCCCATCTCGGCCGGCGTGCAGGCGCTCGCGACCGAGCACGAGGCGTCGCGCCTCGGCGAGCGCGTGGGTCCCTATCGCTTGATCGAGGAGATCGGGCATGGTGGGATGGGCACGGTGTATCTGGCCGAGCGCGCCGACGCGGAATACGAAGCGCGGGTCGCGATCAAGTTCGTCCGCGGCGTCTTCGGCGCCCCCGAGCTCGCACGGCGCCTGCGCGCCGAGCGGCAGGTGCTCGCCGGACTCCAGCACCCGGGCATCGCCCGCCTGATCGATGGGGGCACCGCGGACGACGGCACGCCGTACCTCGTCATGGAGTACGTCGACGGTCAGCCGATCGACGCGTGGTGTACGGCGCATGGGCTCGGCCTCACGGCGCGCCTCGCGCTCTTTCGCGAAGTCTGCGCGGCCGTCCAGTACGCGCACCAGGCGCTCGTCGTGCATCGCGACCTCAAGCCGTCGAACATCCTCGTGCGCGCGGACGGAACCCCCACGCTCGTCGATTTCGGCATCGCCAAGCTGCTCGACCCCGCAGGCATCGACGATGGCGACGCGACGGAGACGCTGGGGCTGATGACGCCGACCTACGCGTCGCCGGAACAGATCACCGGCCGCCCCGTGACGGTGGCGACGGACGTCTACTCGCTCGGCGTCGTGCTCTACCGGCTGCTCACCGACCGTCCGCCCTTCGATCTCACCGGGGCGACGGCGGCGGAGATCGAGCGGCGTGTAACCGGCGAGGAACCGCCACGACCCAGCCAGGCCACGGCCGATCGCGCCACCGCCCGCGAGCTCACGGGGGACCTCGACACCATCGTGCTCAAGGCGCTCCGCAAGGAGCCCGAGCGACGCTACGGCACGGTGGCGGAGCTCGTGGACGATCTCGAGCGCTACCGGGCCGGGCGTCCCGTGCTCGCGCGGCGTGAGACGTTCGGCTACGTGGCGGGCAAGTTCGTACGCCGCCACCGCGGCGCGCTCGGCGCCGCGACCGGCGTGCTCCTGGTGATCGCCGCGCTCACGACGTTCTACACCGTCCGTCTCACGGGGGAGCGCGACCGCGCGCGGGCGGCGGCCGTACGCGCCGATCGGGTGGTGGAGTTCCTCAAGGGCGTCTTCCTCCAGGCAAGTCCGGACGAGCAGCAGGGCGCGGTGCTGACCGCGCCCCAGCTGCTCGCGCGGGGCGTCGCACAGATCGATACCCAGCTCGCGGGCCAGCCGGCCACCCGCGCCGATCTCAAGAACGTCGTCGGCGACGTCTATCGCGGCCTCGGCATGTACCCCGCGGCCCGACGGGAGTTGGAGAGCGCGCTGGCGATTCGCGAGCAGGCGCACCTGCCGGAGGACACGGTCCTCGCCGACATCTACAGCAACCTGAGCGTCGTCGCGCGCCTCGCCGGCGACTTCGTCTCCGCCGATACGTTCGCCCAGCGGGGCGTATCCATCATGGGGCGCAAGATCGGGACGGAGAACGCACCGTACGCCAACGTCCTCAACAGTCTCGCGGAAGCCAAACGCATTCGCGGCGACCTCGCGGCCGCCGAGCGGCTGGACCGCCAGGTCCTCGCCATCCGGCGTCGCGTCCTGCCCCCGATCCACGATGACATCTCCGAATCGCTCAACAACCTCGCGCTGATCCTGCGCGCGGAGGGGAAGTACGTCGAGGCGGAGAAAATGGAGCGGGAATCACTGAAGATGAAGCTCGAGCTCGGCGCGCCGGCGCGCTTCGAGGTGTCGAACGGGCAGAACAACCTCGCGCTCATGCTCACCGACCTCGGCAAATTCCCGGAAGCGGGCTCGCTCTTCGTCGCGGCCCTCGACGCACGGCGTCAGACGTTCGGCCCGAACGCGCCGCGGACGCTGAACACCCAGCAGTGCTACGGCATGCTGCTGTACCACGAGGGCCGGTTCGACAGCGCGCAGCGTGTACTCGACGACGCCCTGCGCCGGATGCGCGCCAACCTCCCCCCCGGCCATCCCTATGCGGGCTACGCCATGAAGTGGCTCGCGCTGACGCTGAGTGCGAAGGGGCTCGACGATTCCGCCCGCGCGACCGGAGCACGCGCCGTGGCGATCTTCGAGAAGCTCGGCGGCCCTACGCACATCTCCACCCTGCGCGCGCTCCGCGCGCTGGGACTCGTGGACGCAGCGGCGGGAGACCGCGTGGCGGCCGAGTCGCTCCTCGTCGAGGCGTACGACGGCCAGCGCACGAAGCTCGGGCCCGAGCATCCGGAAACGAAGAAGACCGCACGCGATCTCGTCAGGTGGTATGAGACGTGGGGGAAGCCGGCGCTGGCCGCACGGTACGCGGCGGATACGGACTAGGAGGGACGTTCGGTCGGCGTCGCCGCGCCGGCGGCATCTGCGAGGCGCTCACCGTGCGCGTACACGTTTGCCGTCCGGCCGCGCAGCAGGGCGATCAGGGTAAGTCCGCTCGCCTCGGCGAGCCGGATGGCGAGGCCGGTCGGCCGCGACACGGCGGCCAGCACCCGCACCCCCAGCACGGCGGCCTTCTGCACCAGCTCGTAGCTCGCGCGACTGGTCACCACCACGAACCCTTCCGCCGGATCCAGCCCTCCTCGCACGAGGGCGCCGAGCAGCTTGTCCAGTGCGTTGTGCCGGCCGACGTCTTCGCGCACGAGGCCCACCGCGCCCGACGCATCTGCCCAGGCCGCGGCGTGGAGCGATCCCGTTTCACGATTCAGCACCTGGAGCGGCGGGAGCTCGCGCTCGGCGCGCCAGAGTGCGGCGACCGGGATCGTCGGACCCGCTGGAAGCGCTCGCGGCTCGCGCATCGCGTCCTGAATGGTCTCGACCCCGCACAGACCGCACCCAACGCGCCCGATGAGCGCGCGATGCCGGTCCGCGAGGCGTGCCGCGTCCGCCTCGGGGATCGCGAGCGACACTTCCACGCCCTGCGCGTGCCGTGTGACGTCGAGCCGGTCAATCACGCCAGCGGACGACACGATCTCCTCGGTCAGCGTGAACCCCACCGCGAAGTCCTCGAGATCGGCGGGGGTCGCCATCATGACGGCATACGGGCGGTCGTTGTACGCGAGGGCGACGGGGACTTCTTCCGCCACGACGGCCTCGCCCTCCGTGCGCGTTCCATCCGCGAGCTGCGTGAGCGACCGGCGCCTGGTGGGTTCGGAGTAGCCGAGACCGGCGAGGGGATGCCCGGGCCGCAGGGCCGGGGGGACGTCCGGCGTGCGGTCAGCGGGCGCCATCGGAGGCCGCGCGCCGATTCTCGACGAACCGCCATCCGAACCGGCCCTTGATGCAGAGATTGCCGAGCGAGATGTCATGGTCGAGCGGTGACGTGACGCGCACGACCTGGTTGTCCTGCACCCGGAGCTCGAGGGTGCACCCCACCCCGCAGTACGGACAGATGGTGTCGGTGACGTGCTGCCGCGACTCATCCCAGTTCCCGGCGTCGCGCAGATCGCGCTCGGTCTTGAACATGAGCGCGCCGGTCGGACAGACCGGGATACAGTTGCCGCAGTACACGCACGCGGAATCCGGGAGTGGTACCGCGAACTCGGTCGAGATGCGGGCGTCGAACCCGCGGCCCGCCACGGCAATCGCGAACGTGTTCTGGTGATCGGTGCCGCACGCTTCCACGCACTTGTAGCACAGAATGCATTTACCGTAGTCGCGGACGTAGAGGTCGTTGTCAACCTTGACGGGCTGGTCGACGGTCGCGGCGACCGCGGGATCGGGCGCGGCGTGGTGCCCCGCGACCCGCGCGTCCCGGTCCCCCGCGTCGGCCGGCGGCGCCGTCGGGCCGAAGCGTTCGGGTGCGCACTCGTACTCCTCCAGCCAATCGGCCACCTGGGGCGCCGTCGTGAGATCCACCGACGACGCGAGAAGTTCGAGCACCATCCGCCGGCTGTGACGCACGCGCGGCGTGTCCGTCTTTACCCGCATGCCCTGCTCCGCGCGGCGCGAGCACGACGGCACGAGCACGCGGGACCCTTCGAGCTCGACCACGCAGACGCGGCAGGCATTCACCGGATGGAGCGTCTCGAGGAAGCAGAGCGTGGGGATGTCGCTTCCGACGGCCCGGCACGCGTCGAGAACGCTGGAGCCCTCCGGAACGGACACCACCGTTTCGTCCACGGTGAGCTCCACCATCGGCTTTCTGGCACGCGCGCTCATCGCGATATCTCCTGCAGGAGTCCCAAGCGTTTGATGGCCGACTCGACCGCGCTGTACGCCGTCTGTCCCAACCCGCAAATCGACGCGTCCTTCATGGCGGCCCCGACGTCCTCGAGCAGATGCAGCTCGCTCTGGAGACCGCCGAGCGTGCGCCGCGCCGCGATCCGATGGAGCGCTTCTTCCTGACGCACGGTTCCCACTCGACACGGGACGCACTGCCCGCACGATTCGTCGCGGAAGAACTCGGCGATGCGGAGCACCGTGTCCACGAGGTCGGCGCGCTCGTCGAAGACCATGATCACGCCCGATCCGAGCGTGACACCCGCCGCGCGCGCCCCCTCGAACGTGAGCGCGATGTCGCGCTCGTCGCCTTTCACGAACATGCCGGCGGCACCGCCCAACAGCACGGCCTTGACGCCGGCGCCCGCCGGGACGCCGGCGAGGTCGATCAACTCGCCCAGCGTCGCGCCGAACGGTACCTCATAGACACCCGGCCGCTCCACTGCGCCACAGAGGCAGAAGAGCTTCGTGCCGGTGGATTCCTCCGTGCCGATCTTGGCGAACGCCGCGCCGCCGTCGAGCACGATGCTCGGGATGTTGGCGAGGGTTTCGACGTTGTTGACGAGGGTCGGCTTCCGGAACAACCCGGCCTCCACCGGGAACGGCGGCTTGTTGCGCGGTTCGCCGCGGAAGCCTTCGATCGAGTTGAAGACCGCGGTTTCCTCGCCGCAGATGTAGGCGCCCGCCCCCTTCCGCACCTCGACGTCGAAGTGCATGCCCTTCCCGCCCACGTCGCCCCCGAGCCAGCCCGCGGTGCGTGCCCGCTCGATCGCTTCCTCGAACCGCGCGATCGCGAGCGGGTACTCGCCGCGCACGTAGACGTACCCGTGCGCCGCCCCCACGGCGAACGCGGCGATGGTCATCGACTCGATGATGGCGAAGGGATCGCCCTCGAGCAGGACGCGGTCCTTGAACGTGCCGGGTTCCGACTCGTCCGCGTTGCAGATGACGTAGCGCGGACGCGCGGCCTGACCGGCGACCGCCTCCCACTTGCGACCCGTCGGGAACGCCGCACCGCCCCGACCCTTGAGCCCCGAAGCGACCACCTCGCGGATCACGGCGTCGGGGCCGAGCTCCAGGGCGCGCCGGAGCGCCTGGTACCCGCCGGTGGCTTCGTATGCCGCGAGGTCCGTCGGGTCGACCGATCCCACGCGCCGGAGCAACCGCAGCGACGCATCCCCGTCCTGGGGATGCGGACGGCGTGGCTGCTCGGGCAGATGACCCTGGGTCACGGCCTGCACGGCGTCGTCCGGCGCGATGGGCCCCACCGACCGCTCGACCGGCGCATCACCCGCCACGGTGAAGAGGGCCGCCGGCGCGTGATCGCACAGACCGAGGCACGGGGTGCGCACCCACGCCGCATCGCCCACCTGCACCGCGTCACCGTCGGGCGCTTCGTGCGCCGGGCCGACCGCCTGCTCGAGCGCTTCCATGATCGGTTTGGCGCCGCGTGCGCGGCAGGCGATGTCGTCGCAGACGTGGAGCACTCGCCCCGGCCGCGGCGTCGTGCTGAACAGGCCGTAGAAGGTGACGACGCCCCACGCCTCCGCCGGGGGAACGGCGAGTCGCGTGCACACGTGCGTGAGTCCGCCCTCGCTGATCCATCCCACCGCCGACTGCAGTGCGTGGAGTGCCGGCAACAGCAGATGGCGTTGGGCGCGCGCCGCGTGTCCCGCGAATGCCACGTGTCCATCGCGTGCGCTGCGTTGCTCGGCGCCGTCCCAGGCCGAGGCCGGAGCGCCGAGCACGGCATCCACCGCGCGCCGCTCCTCGGCGGTCGGCTTCGCGTCGCTGAAGTGGAGATCCAACGTTCCCTCCGGTCAGTGCCCGCCGGCCACGGCGGTCTGGCCCAACGGTTCGACACGCACCGCGCACGCCTTGAACTCCGCCGTCCCCGACTTCGGGTCGGTCGCGTCGATGGTCAGCACGTTCACGCGGACGTCATCCTGGTTGTGCAGCGTCATGAACACCACGCCGGCCCGCATGTTGGGCTCGACGTGGACGGGGGCCTCGACGGAGCCGCGGCGCGACGTGATCCGCACCATGTCCCCGTCGGCCACCCCGAGTCGGGCGGCATCTTCCGGCGCCAGATCGAGCGCCTCTCGGCGACGGAGCGGCGACGCATACCCTCCGCTCTGTACGCCCGTGTTGTACGAATCGAGCCGGCGACCCGTGGTGAGCTGGAAGGGGTAGTCGGCGTCCGGCATCTCGACGGGTGGCTCGTACTCGACCGGAGTGAACGGCGCGGGCTTGCCGCCGCGGGGCTCAGCCCAGAGCCGGCCGTGCAGGAAGAGCGCGCCCGGATCGGACTCGTCGGGACAGGGCCACTGAATGCCGTTCAGCTCTTCGAGCCGCCGGTACGACATCCCACCGAACATGTTGGGTGCCAGCCGCCGCACCTCATCCCATACCGGCTCGGCCTGTGGCGTACCCCAGTCGTGCCCGAGCCGCTTGGCGATCTGCGCCACGATCCACATCTCGTCCCGCGCCGCGCCCGGCGGGGTGAGCGCGCGGTGGACGCGCTGCACGCGCCGCTCGCTGTTGGTCACCGTCCCCTCGCTCTCACACCAGCTCGCCGCGGCGGGCAGCACGACGTGCGCGAGCTGCGCCGTGGGCGTGAGGAAGATGTCCTGCACGACGAGATGCTCGAGTCCCTCGAGCGCCTTGCGCGCATGGTGCTGATCCGCCTCCGATTGTGCCGGGTTCTCCCCGATCACGTACATGCCGGTGAGGTCGCCCCGGTGCATCGCCTCGAACATCTGGGAGACGTTCCACCCGTAATGGTCGGGCAGTGTCACGCCCCACGCCTGCTCGAAGCGGGTCTTGATGTCGGAATCGAGCGGATCCTGGAAGCCGACGAGCTTGTTGGGGAGCGCCCCCATGTCCCCACCGCCCTGCACGTTGTTCTGACCGCGGAGCGGGCTCAACCCGGACCCGTACCGGCCGACGTGTCCTGTGAGCAGGGCGAGATTGATCAGCGCGAAGACGTTGTCGGCCGCATTGTGATGCTCCGTGATACCCAGCGTCCAGCAGATGACGGCACGTTTGGCCTTGGCGTACGTGATCGCGGCCTCGCGGATGACGTCGGCCGGGACACCCGTCACCGACTCCGCATGCTCGAGCGTGTACGGCTCCACCGCGCTACGGTACGCGTCGTAGCCCGTGGTCGCGCGCGCGATGAAGTCCTCGTTCACCAGCCCTTCGTGGATGATCACGCGGGCCATCGCGTTCGCGAGCGCGATGTCGGTCCCGACGTTCACGCCGAGCCAGACGTCCGCCCACTGGGCGGACGGCGTCCGCCGGGGGTCCACGGCGTAGAGCTTCACGCCGTTGTGGATCCCTTTCAGGATGTGATGATAGATGATGGGGTGATTCTCCCGTGGGTTGGCGCCCCACAGGAACATCACCTCCGTCTCTTCCAGCTCGCGATACGAGGTCGTTCCCCCGCCCGCGCCGAATACCGCCGCCAGACCGACGACGCTAGGAGCGTGTCAGGTCCGGTTGCAGCTGTCGACGTTGTGCGTGCCGAACGCGACGCGGGCGAGCTTGCCGGCCAGGAAGTTCAGCTCGTTCGTGGACTTCGAACAGCTGAAAATCCCGAGCGCGTCGCCTCCGCGAGCGTCACGAATGCGCGCGAACCCTTCGGCCGCCCGGTCGAGGGCTTCGTCCCATGTGGCGGGGCGGAGCGCACCACCGTCGCGAACGAGGGGCTCGGTCAACCGGACATAGCCGCGCGCGTTCCGTGGCATCTGCATACGCTGCTCCCATGATGTGGAGAGTTGCAGAACCTTCGTACTGTGCGAAAGGTAGGAGCACGCGCACATGCGGTCAAACACCGTTCGGGTGGAGGCGCTTGCCGCCCGTTCCGGCCGTCCGTACGTTCCCCACTCACCCTGCATGGCGGTTCGATGATGCAATCCCGCGCCCTCCTGGTCTCGGCGCTTCTCGCGTGCATGCCCCAGATCGCCGGGGCGCAGGCGCTTCCCCTGGGCGATGGCCACGTGACCGATCACCCGGCCATCGGGAACGTGTACGCCTGTCGCGCCACCTTCCGCGGTGGGGGCGCACGCCACGAGGGTCCGTGGTTCCACGGCGCCACCTGGAACCCGCTGGAAAAGCCGCACGTCGCCGGGCACGTGATGTGGCCCGACGCGGCGTTCTCCCTCACGCCGGACGGCGCCGATATCCTGGTCCATGACAACGGGCTCCCGGTGAGTGAGCCCACGGGGATCTTCCCGATCGCACCGAGTGACTCGGTCCACCGCTACGACACCAACCCGAATCACGTCGGGGAGCAGCATCTGCAGTTCGCGATTCCAGCGGCGCCCGTGATCGCCGCGCAGCCGAGCTGCCTGCCGATGGGGATGATCGGCGTCACAGTGAGCGGCGTCGCGCTCTACAGCGCGCTCGATGACGCGGGCCGCGACGCCGCGGCGCACGAGATTCAAGACGACTGCGACGGGCATCCGCAGGCCAACGCGCAGTATCACTACCACAACGCGTCGCCCTGCATTCCGGGCGTGAACGGGAACGGCGTGGTGGGATGGGCGCTGGACGGGTTTCCGATCCTCGGCCTCACGGATGCGTCCGGTGCATACGTCGCCGATAGCGCGCTCGATGCCTGTCATGGACGACGCGAACAGGTGAGCGTCGACGGCCGAACGTACGCGTACGCCTATCACATGACGCGCGAGTACCCGTACACCCTCGGGTGTTTCACCGGCCGCCTGTTGCCCGACACCCGACGCGATATTCGCGCGGGGCTCCTTCCCTCCCGCCGCCGCGGCCGGGGCGGACCGCCGGGCGGACGGCGTGGCCCACGCGGCGGACGCGGCGGGTAGTGCGCACGGCTGTTCGATCCGCGCATCTCCCGGTCGTCGGCTTCGGCCTGCTGCTCGTGCCGCTCACGAGCGTCCACGCCCAGGACACGAGCCGCGTCGCACGCGACACCGCGCGGCTGGCCCCGATCGTGGTGACCGCGAACCGTGCCGCCCAACCGGCGGCGACGCTGCCGTCCGCGACCACGACCCTCGACGCCCAGCCGCTCCTGCGCGGACATCCCGCCCTCGGGCTCGACGAGATCCTGACGCTCGTCCCCGGACTCGTGGTCAACAACCGGTTCAACCCGGCCCAGGACGAGACGCTCTCGATTCGGGGCTTCGGGGCGCGCGCGGCATTCGGGATCCGCGGGGTCACGATCCTGCTGGACGGGATTCCGCAGACGCTTCCGGACGGTCAGAGTCAACTGTCGAACGTCGATCTCTCGGACGTGACGCACGTCGAGGTGCTGCGTGGCGCGGCGGCGAGTCTCTACGGCAATGGCGCGGGCGGCGTCATCAGCCTGTCGACCGATCAGTCCGTTCCCACGGATCTTTCGGCCCATGCGACGGCGACCGCCGGCGCGTTCGGTCTGCGCGAGGTGCGTGGCGCGCTGGCGGCACCGGTCGGTGCCGGCGGCCTCCGGATCGAGGCGCACCGGATCACCTCCGACGGGTACCGCGCTCACAGCCGCGCGGACGTCTGGAAGACGGCCGCGCATTTCGTGACCCCGCTTGGCGGCGGAACGCGTCTCACCGCCACGATCGACGCCACCGATCAACCGACCCTTCAGGATCCCGGCGCGCTCACCCGCACCGAGCTCGACTCGAGTCCGCGCATGGCGAGCCCGCGCAATCTCGCGGTGGACGCGGGCAAGGACGTGCGCCAGGCCGAGGCGGGCGTCACCGTGGAGCACCGGAGCGCCACCGGAGCATCGCTCGACGCCACCGTCTTCGGCCTCCGACGGGATCTCCACAATCCGATCACCGTCACCGTGATCGATCTCGGCCGCTGGGTGGGCGGCACCCGGCTTTCGGGCACGGTCCCGGTCACGGTCGGCGGCTTCCGCCATACGCTCACCGTCGGACTCGATGCCGAGGAGCAGCGGGACGCCCGCCAGAACCATGACTACACGGGCGCGCTCACGCTCGATCAGCTCGAGCGGGTCACGAGCGTGGGTCCGTTCGTGCGTGCGGTCGTGCGTCTCCCGGGTCGTCTCACGGTCTCGGCAGGGGCGCGCTACGACCGGCTCACCTTCCGTGCGGACGATCATCTGCTCTCCAACGGCGACCAGTCGGGCGGCCGCGTGCTCGCCGCGCCGTCGGGCTCGTTCGGCGTCGCGGCGGCGCTCACGCCGGCGGTCACCGCCTTCGCCGACGTCGGTACGTCATTCGAGACGCCCACCACCACCGAGCTCGCCAATCGTCCCGACGGCTCGGGCGGGTTCAACCCGGATCTCGCACCGCAACATGCGCGGCAGCTGGAATCGGGGGTGCGGGTGCGCACGCGGCGGCTGCGGTTCGAGCTGGTGGGGTACACGACCCACGTCACCGATGAACTGATTCCGTTCGAGGTGCCGGGGCAGCCCGGCCGGCGCTTTTACCGGAACGCCGGCTCGGCCACCCATCGCGGCGTCGAGGTCTCGGCACGTGTGACACCCGCGCCGTGGGTGCGCGTGGATGCCACGTACACGTACACGCATCTGCGGTTCGATACCTTCCGGACCGCGACGGATACGCTGGACGGCAAGGTGATTCCCGGCGTGCCCGCGCACGCGGGGTACGTCGCGCTGCGGCTCACACACGGGGCGCTGTGGCTCACGGCCGACGAGACGTGGCGCACGCGTACGTGGACCAACGACGTGAACAGTGCGTCGGCGCCGGGTTGGGGCATCACGGGAGTCTACGTGGGACTGGACACGAGGGTGCGGACCGTCGCGATCTCACCGTCGCTCGGGATCACCAACCTGTTCGACGCGCGGTACGTGGCGAACGTCGTGGTGAACGCCGTCGCGGCGCGCTACTTCGAGCCGGGCGCCTCGCGGGCGGCGTTCGTGGGGCTCAGGCTGCGGTGGTGAGTCAGCTCGCGGTGGCGAGGGCCGCCGCGAAATCCGCCGCCGTGGCGAATCGATCCGCCGGTGCCTTGGCGATCGCGCGGTGCACGGCGGCATCGATGTGCGCGGGAACGTCGGGCCGGAGGCGCGCGAGACGGCTCGGAGGATCCATGACGATCTTCGCGATGAGCGCCTGCACGTTGGCCGCGGTGAATGGCGGCTCGCCCGACAGCATCTCGTAGACCACGCAGCCGAGCGAATAGACGTCGCTTCGGGCGTCGACGTCGCGATCGCCGACGGCCTGCTCCGGACTCATGTAGGCGGGAGTGCCCACCGACAGGCCGGGCTCGGTGATCCGGTCGCCGCCCGCATGGGTCAGGGCGAGGGCGATCCCGAAGTCGAGGACCATGGGCTGGTCGTCGTGCAGGAGAATGTTCTCGGGCTTGATGTCGCGGTGGATGACGCCCTGCCGATGCGCGTAATCGAGCGCCGCGCCGACCCGGCGCGCGATTTCCACGGCGGGCTCGACGGCGAGCTGCCGCTCGCGCTCGATCCGCGCGCGCAGCGTCTCCCCCTCGAGATTCGGCATCACGTAGTAGAGGACGCCGTCCGCTTCGCCGGAATCGTACAACGCGACGATGTGCGGGTGCGTGAGCTGTGCCGCGACCCGGATCTCCTGCAGGAACCGCTGCGTGCCGAGCACGGCCGCGAGCTCGGGGCGCAAGACCTTGATGGCGACGCGGCGGTCATGCCGCACGTCTCGAGCCAGATAGACCGTGGCCATCCCGCCGCGCCCCAGCTCGCGCTCGACGTCGTACTGCGCGCTGATGGACCTCCGGAGGCGTTGCGCCTGATCGTCGACCGCCCCGGCGGGCGCTCCCGTCCCGCTCGGTGCCGGCCCGCTCTCGGCCGCCGCCGCCCCGACCGACGCGAGCGTAATCGGATCACTCAGTCCGGGCAACCGGATCTCCGACGCGGGCGCGAAGGCGAGCCCCTTCCCAGCGCACAGGTCGCGCACGGCCGTCGAGACCAGGATCTGTCCCGGCTTCGCCACCCGCGCGATCGCCCGGGCCTGCTCTACCGCGACACCATATAGATTTTCGTGCTGCGCGACGGGCTCCCCGGCCGCCATCCCGATGCGGAGCGCGGGGCACTCGGCGTTCGCCACCCGCTCCGCACCGCAGGCCCGCTGAATCTCGAGCGCACACTGCACGGCGGCGGAGGCCGAGGAGAAGCTCACCATCATGCCGTCACCGAAGTGCCGCACCTCCCGGCCGCCGAACTTCTGGATCGTCTCGCGCACCACGCGGTCGTGACATTCGAGGATCGCGAGCGCGGCCGCGTCCCCGTGGCGGCTCCCCACGGCGGCGAGGTTGTCGAGCTCGGTCATCATGACCACGCGGAGTCCGGGATCGGGGGTGCCGCTGTCCAGGACGGCCTCGCCGGTCGGCGCGATATCCACGCCGCCGAGGAACGCGCTCACGCTGTCCGAGTTCACCTCGATGATGGCGTCCGCCACAAGTCCGTGCGCGTGACGGTGGACCGCCTCGCAGGCGTCCGACGACGGACCCTCCGCCAAGCAGGCGACGGTGTGGTTGACGGAGTCGTACCAGTATCCCCGGTAGTTGACGCCGTACTTCCCCTGCAGCTCCATGTCTTTGAAATGCGCATCACGTACCATCTCCAGCGTCACACCCTCGGGTAGACGATGGATGTCCATGAACAGCGGCATCGGACGGCCTCAAGCTGGGATAGGCGATGGGTGCCCCGTGCACCCATCGCCATTAGTACCTCGCACGGGGGGGTTTGTCCAGAGATACGGCCCGGCCCCCCCTCCCCCTCCTCCGCGCAGGCGCAGCGGCGGTCGAATCAGAGGCAAAACCCTTGACGACGGCTTGACGAGCCTCCCCCACCGTGGCGGCAACGTCCACATGGGGATGCGATGCGTACGCTTCGTGTTATCGCAGCGATCGACGTGGCACTGCTGCTCGCGCAGCCGTTCGCGGCACAGGCCCAGCGCCCACCGAAGCCGTCCCAGCGCCGGTGGGAGATCAGCTACACGGCGGGGAGCAGCACCGGCCACGCCAGCGACGCAATCAAGAACGCGATGCAGACGAACGGGTTCGGCGATGCGGCGCCATGTTTCCTCTTCTGCGCGGGCACGGTCCAGCATCCGTTCGTCTCGCCGGGCGGAATAACCGGCGACGTGAGCGTGAGCCGCGGCATGGGGACCCCCATCCACTGGAGGCTCAAGGTCGAATACGCCTCCGCGGACCTCGGAGAGGCACTCGGCTACCACGACCCGTGGATGTATCTCTTTGTGCATACGGCCGTGACGTCGGTCGCCGTGTCAGCCGAACTCCCCTTCGGCGAGGTGCTCCGCATCGGCGCCGGTCCCGTGTACAATCACATCGTCGTCGAGCGCACCGATAGCCACGGGGAGCCCACGTTCAGCCGAACACGTCTCGGCGCCGTCGTGCACGCCGGCCTCGTGGTTCCCGCGCACTCCAGGTTCTTCGCCGCCGTCTCGGCCCAACGTCGGTTTGTGGGCTCGGAATCCCCGGGGCCGTTCGTGGCCCGAAACGATCTGGACGGGACGACACACACGTTGCCGCGCACGGCGATCGATTGCAGCTACTCCACCGTACGGTTCGGGATCGGCGTCCGGTTCTGAGACCCAGACCGGGGCGGCCCGTCCCTACCGGGACGACTGTCCGAACCGTTCCCGCGCCAGCGCATCCGGGGTGCCGTCCGTCGCATCGAACCCGCGCATCCGGAAGCGATAGTGGTATTCGCCGTAGCGGAGCCAATACTTGGGCAAGGCCGGGACGCCCCAGCTGTTCATGCCGCCGACCCCCATCTGTCGGTAGTCGACGTTCACGTACACGGCGGCGCGCGGCCGCAGCTGTCCCGAATGCGTCTGCCCCTTCTCGATGCCGGGGTCGAGATCGCCGATCGTGTAGTGCAAGGCGCTCATGCTGAGCAATGAGTCACCGACGAACAGCAAGCCCGAGCCATTCCGGTCCGTCAATGCCAGCCACCGCACGTCCGTCCTGTTCCCACTCTCCTGGGGGCGCACGTATGGGTAGTACTGGTCGCTCACCGAACCCTCATAGTGCCCGACCAGGGCGGCCGTCTTCCGATCCCAGTACGACTCGAACGGCCCGCGGCCGTACCAGGCGACGTGGGAGTACGCGTGCGGCACGACGAGCTTCATCCCGAAGCGGAACATCTCGGGCAGTGAATCGCCGTGGGGCACGAAGTGATCGTCCACGATCACGTCACCCGAACCGAGTACGGTGTATTCCGTCGTGTAGTCGGCGAAGACGGTGGGGAGCGCGGATCGGACGGTCACCCGGACCGTCCCTTCGTCGGGTTGCGCAACCTCGAAGCCCTCGCGCGTGGCGTGCGCCCACGGGTCGAGCCAGACGCGGAGCTTCCTCTGCAAACCGGCACCGAAGTCGTTGTCGTTCGGCGCGCGCCAGAAGTTGGGGACGGGCCCGTGCCGCAGCAGCTCGTGGCCGCGGTACACGTAGGATGCCAGCGCCCCGGTCGTCGAGTCGAAGGTGACGCTGAAGTGCGCGCCGCCGACCGTCACGCTGTCGCCATGACGCGAGACGGCGAGCGCGCCGAGCGACGACGGGCTCACCGGCGTCACGGGGCGGTACACCGGAAGCCGGAACTGATCGAACGCGATCTCGTGACCCGCCGGGACCAGATCGCGGGTGCGCTTCTGCCGAAAGCTCACGTTGAGGTAGTACTCGACCCCCGGCTCCGGCGTGATCCGCGGCAGCGGCACCGTGACCCGCAGATGCCCGCCGGGCCCGAGCGGCACGCTGTCGAGCGCGACGCCTGAAGCGAACGCGACGCCGTCGGCCAGCACCTTCCAGAACATCTCGACGTCGTCGGTACGGCGGAAATTGTAAGAGTTGATGACTTCGAGTGTCCCGGCGCCCAGATCCACCGGCTTCGCGTTGATCCACTGATAGACGTGCTTCACCTCGTATGCCGAGGGATGCGGCAGCCGGTCGGGATTCATGATCCCATTGATGTTGAAATTGTTGTCGCTCGGCGTGCCGGGCGGGCCGTAGTCGCCACCGTACGCCCATATGGTGTCGCCGTTGGCCTCGACCTTGCGGATCCCCTGATCCACCCAATCCCAGATGAATCCGCCCTGGAGATTGGGATACCGGTTGATGACGTCCCAGTAGTCCTGGAAGTTGCCGACGCTGTTACCCATCGCGTGCGCGTACTCGCACATGATGAGCGGCCGATCGTGATGGTGCGTCGCGTAGTCCTCGAGATACTGGAAGCTCGGGTACATCGGATCGACGATGTCGGTATTGGAGTCCAGCAGGGCGCGCTGGTATGCCACCGGACGGGTGGAGTCGCGCTGCTTCGTCCAATCATAGGTCGCGTAGAAGTTGGGCCCGTTTCCCGCCTCGTTGCCGAGCGACCAGATGATGATGGACGGATGGTTCTTGTCGCGCTCCACCATGCGTTCCGTGCGATCGAGATGCTGTGCCTTCCACGCGGGCTTGTTGGCCAGCGTGGTCTTCGGGTCGTACCCCATCCCCTGCGACTCGATGTCGGCCTCGTCCATGATGTAGAGGCCGTACCGGTCCGCGAGCTCGTACCAGTACGGATCGTTGGGATAGTGCGAGGTCCGGACCGCGTTGATGTTGAACTCTTTCATCAACTCGACGTCGCGCCGCATCGACGCCCGGGGCACGATGTGGCCCGTGATCTCGTCGTGCTCGTGGCGGTCGACGCCTTTGATCGTCACCGCGACGCCGTTCACGAGCAACAGGCCGCCCTTGATCTCGACCGTGCGGAAGCCCACGCGTTGCGAGAGGACCTCCACCGCCCTGCCCTTGGGATCACGCAGTGTGAGCAGCAGCGTGTAGAGGTTGGGCGTCTCGGCCGTCCACTTCCGTGGGGCCGGCACGCGCCGCTGGACCACCAGCTTCTCTTCGGTGCCGGAGGTGACGACGACGCGACGGACGAGCGGTGCGCGGAAGACCGGCGCGTCGGACCGATCCAACAGCTCGGCACTCAGCCGCCACCCGCGTGCGGCCGAGGCGCCGTAGTCGTGTACGTGCGCCCGCACGGTGAGGAGCCCGTCGCGGTACGCGCTGTCGAGCCCCGCGGTCACGAAGAAGTCGCGGATGTGGACCTTCGGCTCGGCATACAGGAAGACCGGTCGTTCGATCCCGCTCAGCCGCCAGAAATCCTGGTCTTCCATGTAGCTCCCGTCGCTCCAGCGGTACATCTCGACCGCGAGGAGGTTGCCGGCGCCGGGATGCACGTACTTGGTGACGTCGAACTCCGCGGGGACTTTGTCCACTTCGCTGTAGCCCACCTTCTGCCCGTTCACCCAGACGTACATCGCCGAGCGGATCGAGCCGAAGTGCAGGATGATCTCGCGATTTCCCCAATCGGCCGGCACCGTGAAATGCATGCGGTACGATCCCACGGGGTTGTAGTCGTGGGGGATGTGCGGCGGGTCCTTCTTGAAGGGGTACACGTCGTTCACGTAGATGGGGACGCCGTGTCCGTTCAGCTCCCAGTTGCCCGGGACCGGAATCGTGCCCCACGACGAGTCGTCGAAATCGGTTCGATAGAAATCCACTGGACGATCCGCCGGTTTCCGCACCCAGTGGAACTTCCACTGCCCGTCGAGATCCAGAAAATACCGGGAGCGGCTCGGATCGCGCTGCAGTGCCAGATCGCGATTCTCGTACGGGAAGAGCGTCGCGTGCGGCGGCTCCTTGTGGATCGCGAAGACGGCGGGGTTTTCCCAGTCGTTGGGCGTCTGGGCGGCGGCGAGCGCCGGCACGACGGCGACGGCGACGGCGAGCAGCATCGATCTCACGGTGATCGTCCCTCGGGTAGGTGCACGACGGAAGGTGGGCGCGCGGGTGCCGACCGGCAAGGATCGCGTCCGCCGGCGACGCGCGTGGTGGACGGTGGCGAGACGGTACCACGCGAAACCGCGCCGCTGACACCGAACGGTCAGCGACGCGGTTTTGGACCCAGCGCAACCCGGTACGATCGCCCGCATGGCAACCGATCGGAGGCGCAGATCGCGGTTCGGTCCTGGATCAGCTACCGATCAGGCGATCGCTTGCCCATACCAGGTCACGCATGGAACTGGAACTAGACAATGGATCACCTCCTTGGCTGTGGGGGGAGTTCGGGCGCGAACAAGAGCATAGTAGGAAAAGCCGGTTCGACGCGCAACAGGTACGAGGGCCGCTCAGCCCAACACCGCCGGATTCATGCGCCACATCGCGAGGTTGAGCGCGGCGGCGAACGTCACCCACGCCAGATACGGGACGAACAGCACCCCGGCCAGCGGCCGCGCGCGCCAGAACGCCACCAGCGCCGCGAGGATCAGGACCCAGAGCACGAGGATCTCCGCGAACGCCCATCCTCCCTGTTTCCATGCGAAGAAGATCCACGTCCACAGTGCGTTGAGGACGAGCTGTACGAGGAAGAGCACGAGCGCAGCTGCCGCGCCCCGGAACCCGGCGGGCCGCCACACCAGCCAGGCCGCGACGCCCATGAGGAGATACAGCACCGTCCAGACCGGTCCGAAGAGCCAGCCCGGCGGCGCCCACGCGGGGCGCACGAGCTGTTGATAGAACGTGCCGGCGTTCGCGGACGCCACGGCACCCAGGGCCGCCGCCGCGAAGGTGATCGCGAGCCAGGCCGCGAGGCCCAGAACCGCTCGACGCATCAGTCCTCCCTCCGCCGCGCGACGTACAGCCCGCGCCCCGTGAGTCCCGCCGGATCGTATGCGACGTTAAGTCCCGCCGCATGAAACCCCGCGCGCATCTCGTCCTCGGTGAACAGCCCGAGTTCATGTTCCTCGTGGAGCGTCTTTACGTCGTCGGCCGTCTCCACCTCGTACGTGAAATGGAGGCGTGAGGTGCGACCGACGATCTCCGTTCGGCTCGTTCGCACCACGCGAAGCCCCTCCGTCTCGGCGCGATGCGTCATCACGTACCCGTCCGTGAGCGCTCCCGGCTCGAACCACGGCTCGACGACCACGATGCCACCCTCCGCCAGGTGCTCGGCGAAGCACGCGAGCGTTCGGGCGAGCGCGTCCGTCGTCATGACATATCCGATGGAGCTGAAGAGGGAGATGACCGCGTCGTAGCGTTGGGGCAGGTGGAAATCGCCCATGTCGGCGCGATAGAAGCGGCCACCGGGATGCTTGGCGGTCGCGATCCGGACGAAGTCCGCGTTGCGGTCCAGCCCGTCCACGGCAAATCCGTATTCCCCGGCAAGCAACCGTGCGTGTGTGCCGGTACCGCACCCCACATCGAGGAGGCTGTGGCAACCAGGGTGGTGTGTCCGTAGCAAGCCGGCCACCGCCGCCGCCTCGGCGGGATAGTCCTTGAACGCCGAGTAGATGAGGTCGTACAGGTCGCTCGATGCGTCGAACAAGCGGCCGGTCAGAACTCCCGTTTCTTCATGTCCTGGAAGAATTCGCGCCGCTCGAGATCTTCCGACGTCGTCTCCGGCGGCAGCGTATCGTCGAAGTGCCGCTTCGACTTCTGCTTCTTCGCCTTTTCGGCCTTCGCCGCATTCTTCCGGATCAATGCCGCGAGCTTCGCATCGTCACTCTTCGACACCGTCGCTCCTACGTGAGGATCGTGGTCATAGCCCCCAGCGGGCGTCGGTCCGAAACAGGGAACGCGACACCCTTTCCCGTATGCGGCATCCTACCCGACCACGCCGCGATGGGCAAGCCTCGTAGCGGCTCGTCGCGGCCGCGCCTCTGGTGTGCGGGCGACGCGCGCAAGAGATTTGCCGGGACCGCCCGTCGGAACGATTCAGGTCCCCCTCAGGAGATTGCCGTGCGCCGCTGGTACACCGTGATCGTAATCGTGGTCGTCGCCGCATGCGGGAGGCAGCCCGATCCCGCAGCCATCCGGGCCGAGTTGTCCCGGGCGGACAGCCTCTTCGCCCAGGAGACCGCGCGCGACCGCGCCGCCGGTTGGGCCCGGCACTTCGCACCGAACGGCGTGATGGTGCACCCCGGCGGCACCATCGAGGGACGCCCCGCGATCCTGGATGCCATGACCCGCGCCTTCGCCGACACGTCGTTCGTCCTCACGTGGGCGCCGACCGCGGCCTCCGCCTCCCCCGACGGCCGGCTCGGCTACACGGTCGGCCGCTACGAATCCCGCCAGCGGAACGCCGGGGGCACCCTCGAGCGCGAAACGGGCACGTACGTCACCATCTGGCGCCGCCAAGACGACGGCACGTGGCAGGTCGTGCTCGACATCGGGAACCCCGACCCAGCCCCGCGAGCCGACTCGTGAGCGCTCCACCGGAAGAGCCAAGCATCCGACACTTGCGCTATTAGCTAATTCTCTCATATTCCCGACATGGACTCCGCCTTCAAGGCGCTGGCCGATCCGACACGCCGCGACATTCTGAAGCTCCTTCGGAAGGGGCCGAAGACGTCCGGTGACATCGCCGAGCACTTCGCGAGCAGCTGGCCCACGGTGTCGCGGCACCTCGGCGTGCTGCGCGACGCGGGGCTCATTCTGTCCGAGCGTCGCGGCCAGCAAGTCCTCTACGAGCTCAACACGACGGTTTTTCAGGAAGTCATCGAACAGCTGCTCGATTGGATTCCCAAGGGAGGGAAGCGTGCGTAACTGGATGATGCTCGCACTCGCGGCCGGCCTGGTATCCCCTGCCACTCTGCCACCGTGCCACTCTGCCGCTCCTGCCGCTCCTGCCGCTCCTGCCGCTCACCAGGGCTCGGCGCCGTACACCTTCCTCATGCTCTTCGGGAACGACACCATCGCGAGCGACGTCGTGTTGCGCAGCGCCCAGCAGGTCGACGTCGACTTCATCTACAAGGTGGCGGGACAGCACTGGCACTACACGATGATGCTCAAGCCGGACGACGCCGTGGCCTCGATGACCAACGCGTTCTACCGGCTCGCCCAGGGCGACACCGTCCCCGCGCAGCGTGCGACCTTCACGTTCCGTCGTGATTCGGTCCGCGTGGACATCTCGGGTAACGTGACCCGGACCGAGCACCTCGCCACGCAACCCGGAGCGATCCCCTACATCAATCCCTCGAGCGCGATGCTCGAGCAGGTCCTGATGCGCGCCAAAGCCATCGGGAACGCCGTGGACACCGTACCGATCCTCGCGGTGTCCGGTGGACAGACTGTCTCCGTAACCGTCACTTGGCTCGGCACCGATTCCGCCGTCATGAACCTCGCGGGCGTCGAGATGCGGGCCGCGGTCGGGACGGACGGCTCGCTGCTCGGACTGACGGTGCCGGCGCAGGGCGCGCGCGTCGTGCGGGTGGCGGGCATGCATCCCGTCGTGAGCGAGCCGATCGACTACGGCGCGCCGCCCGGTGCCCCGTACACCGCAGAGGACGTCACCGTCCACTCACCGGAAGGGCTCACGTTCACCGGTACCCTCACGCTCCCGAAGGTCCGGCGCGGCAAGGTCCCGGCGATCGTCACCATCACGGGATCCGGGCCCGAGGACCGTGACGAACGGATTCCGCTCGTTCGCGGCTACCGTCCCTTCTGGCAGATCGCCGACACGCTGGCGCGGCGCGGGATCGCCACGCTCCGCCTGGACGATCGTGGCGTCGGCGGATCGAGCGCCGGCCCGGCCACGGCAACGTCGGCGGACTTCGCCAACGACATCCGCGCGGGACTCGCCTATCTGCAGACGCGGCCCGAGATCGACGGCGCGCGTCTCGGCCTCGTGGGGCACAGCGAGGGCGGCATGATCGCGCCGATGGTCGCCGCCACCGACTCCTCGCTCAAGGGCATCGTGCTCATGGCCGGCCCCGCCTACAGCGGCCGCCGGATTCTCACCTACCAGCAGCGGAACGCGGTGGACCAGATGAGCAACTTGTCTCCCGCCGAGAAGAAGGCCGCACTCGAGAAGGGAATGCACCAGGTGGACTCGCTGGCCGCGACGCCGGGATGGATGCGGTTCTTCGTCAACTACGACCCGCTCGTCACGGCGCGGAAGGTCCACGTTCCCGTGCTGATTCTCCAGGGCGCGACGGATCACCAGGTGACGCCCGAGCAGGCGGACACGCTGGCGGCGGCCTTCCGCGCAGGAGGCGACAAGGACGTGACGGTGCGCATCTTCCCCAACACCGATCATCTGTTCCTCGCCGACTCGAGCGGACAACCGGGGGGATACGCGATGCTGCCGTCCCATACGGTGCGACCCGAGGTCCTGGGGGCAATCGCCGATTGGCTGGTGAAGCACCTGCGATGACGTCGGGGGGCGTGTCGTGGACGGAGGGCCGAACACGCATCGCCGCGGCGGCGTGACGAAGATCACGATCGCGGGTCCGACGCGCCGCCACGGTACGTCGCTTGCTGCTACTCGAAAGCATGTTCGAGGTCCCGATCGCCCGCGCACCTGTCGCCGAGCTGCTGGCGGCGGCCCCGCCCGCCCAGCGGAACGCCTTGCGCGCGGTGGTGCGCCGCGGGCGTCGCCGGCTCAAGAGCCGTCGTGTCTGGCACATCAACTCGACGGCGACGGGCGGCGGCGTCGCCGAGATGCTGCAGTCGCTGCTCGGCTACGAGCGGGACGGCGGCATCGACGCGCGGTGGTTGGTGCTGGAGGGAGACGCACCCTTCTTTGCGCTCACCAAGCGCCTGCATCACCTGCTCCACGGCCGAAACGGTCATGCGCACGGCCTCTCGGCGTCACACGCCGCCGTCTATCGCGCCACGATGCAGCGCAATCTCCGATCCCTCGGGCGTCGCGTCCGACGCGGAGACTTCGTCGTGCTCCACGATCCGCAGACCGCGGGGCTCGCGCCGACGCTCGCCGCCCGTGGCGCGCACGTCGTCTGGCGCTGCCACATCGGCACGGACGACATCAACGCCGCGGCGCGTGAGGGTTGGGCGTTCCTCCAGCCGTTTCTGTTGGATGCGCACGGCTGGATCTTCTCGCGGCGTGAGTACGTCCCCTCGTGGGTACCTACCGATCGGACGTACGTCGTACCGCCCGCCATCGATCCGCGCTCCGTCAAGAACGCCCCCCTTACGCGCGTCGGTGCGCATGCCATTCTGCGGCAGATCGGGCTTCTTGCGGTCGACGACACCCGCGTGAGCCGCGAAGCGGAGTTCACCCGTGCCGACGGATCGCCGGCGCGGGTGCTTCGCCGTGCCGCGATCGAGCAGCTCGCCCAGCTCCCCGGCGTCGGAACGCCGATCATCGTGCAGGTGTCCCGCTGGGATCCGCTCAAGGACATGGCCGGCGTGATGCTGGGGTTCGCCGCGCGCGCCCCGCGTCTCCACGGCGCGCATCTCGTCCTTGCGGGCCCCGACGTGCGCGGCGTCAGCGACGATCCGGAGGGTGCGAGCGTCTACGCCGACTGCGTCGCCCGCTGGAAGCGCCTCCCGCGCGCGGCGCGGAGCCGCGTCCATCTGGTGAGCCTGCCGATGGACGACGCCGAGGAGAACGCCGCGATGGTGAACGCGATTCAGCGCCACGCGACGATCCTCGTGCAGAAGAGCCTGCGGGAAGGGTTCGGCCTCACCGTGACCGAAGCCATGTGGAAGGGACGCCCGGTGGTGGCCAGCGCGGTGGGCGGGATCCGCGATCAGATCGTCGACGGCGTACATGGCCTCCTGCTCGAATCGCCCACGGACCGCCGGGCCTTCGGACGGACCCTCGAGCGTCTCGCACAAGACCGCCATCTGCTCCAGCGCCTCGGGCGCAATGCGCGGCGCCGTGTCCGAAGCCGATTCCTCGGACACCGGCGGCTCGTGCAGTTCCTGGGGGTGTTCGACGCGCTGGGTGGAGGCCCCCGATGATCGGCATCTGAGGCTCCGCGCGACAGGTAGACACCCACGAGCAGCGCGTCGGCGGCACCGAGCGCGCGAAGCCGGATCAGGATAATGCCGATCCCCTCACGCGCCAAAGTGTGGCGCATGCGGTACCCCGGCAAGGGCGATCTTCAGGGCGAGACTACCGCTCCGGCGTGTCCGCGGACTCGAGCGCGGCCCGCGCGGCCACCTCTTCCATCTGGCGCGCACGACGTTGGGCCCAGCGGGGAAGCGGAAGCACGCCCATGCCGAGCGAGACGGCACCGACCAGGCCGATGAGGAGCACACCGGACAGGTCGCCCCGCGAGCCGATGGCGGACCACGTCGCGAGCGCGGTCGCCGCCGCGATGCCGAGCGCACCGACGCCGAGCATGGCGAGTCGGCTCGAGCGACCGTTGAACGTGCGCATCCGGAGTTGATGCCCTGTCGCCGTCGGCTCGAGCAACACCTGCAGATTCCCGTTCGTCCAACTGTGAAACGTGCCCTCGTGCCGAATCGTGCCGCGCGCATCGAACGTCCGGCGCAGATCGATGACGAGCCGCTCCCACTCGTCTTCGGTGAGGAACCGCCCGAGATGCACGGTGCGGCCGACGCCGATCGGGATGCCGAGGAACCGCCGCGTGCGCGCCGCGTCTCCCGCGTCGAGCGCGCTCGCCGCCCGCGCGACCAGCTCGGGCGGGACGCCCACCTCTTCGCCGATCGCCTGGAGATCGGCGAGCGTCATGCCCTCGCCGGGCGCGAGGGGGCGCAGGGCGCTCTGCTGCGCCTCGGTGGCCTGCTTGAAGATCTCGGCCACCTCGTCTTCGGTGTAGCGTCGCTCGGTCATGGGAGATACAAAATGCCGCCCCCGGGCATGCGGGGCAATCGTGATCGCTCGCGGGCTCACCGCCCGAGCAAGTACACCAGCGGCTCCGCGACGCGCACGCGCCACGACCGCTCCGAGTGGTCGGCGCCGGGAAAGACCCGGCTCACCCAGTTCTTCCCCGCGACGTAGCCCGCGTGCCGCATCGCGACATCCACCCGCTCCTGATAGGGGGCGTACAGCGAATCGAGCGTCCGCGTGCCGTGATCGAAGTAGAAGCGGTGCGACGCCGGTGCAGGAAGGTGCTCCGCGAAGTACGGAACGAATCCGCCATCGGCGGCAGGCCAATGGGTGGAGAGGCATGCAGCCCCGCCGAACACGCGCGGATACTGCGTCAGCGCATACGCCGCGATCAATCCGCCCATGCTCGAGCCCATGACGAACGTGTTCGCGCGATCGGTGAGGGTCCGATAGGTACTGTCGATGAATGGCTTGAGCTCCTCCACCATGAAGCGGAGGTAGGCATCGGAGATCGCACGCCCATGAATGGGGCCGTAGCCCTCCACGCCCGAGGCGAACTCGGTATCCGCCGGCACGGCCTGCTCGGGCATGTACTCTTGGAAGCGCTTCGGCGTATTCCAGATCGCGACGATGATCGCGGGCCGCACGCTGTCCGCCGCGATGAGCCGGGTCATCGTCTCGTCCACCCCCCAGTCCACCCCGCCGTACGACGTGAACGGATCGAAGGCATTCTGTCCGTCCTGCATGTAGATCACGGGATAGCGCGCCGTGGTGTCACGATCGTAGTGCGGCGGGAGCCAGACTTCGACGTTTCGCGGCGCGACGTTCTGCGATGGAAAGCCCGGGTAGTATCGCACGGTCCCGACCACGCCGAGTGGCGGGCCGGCGACGGGCTGGTCGGTCTGCGCCCGTGCGGGAACCGCGATGACGCTGAGCGCGGCTGCGAGCCATGCCGCCATGGCGATCCGAGTCGTCACCATGCGATCCCGTAGTCCTCGCCGTGATTGCTCGACCCGCCCCACATGGTGCCGTGCGCGGTGTCGAAGAGAATGGCGTTGATCGGCCCCGAGGTCCGCTGCGCGAAGCGGAGCGTGTACCCCATCGCCTCGAGCGCCGCACGCGTCGAATCGGGAAGCGATGTCGCGACGAGCATCACTCCCGGACGACTCTCGTGCATCCCGAAGGATGAACGCATCTGGTAGCTGTTGATGTTGGGCGCCTCCGTGGCTTCCTGCACGGTCATGTGGAACTCGACGATGTTCAGGAAGAATTGCAGCAGATTCTGATCCTGCGAGTCTCCACCCTGCACGGCGAAGGCGAGAAACGGTTTGCCGTCTTTGAGCGCGATCGTCGGCGTGAGGGTCACGCGGGGCCGTTTGCCAGGCTCGATCACGTTGTACGGCCCGTCTTCCGGCCGCGTGACGAAGCTCTGCGCACGCTCCGAGAGTCCGATGCCCGTGTGGCCCGCGATGACCGCCGGGACCCAGCCGCCGCTCGGCGTCACCGAAACCACCCACCCCTCGGAGTCGGCGGCCTCGATCGACGTCGTCCCCGCGTAGAAGTCGTTGGTGAACGCGGTGTCGGCGCGCGTCGCGTGGTTGGGGAGAAACTCGGCGGCACCGGAGAGCCGGACCGGCCCGTCGCTGTGCGAGGTGTCGCGCTTGGCCGCTCCGGGCGCCTGGTCCTGCCCGCCGCTTTGCGTCGAGTCGACCGGAACGAACGACTGGGGATTCCACTCGGCCAGCAGCTTCTCGAAGGGATTCGTCCCGCGCTGATAGGGGTACGGGTCGCCCGGCTTCACGTCCGGGTCGTTCTTCTTCCAGTCGATGGTCTGGAAGCGGGCCTTGGCATACGCCTTGGAGAGCAGACCTTGCACCGGCTCCGCGGGGGGGAAGTACGGATCGCCGTAGTAGAAGTCGCGGTCCGCGAAGGCGAGGTTCATGACCTGATACAGCGTGTGGATGTACTTCGGCGAGTTGTAGCCCTCGCTCGCGATGTCGGGCACGTTCGCTAGCAGGTTCAGCATCTGGAGCATGACGGGTCCCTGCTGCCAGATTGGAAGCTTGTAGACCTCGATGCCCTTGTAGTCGGTGTGCAGCGGCTCCTCGATCTTCACCTTCCAGTTGGCGAGGTCGGCCATCGTGAAGAGCCCGCCCTCCTCACGCATCCCCCGCACGATCTCGCGCGCGATGTCGCCCTTGTAGAACCGGTCGTACGCCGCGTAGATCGCTTCCTTTCGGCTCTTGCCCGCCTTGAGCGCGTTCTGCTCCGTCTCGACGAGCTTCCGCCACGTGGTCGCGAGATCCTTCTGGCGGAAGATCTCGCCGGGCTCGGGCGCTTCGTACGACTGTCCGTAGTGCGGGAGCATCACCGCGCGCGAGTACTTCCACTGCGCGAGCGTATCCCGATAGTGCTGAATCGTGCGTGAGAGCTGCGCTTCGATCGCATAGCCGTCCGCCATCTGGATCGCCGGTGCCAGGACCTGCTTGAGCGAGAGCTTCCCGTACTCGGCGAGCATCGTGAGCATCCCGCCGACCGTGCCCGGCGTGACCGCGGCGAGCGGGCCGTACTGCGGCGGGAAGCGGTACCCCTTGCTGTGATAGAACTCGGGCGTCGCACCCGTCGGTGCGACACCGAGGGCATCGATGCCGATCACCTTGTGCGTGTGCGGATCGTAGATCAGCGCCTGCGTCTCGCCGCCGCAGGAGAGTGTGTCCCACATCGTGCAGCCGGCGGCGAGCATGGCGACGGCCGCATCCACGGCGTTTCCCCCCTCCGAGAAGATCAGCGCACCCGCCGTTGCACTGAGCGGCTTTCCGGTGATGGCGAGCCAATGCTCCGCATGGAGTGGCGGCTTCTCGGTCTGGAAGTACCGCGGATCCTGGGCCTGGCGCGGCGGAATCAGTCCCCGCGGACGCTGGGGGCGCTGTGCGTGGAGGGCAGGCGGAAGGAGCACGAGCACGACGGCGGCAGCGAGCAGACCCCGGAAGCGGGAGGCGAGGGACATGAGACGACACCGGTTGTGGAGTTGATGCCCGCGCCCGGAGGCGGCGAGCGCATCACGTGCGCGAGGGAACGCGCTCAATGTGGGGTGGAGCGCGCATCCACGCCAGGTGCGCGGGCGCCTGCCTCTTGCCATGGCGGACCGCTCGCGCTAGCCGCTCCGGGAACCCCGCGCACACCAACCAAGGGTCGGACGACCCCGAGCTAATCGTCGACGCGGCGGCGCATCGCCTCGACGTCTGCGCGCGTGCGGGCAACCAGCGCCTCGAACCGTGGCTGCCCTCGGATGCCCCCGAGCATCGGATCGGCTTCCAGCATCCAGAGCCACCGGAATCCGAGCGCATACGCCCGTTCGAGCTCGTCGAGGGCGGCCGCGGAATGTCCGCGCGCCGCGTCGATCGACGCCAGCTCGTACGTCCATCGAGGGCTGTCGGCGCCCGACGCGAGGCGTGCGTCGAGAAAGGCGGTGCTCTTCGCGAACAGTGCGTCCGCACGAGCGGTGTCACCGGTCACGAGCTCCGCGAAGCCGAGCATCGTGGTCGCCAGCGTCGTATTGGGCGCACGTGCGGGAGCGCCTGGAGCAAGCTCGACTGCACGCCCCGCCAGCCGACGAACCCCCTCGACGTCGCGGAGAAAGTGGCTCACGGTGGCCGCCGCAGCCAGCGCCACGGTCTCGTGCGGATAGTGCTGGACCAACAGGTCGGCATAGTGCCGAGCCGAGTCCGCGATCCCGAGGCGCAGGTACAGCCCCGCCATCCCTTCGAGCGCTTCGAGACGGGAGGGTTCGAGCGCGAGGACACGGCGATACCACTGCTCGGCCCGCACGTAGGCGCGGAGATCCCGGTAGGTATGGCCGACCCACGTCTGGTAGGTGCGATAGGTCGGCCTCAGGCGCACCGACAGGAGGTGGTACTGCAACGCCATGAGAAAGCGTCCGCGGTCCCGGTACGATTCGGCGAGGCGCCGGTACGCGAGTGCATCGGTGGAATCGCGCGACACCGCTTCAAACGCCATGCGCTCCTCGAGAGCCAGCCGGCCCTGGTGCCCGTATGCCACCGAGAGCGCGGTATAGCCCGCGGCGGACGCCGGGTCCAGGTCCCGCGCCCGTTGCGCGAAGGTGAGCGCACTGTCCCAGACCGACGCCGGGGCACCCAGGTAGGGCGAGCGCCACCCATAGACCTTCGCTAGCTCCGCCCAGGCCACCGGGTTGTTGGAGTCCGCCCGGAGCGCCGCCCGCAGCAGACGCTCGGCCTCCCGGCTGCCCTGCCGGGAAAAGTCTCTCAAGGCGTACGCCCTCCGCAGGTACTCCGATGCGGTTGGATCGTCCGGGAGTCCCCCGTCGTCCGCCGTATCCCGGCCTGCGGGCGGCTCGAGCGGCCGCGATGGCGCGGGCGCGTCGTTCGCGCGCGGCGCCGGGCGCCGCGCGATCGGTGTTGCGGACATCGCGAGCCGGTTATACGCGAGCGCGCCGATCGTGATCGCCAGCGCGGCCGCGACCATGGCGAATCCCGCGGGCACCGCCGAACGCCACGTCCGACGCGGCCCGGGTGCGGGAGCCGTCGGGATTCGCCCGCTCGGTGAGACGACGGTCGTCTCGCTGGACGGCGGGACCCGCGGCACCGGGGCGGTACGCATGCGCTCGGCGAGCGCCAGCACTGCCGGATCGGGCTCGGCATCGAGGTCACCCGAGACGAGCACCGCATACACCCGTGCGGTCTCGATCGCCGCGGCACGCTCACCCACTGCCTCGAGGGCGCGCATCAACTGGAGCGCGACGTCGGCGTTGTACGGATCGTCGGCGGCCAACCGTCGCCACCACTCGACTGCGGCCCGCCCGCTGCCGGCGACCGTCGCCGCCCGCGCGAGCTCCTCGAGCGCCCGCCTGTAGCGCTCCGCGAGACGTCGGCGCTCCACATCGAGCCATCGCTCGAACTCACCCGCGTCCGGGAGGAAGAAGCCGTCCAGGAACAGACCGCGGTAGCAGGCAACGGCGCGACCGAAGTGCTCCTCGGCCATCGCGCGTTCGAACGCGATGAGATCGCACCCGAGCACCGCGGGCTCGAGGCGCAGCTCGTCGCCCGCCGAGATGATCGCCCCGTCGCCCACCGCACTCCGCACCGCGTGGACCGCCTGATTCAACAGATTCCGCGCGTGGTGGGGTCCCCGCTCGGGCCAGAGATACGCAACGAGCTTCTCGCGGAGCAATCCACGAGGATGCGCCGACGCCAAGAGCGCGAGGAGGGCGAGACGGTGCCGTTGGGTGGCGCGTCCGCTGAGGGGGCCTGCGTCCCCTTCGAGCGAGATACCACCGAACACCAGGAGGGAAAACATCGTGTGCCTACGTGCCTGCCGTA
>DATFMZ010000041.1:0-3268 GCA_035266665.1 Gemmatimonadales bacterium | reverse complement strand
GATGACACCGGGGTCGGCGTCGAACGCCGAGCGCCACAGCGCGTCGGTGATCACCATCGGATGCGTGCTGTCCGCCGCGTCGGCCGGTACGAAGAACCGCCCGAGCTCGGGTCTCGCTTGCAGTACGTCGAAGAACGACGGCGTGACCCGTACGCCGCTCAGCACGCGCGGCGCGCCCGCGCCCGTGAGAGTGAAGGATGTGCTCTGTAGCGCGGCCATCGCTTGAAACTGGGTGGCGTGTTCGCGCCAGGCGAGGACTGCCGACGGCGTATCGAAGAAGCGAAAATTCTGTCCGGCCCGGGCAAGCTGCGGCGACCGCTCGCCGACGAGCACGAGCTGCTCCGGCTGGGGGAAGGGGAGCGGGCGGAGCAGCACGCCATTCACCACGGAGTAGATCGCGGTGGTGGCTCCAACGCCGACGGCCAGCATCACCACGACCAAAACGTGAACGGCAGAAATCCGGCGAGAAATGCGCATGGTCGTCAGCCCCGCTCCGCGATGGAATGCCTGCTCTACGAGCGCCGCCCCGGATCGTTTCGCGGTCGTGGTTGGGGCCCGTGCTCTCGATCATGAGGTCAGACACTCGCCGAGGCGCCCATGGTTGGAATGGGCCGGCACGGTCGTGCACGCGTCGGGCACCGCATCCTGTTGCAGGCACTGGGCTTCTTGCCGGCCGGCCGAGCGGCGGTCTGGCCCCCCACCCCCATTGCACGATCTCGCTCGTTGACCACATTCTTGATGGCCCGGCGTGCCGGCGCCGAGCACCGTGGCTCATTCCAGACAACGGAGATCGTCGTGGCCCGTAACGCGTCGCGCCCGAAGCGCGGGGCAGCACCGCCCCCCAAACGCGGCAAGTCCCTGAACTGGCTGCTCGTCGTCGTGACCCTCGCCCTCGTGGTGACGGTCGTCATCGCCGTCAAGCGCAACCGCGCGCAAACGGGCGCCTCGACGGCGGCGCTGCCGCAGACGCCGGTCCCGCCCGCGGTCATGGCGCAGCTGGCCGGCGTTCCCGCGGCGACCTGGGAGCAGGTCGGGCTCACCGGCGCCACGCCTCCCGTCCTGGTGAGCGACACCGCGTCCCGGACACCGAAAGCCGTCGTGCTCTACATGGGCGCCGGGTTCTGTCCGTACTGCGCCGCTGCGCGGTGGTCCCTCATCACCGCCCTCGCGCGCTTCGGCACGTTCTCGGGGCTCACGTATGACTGGTCGTCCATGTCGGACGTGTATCCCGGCACCTCGACCTTCTCATTCCACGGATCCACCTACACGAGTCAGTACGTGGACTTCCAGGGCGTAGAGCTCCAGGGCAACGTCAGATTCTCCAACGGCGAGTACGCGCCGCTGGAACACCCCACGGCGGAGCAAGAACGCCTGATCACGGAGTATGACGCCCCACCGTATACGCGCGACACGGGCGGTCTGCCGTTCCTTCTCGTCGGCGGGCGATACATGTGGGCCGGGTCCCCCTTCTCCCCCCAGCTGCTCGCGCAGCGGTCGCAGGAGTCAGTGGCCTCCACCCTGGCCTCCGCGAGCGACGATGCCGCGCGCGCAATCCTCGCGAACGCGAACGAGCTCACGGCCATGATCTGCGCCGTGGACGGGAACCAGCCGGCGAGCGTCTGCAACACGCCGCTCATCGAGCAGGCCATCAAGGCCTTGCCGACCAAGGTGCCCTGATGGGGCGGAGGGGATACGATCGCTGGCGCGTCACACTCGCGGGCGCCGGCGTGCTGATCTCCGGGTACCTCACGCTGCTGCACTTCGACCGGCACATCCCGCTCGTCTGCAGCGCGGGTGCGCTCGTGAACTGCGAGCAGGTGCTCTCGAGCCCGTCGTCGATGGTGCTGGGCGTGCCGGTGGCGGCCTACGGCATCGCGTGGTTCGTCGTGGCGTTCGTGCTCGCCTGGGCCTCGCTCCGCGTCCAGGGCGCCGTCGAGCCGCCACGCCTTCGCACGGCCGCACTCTGGTGGACCGGTGTCGGCGTGGTGTCGGTATTGTGGCTCGTCTACCAGGAGCTCGGCGTGGTGGGGAAGCTCTGCGCCTGGTGCACCGCCATCCATGGCATCGTGCTCGCGCTGTTCGTGCTGCAGGTGCTGAGCGATGGACTTCGCACCGGACGGGATGTGGCGTCAGGCTAGCGCGGATACCACCCATACGCAGCGTGATCGCGCTGTTTGGCTGCCACCGGCGGTGGATTGGGTACCATCGGCACGCGATGTCGCGCCATCCTCGTGCGCATGCGCACGTCCGCGGTTCTCTCTTTGTTGTCCCTCGCGCTCCTTCTCTCCTGTGTCGGGAATGACGGTGCATTTCCCGGATGCCCGGCCGACGGCCGTGCCAAACGCGCCTCGATTCGCGCGCTCAATCTCCTGAAGAATCGCCGCGCCGCGCCCGCCGCGGCGGACATTGACGCCTCCGTCACACTCGAGCGCCTCCTCGCACCCGGCAACGATCGCCACCGCTGGAACACGCGCCGCGCCGCCACCGTCGTAGGCTACGTCCGCGACGTTGAGGTCGGCGGCGTCGAGACCGTCAACTGCTCCGCGCGCGCACCTCGCCACCGGGATACGCACATCGAGCTGGTGATCGACGGGGCGCATCGCGGGCAGCTGCCGCTCATCGTCGAAGTCACGCCCTGGTGGAGGAGCCGCGTCGCGCGCGCCGGGCTCGATTGGTCCACCGACGCGCTGCGGTCAACGCTGCTCGGCCGCCGGGTCCGGGTCACCGGCTGGCTGTTGTTCGACGCCGCGCATCGTCGCGAGGCGGAGAATACGGCGCCCGGAAGATCCGGCGATTGGCGCGGCTCGGCGTGGGAGCTGCACCCCGTGACCGCGCTGGAGGTGCTCGCGCGACCGCCTCGCTGAGGTACGGCGCCGGCGTCGGCGCCTGACGCGCCGTCACGTCCGGCGTCAGTCGCCCGATCACGGTGGAATTGAAGTTCGACCAGACGGCGGTCAGATCGTCGGATCTCGTATTCGCGAAATCGAAGGGAAGGAGGAATTCGGTCGGCTTGCCCGCCGCCATCGGTCCAAGTTCCCTCCCGGCAATGCGGGATCCCGCCGGCAAGACGCCGATCACGCGCGCTTCATGTCCCGGAGTGCCCACCACGCGTCCGATGGTCATGGGGTCGGCGTCGAACGCCGAGCGCCAGAGGGCCTCGGTGATGACCATCGGGTGCGTGCTGTCGGCTGCGTCGGCCGGCGTGAAAAGGCGCCCGATCTCTGGTCGTGCCTGGAGCACGTCGAAGACGGACGACGTCACGCGGACG
>DATFMZ010000040.1:0-11668 GCA_035266665.1 Gemmatimonadales bacterium | reverse complement strand
CTCGAGGCGACGGCGTTCCTCGCCGTCACCAACGGCACCCCGTTCGCGGTCGATGTGGACGTCGCGGTCTCGCCGGGCAGTCTCGGCAACGCCGACATCTTCAGTCGGAGCGATGCGGTGCACCTCGCGCCGGTCTCGCTCGCGGCGCCGGTCGTCGACGGTTCCGGGGTGGTGACCACGCCGGCGTATGACACGGCGCAGGTGACGCTGACCGGCACGCAGACGAAGGTGTTCTTCGGCGATTCGGCCACCGCCGGCATCCGGATTCACATCACGCCGCCCGCCGGGTCGGGTGGTCGGGGCGCCATCCGGTCCACGGACCGCGTCTACGTGGACGCGCATGCCGAGGCCACGGTGCAGTCTGGAGGCGGCTCGTGAGACGGATGCACCTGCTGTTCGGGGGCCTGCTGCTCGCCGTCTTGCCGGCGGCGCTCAGCGCCCAGGCGGTGCCCGATGGGTCGGGCGCGCTCGACGTGTCGTCGTTCTCGCGGCGCACGCCGAGCCTGGAGTCGGACCCGTTCCGGTTCGCGCTCTCGCCGCACTGGGGGTTCGTGATCTCGGCGAACGCGGTGGGGGCGAACAACGCGCTCAACCTGACGGACGCGGGGTCGCTGATCCTCCTGAGCCGCCAGGACAGCGCGGGCCAGAATCAGCTGCGCGTGGCCGACGTGATCGACGCGCTGGGCCTCGTCCCACGGGGCGCCGGGATTCGTGGGGATGCGCAGGGCACGGGCGGGTTCTTCCTCGGGGGGCCGCTCGGCCACAACGTCCATCTCTCGCTGAGCCTCGCCGGACGCGGCTACGGCAGCTTCTTCGTGGACGACAACGCGGTGGCGCTCCTTCGGGATGGCAACGCGGCGCGCCAGGCGTTCAGTCTCGGCGATACGCGCGGCACCGTGCTTGCCACCCTCGAGGCCGGCGCACACGCCGTGGTGGATCTGGGACCGCTCGGCAGTCGTGACGGCGTACATCTGCTGATGGGCTTCGGCGGGCGCTACATCCGCCCCGCCTTCTACGGCCAGGGTCGCTCGCTCATCTCGAACGGTGGGCTCGTGGTCGTCTCGGGAGACAGCATCTACGCCAACATCTCGGTCCAGGCGTCCCGCACCCCGGTCAGCAGCTTCTCCGATCTGTTCAGCAGCAGCCGCGGCTCGGGATTCGCCGGCGATTTCCTGCTGCGCGCCGAGTGGCCCACCAACGGGCTCGCCCTGGAAGCGATGGTGGCGAACATCGGCCAGGTGACGGTGAACGGCGTGGAGAACCGCACGCTCAACTTTCAGGTCGCGACCACCCAGCTCGATACGGTGAAGTCGCGCCTCGACTCGGCGAAGTTCGTCATCCAGGACACGACGAACGTGACCGTCACGCTCCCCCGGATCGTCCGGTTCGCGGCGAGCGCGTGGGCGAACCACATCCTGCAGCTCGACGTGGCCGCCACGATGCCCGTGGGTGGGGACTACGCGACCCCACTCCGGGTGGATCTCGGATCCACCTGGCGGTTCGTGCGACCCTTCCCGCTCCGCGCGGGCCTCGTGCTCGGAGGTAGCCAGGGGATCGGCTTCACCGCGGGCTTTTCGCTCGAGACCCGTGTCCTGTATCTCGATGCGGAGGGCGAATCCCTCGGTGGTCTCTTCCGTCAGGCCAAGGGCGCCGGCGGCCGGTTCTCCCTCGGGTTCTTCTTCTGAGGTTGGCCGGGCGGCCCCTCGCCACCTCGCGGTCCCTCCCGTTTATACTTAGGGCGTTCGTGCCGGCGCGATTCCTCGCCGCCGGCGTCGCATTCCATTCACGAGACTCCTGGGGCACTCCGATGTACGCGCGGACTTTCCTCCGAAGCGCCCTGCCCGTGGTCGCGTTCTTCGCCCTCGCCTGCGCGAGCCACGCGCAGAGCGGCGGCGCCAAGTCGGGCGCCGTCGAACGCGCGCCCGCACCGGGCGAACAGTTCTTCGCCGACCTCCATCAATTGACGTTCGGGGGACAGAACGCGGAGGCGTATTTCTCTCCGGACGGCAAGCAGCTGATCTTCCAGCGACAGCAGCCGGGCGCGGGGTGTGACCAGGAGTACGTCATGAACACGGACGGCACGAACGTGCACCGGATCTCCAACGGGTTCGGGCGGACGACGTGCGGCTGGTTCTACGACGGCGGCAAGCGCATCCTCTACTCGAGCAGCTTCGCGGCCGACTCCGCCTGCCCGCCGCCGCCCGATTACTCCCATGGCTACGTATGGCCGATCGGCGACTTCGAGATCTACACCGCGCGTCCCGACGGGAGCGACCTCCAACAGCTCACGCACACCAAGGGGTACAACGCCGAAGCGACGCTGTCGCCGGACGGAAAGACGCTCGTCTTCACGTCCACCCGCGACGGCGATCTGGACATCTACACGATGAACGTCGACGGCACCAACGTGCGGCGCCTCACGACGACGCCCGGCTACGACGGCGGCCCCGTCTTCTCGCCGGACGGCAAGTTGATCGCGTATCGCGCGTGGCACCCGCAGACCGCCGCGGGGCTCAAGGACTATCGGGATCTGCTCGCGAAGAAGCTCGTGCGGCCGCTGCGCATGGAGCTGTGGGTGATGAACGCGGACGGCAGCAACCAGCACCAGATCACCTCGCTCGGCGGTGCCAACTTCGCGCCCTTTTTCACTCCCGACGGGAAGCGGATCATCTTCGCGTCGAACTATACGGACCCGAAGTCGCGCAACTTCGATCTCTATCTGATCAATCTCGACGGCACGGGACTCACCCAGGTCACGACCGACCAGGACTTCGACGCGTTCCCGATGTTCTCGCCCGACGGGAAACAGCTCGTCTTCGCGTCCAACCGCTACGGCTCCGTTCCGGGTGAAACCAACATCTTCATCGCCGACTGGGTCGAGCCGGCGAAAGACTGAGCACGGAGAACCCTCGTGGCGAAGGCGACGGAGCAGCGATCGGCGGCGTCCAATCTCAAGGAGTGGGTGAAGTCGCTCGCGGTCGCGCTGGTGATCTTTCTCCTCCTGCGCACGTTCGTGGTGGAGGCGTTTCGCATCCCCTCGGGCAGCATGGAGAACACGCTGCTCATCGGCGACTTCCTGTTCGTGAACAAGGCGGTGTACGGCGCGGCCGTGCCGTTCACGCACATCCACTTGCCCGCCTTCCGGGATCCGCACCGGCTCGATCTCGTGATCTTCTCCTCGCCCGAGCAGCCCGATCTGACCGTGGTGAAGCGTGTCATCGGCGTCCCCGGCGACACGCTCTCGATGACGAACGACGTCGTCTATCGCAACGGGGTAGCCCAGACCGAGCCGTACGTCATCCGCACCGATCCCTTCACCGATCCGGAAGATCCCAAGATGCGGGCCTGGCAATCCCGCTACCTCGTCGATCGAGACCCCAAGACATATCGCCCGAGTCTCAAGAACTGGGGTCCGATCGTCGTACCGCCCGACTCGTATTTCGTGATGGGTGACAACCGCGACAACTCGTACGACAGCCGGTACTGGGGATTTCTGGGGAGAGACCGGATTCGTGGCCGGCCACTGATCATCTACTACAGCTACGACCCGTCGGGCGTCCTGCCGCTCCCCTTCATCACCGACATTCGCTGGAAGCGGATCTTCTCGCTCCCGAAATGACGCCGGCTTGTCCCGCCCCCGGCGCGATGCGGGGACGGGACGTCGGGAGGTCCTTGGAACCGTGTCTCGATCCGGCTAGCTGACCGGGATGAGCTCGGCGTCGGCCTCTGAAGGTTGGGTCACGTTCTTCGGCACATACGCGGCCTGGCGGCCGCATTTCTCACAGCGGAGGATGACGCGTCGATACGGCGCCTCGCGCCGTGCGCCACGGAGCCTCCGCCTCGGAGTACGTTGGATATCCGACCCGCCACACGAGGGACACACCAACTCGCCGTGATCCCGGTCGGCCAAAATGAGCTGGAGCGCCTCGGAGGCGCGATATTCCTTGATTCCACGACGTCCCATAGATCTCCCCCTTATTTTCCCGCCAGACTCTTAAGTTATCCCGCGATTTGGGCCCCCGCAAACCACCCCCTCCCCTTGACGGCCGCCCCCGAGGGCGTATCTCTCGCCCTATCGGTGTGGACTGAGAGGGAGACGATGGGGACGCCTGACGAGGAACCGGGATATCTGCCGATCGCCGATCTGAGCATCGAGACGGTTCGGCCCCTCCCCCATGGCTTCGCGCTGGAGGGGCGCGGCGTTGACGGGGCGGACTATCGCCTGGAAATGGACCTGGAGCTGCCCGTGGACCGGCGCACGCGGACCGTGCTCGCCGAGTTGCTGGCACAGTCAGATTGGCGGGTTGCGCGGCGTGCGCCGCCACCCCTGCTCCGCCGGACCCGCAGAACGGCGCGGGTCCCGCGGTGAGGGTTGGCGGCCGGACCCGGTTTGAGTGTAGCGTATGTCTTTGTTTGGCAACAACTTCCGTCTGCTCGATCGCTCGGCTTGACGCGGGAGCGGGGAGCGAGTAGGTTGGCGCCTCGACGAACTCCCGCACGCTAAGGAGCGCGCGCACATGGCGGCAGAGCTTGGCGGCTCGCAGATTTCCGCTCTCCTCGAGAGCGTTCCCGGTATCGCGAACGTGCTCCGAAGCCCGGTGGCCGACGCCATGGTCAATCTCATCCGGTCGGCGGGTGGGGTGCGGGATTTCGACTTCGCCGACGCCGAGGAGTTGGTGCAGTACGCGGTCCGCCGGGGCCTGATCAACGCCAGCGAAGGCGAGCAGGTCCTGGAAGACGTGCGGGGGACCGGGCGCCGGAAGTCGAGTCAGGGCGGGGCGGGCAACGGCGGCCGGGCCGCACGGACGGCGAGGCCCAAGAAGGTCGTGAAGACCAGATCCGCCGTGAAGAAGAAGGCGACGCCGCGCAGCAAGCGCCGCTAGACGGTAAAGCCCTCCACCAGCGCCCGGAGGCGTTCGGCCGCCTGGCTGAGTTCATTGGCCTGGGCGGCCATTTCTTCTGTGGATGCCCCCTGCTCCTCGGCCGCTGCCGTGACCTCCTGCGCCGAGGACGCGTGCGTGCTGGCCGCCCCGGAAACATCCTGAAGCACGGTGACGACGTCGGCGGTGGCCTTGGCGTTCGCGCTCGCCTCTTCGACCACCCGTTGCGCCGCCTGCTCCACCTCGCCCACGGCCGCGACGATCTCGTCGAGGGCCTGGGTGACCCCGTGGGCGGCCTGGCCGATGCCCCCCACCTTAGCCCGACCGGCTTTCATCGTGGCCGCCACCTCTCCGGTCTTGGCGCGCACCGCGCGGATCGTTTCCGTCACGTCGTCTGCCGCCTGGGCACTCGAATCCGCCAGCTGCCGTACCTCCTCGGCCACGACGGCGAAACCGAGGCCCCGCTCTCCCGCCCGCGCGGCCTCGATGGCGGCGTTCAGCGCGAGGAGGTTCGTCTGTGACGAAATCCGTTTGATCAGATCCACGAAGTCATCGATGGCCAGGGAGAGCCGCTCGAGCTCTTCGACCTGCGCGGCGCTTCGCTCCACGAACTCCTGAACGTCCGTGAGGGTCGTTCCCGCCGCCGCGATGTCGGCGCGGTGGCGGGCGGCGACGCGATGGATCTCGGCGCCGAGCTGCGCGACGCGCCCGGCGAGGGCCGCGTTGCTGTCGGCGGCCTTGCCGAGCTGCTCCATCGAACGGGTCCCGTCGTCGAGACCCGCGACCTGCCTCTCGGCCCCCTCCGAGATCTCCACCATGGCCGTCGTGATCTCGCCCGCCGTGGCCGCGAGCTCTTCACTCACGGCGGAGAGATCTCCCGCGGTCCCCGCGATGCGCGAGCCCTCGCCGATCACCTCGCCGATGATGCCTCGCAACCGCGAGCCGATCCGGTTGATCGCGCCGGAGAGGGCCTCGAGCTCCGCCGGGAGTCGGGCGCCCACGTGCACGGGCCGAAGGTCGCCGTCAGCGAAGCGCTCGGCCGCGTCCACCAGCACGGAGATGGGCTGGTCCACCGAGCGGACGAGTGCGGCACCGATGCCGAGGCCGATGACGACCGAGACGATGAGCACCACCCAGACGATCGAGCGCTCGCGGGTGGCTGCCGCGACGAGTCGGTTGGTGGTCGCGGTGGATCGTGCCGCCTGGCCGGCGCCGATGTCGTTCACCGCGGCGATCAGCTCGGCGGTGGGTGTGCGCGCCTCGGCCGCGGCGGCGATCGCGCTGTCGGCACGGCCGAGATCCGCGAGCACGTGCGCATAGTGATAGTCCACTTCGACCTGCGCCTGCAGCGTGCCGATGCGCGTGACGGCGTCGCGCTCCTTCGGCGAGAGATCGGGGATCGCGCTCAATTGACGTTGATACTGGTAGACCGACGCGGCCGCGTCCCGAAACGTCCGCTGATCGTTTGCCGACGGGGCGATGAGATACTCTTCGGCGGCGCGGATCTCGTCGGACACGGAGCTCGTGATCCCGTTCGTCATCTCGGCCACCTGCTGGAGGACGCCGAGCTCCTGTCGCATGGTGGTGCGGATGATGCCGAGCGCCGCGACGGCGATGAGGGCGATCGGAACGATGCCCGCGAGCAGCGCGAGCCCGCCGCCGATGATGCGGTTCCGGAGCGTATTCAGTTGCAGGCGGCGGCTCACTGTCCCCCCGCCGTCACGAGGTGCCCGTCGTGGACGACGCCGATCACGACGTCCTTGTCCGGCACGTCCCCGCTGGAATCGAAGGCGATGCGTCCGGTGACCCCGTCGTACGCCGGCGTGCGCGTCCCCACGCCGGCGAGATAGTCTCTGAGCTTGGTCCGGTCGGGACCCGTCGCCTCGAGGGCGCGGGCCAACAGGTGGATGATGTCGTAGGCGCCCGCGCCCCGATGATCGGGCATCTTGCCCGGGTACGCTTTCGCGTATGCCGCGACGAACTTCTGGTTGGCGGCACCCGGGCGATCGGGGAGGTAGGCGCTCGAGATGTACACGCCGTTGGCATCCACCGAGGACTTCTCGATGCCCGTCAGGCCGTCGCCGCCCATCACCGTTGGCGACCATCCGACCGTCTTGAGGGCCGGGAGGATCCGCTCGGCACCGGCCTGGGTCCCCGCGATCATGAGGACATCGGCGCCGCCGCGCTGGAGCACCAGGCGCAGGTACGGGCCGAAGCTCGGCAGATCGAGCAGATAGGGGTCATCGGAGACGATCGTGCCGCCCCGCGCGGTGAAGCTCCGCTCGAAGACGCGGCGCACGCCGCGGCCATAGGCGTCGTTGATGTACAGTACCGCCGCCCGTTTCGCGTGCAGCCGATCGAACGCCCACGCCGCGAGCCGCGAGCCGTGCAAGAGGTCGGTGGGGCAGACACGGAAGGTGTACGGTCCCGCGCTGGACAGCTCGGGACTGGAGGCGGAGGGCGAGATCTCGACGAGCGGCGTGTCTCCGCCATTGTACACGGGCGCCGCCGCGAGCGTCGTGCCGCTCGTCAGATGCCCCACGACCGCGACGACCGTGGGATCGGCGTAGAAGGCGCGCGCCACCGCCATCGCGCGTTCCGCGTTGGCGCTGTCGTCGCGCACGACGAGCTTGAGCGTGCGGCCGTGGATGCCGCCGGCCTGGTTGATCTCGGCGACGGCGAGCTCGGCGGCATCGCGCATCGACTGGCCCCGTTCCGTGCTGAAGGGACCGGCGAGGCCGATGGCGATCGGCGCGGTTTTCGACGAGCACGCGGCGACGGCGAGAACCAGTGCCGGCCACGCGAGACGACCCGAGATTCGCACGACGTGCGCCTCCGGGGATCTGAGGAACGAGGGATCGGCTGGCTACATTAGCGAGCCGACGAGGGCAAAGCAATGCGCTGGCCCGCGCACGCTCTGCCGGTAGATTCATGCGCATGCCCGAGCCGGTGTTTCGTTTCGCCGAAACGCTGCGTCGATTGCTCGACGCACGGGACGTCGTCGAGCTCGACCGCCGCTGGGACGAGCTCGATCCGGGCGCCGCCGGGTGGGCGGCGTTGCGGCCCGCCCTCCGACGCGATGCGCCGGCGTGGGAGGTGGCACTCGACGAAGTGGACGGATTGCTGCTCCGCCTCCTCGACCGGCTCCCCGGCCTGCTCGGCACGACGGGCGCGGCGGCACGCCACTTCCGCACGTTTCGGCTCCCGGCGCTCGAGCGCCTCCAGCACGCCACGGCCGCCGCACTCGTCGGTCAGCGCTTCGGTCCAGCCGGGCTTCGCACGGTGCTCGCCGACGTGACGGCGCCCGTCGCCCGCCGGTACTTCGCGTTCCTGGCGCTCGCCGAACGGCACCCGCGCAATGCGTGGCCTCTCTTCGCCCGATATCTCACGCCCGATGCGCACCATGCGTTCCTCGGCACGGCGGCCGAGGCGGCGCGCTACTATCCCGAATCGGGTCCCGCGCCCTCGCTCGTCGGCCTCTTCGACGCCGTCCGGGAGGATCTCTTGCTGCGCGCCTTTCTCGGCCCGCGCATCCTGGAGTCGCTCTACGTCCTCTCCGATCCGGGGACCACGGCCTTCTTCCGCGAGCTGCTCGTTGCCGGGCATACCGATCCCGACCCGGTGCACTGCGAGGTCACGCATGCGCTGGTGATGATGCGCCGGTTCACGGGACGACTGGAGCCCAACACCAAATATCCGGATCTGACGGAGCGGGCCGCACGCGAGGCCGTGGCCCACGCGGAGGCCGTGTTCGATGAGCGCCGTGACGCGCTCGAGCCGGTGGTCGTGATCTGACGGCGCGCCGCGCCGGTCAGCGGAATGCCCGGCGCAGGATCGTGGTGCTGGTGCCGGGCACGGTCTGCTCGAAGAGGATCGCGTTGCCGATCGGATCGTACTGGCCGCTCCACTCCGATTTGTTGGCGTCGTGCCAGGTGAACGTCAGCATCCGCGCTTCTCGATCCCACTCGCCGCTCGTCCATCCGCCGCTCGGCATCGTGCGCCAGCGTGCCGTCCCATTCGCAAAGATTTGCAGCTCGATGTCCGTGCTGGCGGCGTTGCCGAGGGGGCCCGTCCACCGACCCGTGACGGGCCGCGCGAGCGGCGGGAGCTCGGCCATGGTGACTTCGCCGGAGGGCGTGGAGAGGATCAGGCGTCCCACCGACATCCACCATCGCGCGACGATCGTCGTATCGCCGAATCCGATGAGCGAGTCCGGGGTAAGGCGATAGGTGAGGGGATACTGGTCGTTCACGACCAGCATGGTGTCGTCGTAGAACTCGAGAACCAAGGGGCGCCCGTCGTGGGTCCCGACCCACCGGTGGAGCAAGACGGTGTCCGCCGGGATCTGGGCGGAAAGGGCGGCCGGCACGGCCGGCAGGAGCGCGACTAGAATGGCAGCGAATTTGGGCATTTTAGGGCCCCCGAGGGACCGCAGGCTAATTACTCGGGCCCGGGACGCCTGGCAAGTCCCTGGGGCTGTTGATTATGTTGGATGACTCATGACCGCACCTACGGGATCACGCAGTACACAGACGTTTGCCGATCGCGCCGACGCGCTGGGACACTTCTTCCAGCGGGCCGGTGAGGCACCGCGTCTGGTCGCCTATGACGACGAGATCGGATGCCCGCTGGCGAATGCCCTGGCTGCCATCGAGTGGACGATCGCCGTCGGGATCCTGGACGAGAACGATCTCCTCCATGCAGCCCGGCTGACCGGCGAGACGGCGGCGGCGATGGTCGAGCGCCGCCGCGAGGGCCGCCGGGTGTACGTCTATCTCGGTCCCCGAATGGATGCCCCACCCATCGACATGTTCGAGGGCTCGATGCTCTACGACGAGCCGGGAGTCCGGGCGTTCGAGTTCGCCCAGCGCGCCCACGCGCTCGCCCACTTCCTGCGTGCCACGCAGGGCGCGGGCGCCGTGATCTCGGTGCTCTCCAAGCGCGCGCCGGAGTTGCGGCACGTGAAGCGCTGGATGGGGGCCCTCTTCCAGGGACCCATCCCGGACGTCTCGAACCAGATGCTCGCCGGCTGGTTCGCCACGGGCGGCGCCGGCATGCTCTTTCTTCCCACGGTGGTGGGCGATCCCTACGTCTACGAGGAAGTGGGACTCGAGCGCTCATGACCCGGTCCATCGCCGTGCTGGTTGCCGTGCTGGGGATGGCGGCTTCCACCCCAAGCGCGGCCATCGCGCAGCGCTACGGCACAGTCACCGTTTCCGACCAGCCGCAGAAGCTCGACGCGACGCAGCAACGCTACCACGATCTCCTCATCGCTCTCCGGGATACCCTCCAGACGGTGACCGGTGCCGCCGTGGATCTACAGCACGATCTCCGCACCTCGGGCGGCATCACGATCCTCTCGCGCGCCGCGCGCCTGCGTGACCGGTGTGCTGCGGCGCGCACGGAGCTGCGGACGGCGTTTCCCGAGTTCACCACGACCGGGCTGCCGCGCGAGGCGCATCCCAAGTTGGCGGCGATGTCGCGCTCCGCGCACGCGCTCGACGAGGCGCTGCGGCAGGAGTGTCTCGTGAGTCTCGCGGCCGCCGGGCCCGGGGCGCATGCGGATTCGCTCCGAGCGTGGGCACCGTACCGGGTCTCGCGACTGCGGCGGGCGATCATCGCCTACACGCGCAGTGCATTCGAGTTCGCGCACGCTGCGGGGTTCCGGCTGGAGGGTCAGGTCCGCAAGTGAAGGGCCCGCGGCGACGAGTTTTCGGCGCGGGGCGTGGAATACTCGGTGGATAGCGTGATACACAATTCCACATGGCGTGGATAGATTCGCCAACCACCGTTCCGACCAGCAGTTACCCGTCAACAGAACATCAACATGGGATGGCGTAAGCCGAAGAAACATCGGCACTTGCGCGATTTTCGGCGGGGTCCAATATTGGTCGCGCGCCGCACGGGGGAAGGGTTGGGACTCGCGGTCTCGATCACGCCTCGTGAGGTGAGTCCGAGCGGGAATTCCGGGGAGGACGCCGATGCAACAAGGGCTCAGGCGTCCGGTGATCCGGGTAGCTACTCCGGCTCGAACAGGCGGGGCCAGTCGCGTGCTCCGTCCGCGCCGATCCAGCGCCTCGGCGTGCAGTGCGAAGGGTTGGTCCGCGACCCAGCCCGACTCGCAGCGCTCGCAGCGGTGAACCTTGCGGTCCGGCCAGGCCGCCTGGGGATGGAAGCCGGAGCTCCTGGCCGCCCTACCGCGGATGAATCAGTCCATGCGGCGGCGACAGGAAGAAGAACAGGGGAGTAAATCCCCCGACTCCGGGTAACCGATGCGGAGACGGCGGGCGGCCCGCAAGGGCCGGCCCGCCGTTTCAATTTTCCCCCCCACCTTGCGCCGCCCGGCTCCCTTCGGGCACTCTATTGGCCATGGAAGTCCGCCTCAGCCGCGAAATGCGGCTCATGGACATCACGATGATCGGTGTCGGCGCCATGATCGGCGCCGGCATTTTCGTGCTGACGGGGAGTGCGGCGGGCGTCGCCGGTCCCGCCGTCATCCTCACGTTCCTCTTGAACGGCGTGGTCGCCCTCCTCACGGCGATGGCCTACGCGGAGCTCGGCAGCGCCTTCCACGACGCGGGCGGCGGCTATCTCTGGGTCAAGACCGCCCTGCCCGACCCGAACGGATTCCTCGGCGGCTGGATGTCGTGGTTCGCGCACGCCGTCGCCTGCTCGCTCTACGCGCTCGGGTTCGGCGCCTACTTCCGGCTCGTGCTCGAGGCGCTCGGCGCACCCCACTTCCAACTCGGGTTCATGACGTTCGAGAAGTGGCTCGCCGTGCTGGCCTG
>DATFMZ010000039.1:0-24440 GCA_035266665.1 Gemmatimonadales bacterium | reverse complement strand
CTTACTGTACGTGCGCTCGAGCTCGAGCGCGACGCGCGCCTCACGCACCATCCGCACGATCGACTTCGTACTCGGCAGCTTCTCCGGGAAGACGTTCCGGGCGAGCTGCATGGTGATGGTCGAGAACCCTTCGGCGAACCGCATCGTGATGATGTTCTTCCAGAGGGCGCCGAAGAACCGGTAATAATCGATGCCGTGATGCTCGAAGAAGCGCTGATCCTCGACGGCGATGAACGCCGCGGGCACCGCGGGCGGAAGATCCTTGAGCGCGACGACGGTCCGGCGCTCGGCACCGAGCGTGGTGATGAGCCGCCCGTCGGCGGCGTAGACCTTGGTGGCCTGGACGGGCCGATAGGTCTCGAACTGGCCGATGGACGGACAGTTGCCGCCGGCGCAGGCGCGGGTCCACGAGCCGTAGCCGAGGCCGATGCCGAGACCGAGGCAGGCGAGGGCACCGAAGCCGACGAACTGCTTGGCGGAGGGGGAACGCCGGAACGCGTTCCAGAGACGTGAGACGGGATTCATGCGATCCGAAACGTAGTGGGAGACCCGGCGGCTTGCCAGCCGTCGCGGCAAGACCTAACCTTCGCGGCCATGGAGACCAAGGGCTTTCTCGCGGAGCTGTCGTGGCGCGGACTCGTCCACGAGCATACGCCCGATTTCGCGGACGAGCTGACCGCCGCGACCGGCGGACGTCCGCTCGTGGGCTACGTGGGGTTCGACCCGACGGCGCCGAGCCTGCAGGTGGGGAACCTCGTGCCGATCATGCTGCTCGCGCATCTCCAGCGCGCGGGCGGCCAACCGATCGTGGTGATGGGTGGCGGCACCGGCCTGATCGGAGATCCGAGCGGCAAGAGCACCGAGCGCCCACTCCTCGACCACGCCACGATCCGGGAGAATGTCGCGCGGCAGCGGCAGCAGTTCGGCCGGTTTCTCGACTTCGGCGAGACCGACGCCGGCGCCCTGATGGTGGACAATGCCGACTGGCTGTCGGAGCTCACGCTCATCGAGTTCCTGCGGGACATCGGGAAGCATTTCACCATCTCATACATGCTGCAGAAGGAATCGGTCCGCGCGCGGCTCGAGGAGGGGATCTCGTTCACCGAGTTCGCCTACATGCTCACGCAGGCGTACGACTTCCTCCAGCTCCACCAGCGGCACCGGTGTCTCCTGCAGATGGGCGGCAGCGATCAGTGGGGGAACATCACGGCCGGGATCGAGCTCATTCGCCGCGTCGCCGGAGGGAAGGCGCACGCGCTCGTGGCGCCGCTCATCACGACGTCGACCGGCGCCAAGTTCGGGAAGAGTGAGGGGCACGCGATCTGGCTCGACGCCGAGCGCACGTCGCCGTACGAGTTCTTCCAGTTCTGGATCAATCAGCACGACCGCGACGTGGAAGCGTACCTGAAGATGTTCACCTTCAAGACCGCCGAGGACATCGCGGAACTCATGCGGCAGCACGCGGCCGATCCCGGCGCGCGGATTCCACACCGCGCGCTCGCGCGGGACGTGACCACGCGCGTGCACGGCGCGGCGGCGGCGGAGCGTGCAGTGGAAGAGGCGACACGGCGTTTCGGCACGATCGATCCCAAGACGGCCGATGCCGCCTCGCTCGCCCGGCTCGCCACGCAGCTGCCGTCGGGCGCGTTGCCCGCGGGGGCGGGGCCCGCCACGCCCGTGGTGGATCTCGTCGTCCAGGCGGGCATCGCCAAGTCGAAGGGCGAGGCGCGGCGGCTGATGCAGCAGGGTGGAATCACGCTGAACGGCGAGCGGGTCACCGACACCGCGTCGACCGCGGGCGCACCGCTCCCCGGCGGATACTACTGGCTCACCCGCGGGAAGAAGACGGACTACCTCTTCACCCCCTCCGCGTGACGCGCGCCGGCGTTCAGCCGGCGATCAACTCCACCACGCGCTCGACCTCGTCCACGGTGTTGAACCAGTGGGGCGAGAGCCGAAGGCTCCCTTCGCGGAGGGAGCAGGCGATGCCTGCCGCCTTGAGGGTCGCGAACGCGCGTTGCACGTCCGGGGGCCGGATGCAGACGATCGCCGAGCGGTGCACGTCGTCGCTCGGCGAGACGATCGTGAATGCGCCGCGGTCGGCCGCGGCACGGAGCGGTTCCTGGACCCGGGCCACATGCTCGGCGATCGCGCCGACGCCCAGCTCGTCGAGGAGCCCGAGACTCGTGGTCATTCCCAGGATGTCCTGGAACGGCAACGTCACCATCTCGAAGCGCCGCGCGTCGGTGTGGAAGGTGGCGTCGTACGCGGTGAGCTTGGAGAAGTCGTCCGTGCCCGCGAAGGCCATCCAGCCCGCGAACCCCGGCTGCAACACCTCGAGCAGCTCCCGACGCACATAGAAGAATCCGGAGCCCCACGGCGAGAGGAGCCACTTCTGGGCGCCCGCCGAGAGGATGTCCACCTCGGTCTCGCGGACGTCGAGTGGGAGCTGTCCGAGCCCCTGGATGGCGTCCACCACCAGATAGACGCCGTTGGCGCGGGTCGCGGCACTCAGCCGCGCGAGATCGGCGCGGTGCCCGTTGGAGAACTGCACCATCGAGATGGCGAGCACCCGCACCTTGGGATCCGCCAGCCGTTCGATGAGGAGGTCCTCGTCGGGCCAGCCTTCCGGCGCGGTCGGCGCGAGCTCGACCACGATCCCGCGGCGCTGGAGCATCATCCACGGATAGACGTTGGCGGGAAATTCGCGATCGGAGATCAACACGACGTCTCCCGCTTCGAGCGGCAGGGCCTGCGCGGCCATGTTGAGACCGTAGCTCGTGTTGGTGGCGAGCCCGATTTCTCGGATCTCGGCGTTGAGCAGGCGTGCGGCGGCGGCTCGGCCGTCGGCGAGGATGCGCTGCAGGTCGGTGTCCGGAAGCCGCTGCGGGGTCGCGCGCAGCGCGTCGAACTCGTCGAGGGCGCGCCGCGTGCGTTCGGGAAGCGGGCCGACCGAGGCGTTGTTGAGATAGATCGTCTCGCGCGTCCACGGATATTCGCGGTCGCGCAGGGCCCGGAACGTGTCCAGCGATGGCGTGGTCGTCATGGTGGGAGGAATCTAGCGGAGTGGCGACCGGATGGGGCGCCTGGGTACGTTGTCAGCGCGCCTTGGAGACGGCGGGCGATGGAGGAGCGCGGTGGTCGAACGGCGACAGTTCACGCTGGTGTTGGGTGGGGGCGGGATGCGGGGGCTCGCCCACGCGGGCGTCATGCGCGCGCTCGAAGAGGCCGACTTTCTCCCGCGCCAACTCGTCGGGTCGAGCGTCGGCGCCCTCGTCGCCGCCGCGTGGTGCGCCGGGGTGAGCGGCGTCGAGATGACGCGCATCGCGCATGAGCTGCAGCGCGACGACCTCTTTCAAATCGCGCACCGCGACATGGCCTTCAAGCGGATGCGCTCACCCGCCCTCTTCCGCCACGGACCGATCGCCAACTTCGTGCAGGGGCTGCTCGGCGATCTCACCTTCGACGACCTCGACCGCCGTCTCGTCGTCAACACCGTCGACATCAACACCGGCACGCAGGTGCTCTGGGGCCTGCCGGGCCTCACCGACATCCGCGTGGCCGATGCCGTCCTCGCCTCGTGTGCGCTGCCCGGCTTTCTGCGTCCGCATCGGATCCGCGAACGGTACTTCGTGGACGGCGCGGCCGCGGCGAATCTTCCGGTCGGCGTCGCCGGCACCGATCACGACGATCTCGTCATCGCCGTGGACGTGGGTGGTCGCGGTCGCGCACGCAGCGGGATGGAGCGGACCGGCTTCGCGTCGGTGTACGCCCGGGCCATCGAGATCGGGATCCAACGGATGGAGGACGCGGCGCTTCGCGAATGGGCGCGCCCGCCGCTGCTGCTCCTTCGGCCCCGCGTGTGGCACGTACCCCTGCTGAGCTTCTCCCACAACGACGCGCTCGTCGAGGCCGGGTACCGCGTGGCTCATCTGGCGGTCGCCGACGGGGCGGTACTGCCCCCGCCCGACGGATCGGGCGTACATCCGCGACGCCGCCACGCGGTGCGCGTCGAGCGCTCGCTCTGCGTGGGATGTGGGGCCTGCGTGCGCGCGGGTCCGCCGGGACAGTTCGCGCTCGATGCGGAGGGCAAGGCCTACGCGGTGGTGCCGGAGCCGATCTGGTCGCCGGTGGACGGCATGTGTGTGGGCCTCTGCCCGACCAGCGCGATCATCGCCGATCCCAAAGACTGAGCGTCAGGCGTCCGCGCCGGCCAGCTCGAGCCGGTGCAGCCGCTCGTACAACCCCCCGGCCTGCACCAGGTCGGCGTGCGTTCCCTCCTCCACGATCCGTCCCCGATCGAGCACGACGATCCGATCGGCGCGCGCCACGGTCGCGAGCCGGTGCGCGATCACGAACACCGTGCGGCGCTCGAGCAGCCTCGCCACCGCCTGTTGGACGAGGCGCTCCGAGCGCGGGTCGAGCGCCGACGTCGCCTCGTCGAGGATCAGGAGCGGCGGATCGCGCAGCAGCACCCGCGCGATCGCGATGCGCTGGCGTTCGCCGCCCGAGAGGCGGGTCCCGCGCTCGCCCAGCCGCGTGTCGTAGCCCTGCGGGAGCCGCATGATGAAGTCGTGCGCGTTGGCGGCGCGCGCCGCCGCCTCGACGGCGGCCGGATCGGCGTCGGCCTGATCGCCGTAGGCGATGTTCCGCCGCACGGTGTCGTTGAAGATCACCGTCTCCTGACTCACGATGCCGAGCGCGCGCCGGAGCGCGGTGCGGCTGAAGGCCGTGAGCGGGACACCATCCACGAGCACCGCACCGCGTTGGGGATCGAGGAACCGCGGCAGGAGATCCACGAGCGTGGATTTTCCCGCCCCCGACGGACCCACCAGTGCCACCACGCTCCCGCGTGCCACCTCGAGATCGATACCGCGGAGCACCCACTCGCCGGGCTCGTACGCGGCCCACAGGTTCGAGAAGACGATCGCCTCGCGCACACCCGGGAAGGCCCGAGCCCCGTCGCCCCCATCGTCCGCGTCCTCGGTCGGGAGCTCGAGCACGTCGAAGATCCGCCGCGCCGCGGCGAGCGCCTCCGCGGCGAGGGCCGGAAAGTTCGCGAGCGCCTTGACCGGGGAGAGCAGCCGGAGCGTCACGGCGAGAAAGACCAGAAATACTTCGGGCCGCACCGCCGCGGGATCGCCGATGCCGTGTGCCGCGATCACGAGGAGCAGGACCACCACGCCCGCCCCCAGGACCTCGCTGAGCGGGCTCGCGAGAATGGCGAGCCGCTCGGTCCGGAGCACCGCGTCGACGTAGCCGTCGGCGGCCGCCGTGAAGCGCTCGTTCTCGTACGCCTCCGCCGCGTGCGCCTTCACCAGGCGCGCACCGGCAAACGCCTCGTGCGCGGTGGCGGTGAAGTCGCCGCGTGCCTCGACGGCGATCTTGGCCCGGCGCCGGATCCGGCCGAGCAGTGGCCGGAGCGCGAGCGCGAGCGCGGGCGCGAGCACGAGGGTCACGAGCGCGAGGCGCCACGAGAGGGCGAAGAGGACCGCGACGTAGACCAGCACCACGGCGCCGCTCCGGAGCACCGAGGCGAGCGCCACGCTCACCGCGAGTCGCGTCTGGTCGGCATCACCCACCAGCCGCGCGAGGAGCTGGCCGCCTCTGGTCCGCGTGAAGAAGGCGAGGCCCAACCGCTCGACGTGCCGGAAGAGATCGACGCGGAGGTCGCGCGCGATGCGCTCCTGGATCACGACGCCCGAGTACGCGGACGCGTAGTACGCGACGTTCTTGAGCAGCATCGCCAGGAGAATCAACAGCGCCGCCACCAGGAGCGCGGCAGCGGGGGTCGCATGCTGCAGCCAGGGACCGGCGAAGGCCTCGAGGCCCCGCTCCAACGCCGTCGGCGTTGCCGAAAACGCGCGCGGCGCGCCGAAGAGCAGGCGCAGAAACGGCAGCAGCAGCGAGAACGTGAGGCCTTCGAAGAGCGAGGCGAGGAGCGCCCCCGCGCAGCTCAACGCGAAGAGGCGGCGGTACGGCCGCAGATACCCGAGGAGCCGCCGGAAATCTCCCACTCAGGAGTTCGTGCGCGCGGTGAGCAGCGCGATCGGGAGGATCACTTCCTCGGGGGTCACGCCACCGTGCAGGAACGATCCGCGATATCGCGCCTGATACTCGCGCAGCTTGGTCGGATAGACGAAGAAATGGTCGGCGGTCGCGAGGAGCATCCGCACGCCGAGCCGCATGCGCGGGAGGCCCCACGCCGCGGGGTCTCGGACGAGGATCGCCGCGTCGGATGATTCCGCGCGCAGGTCCTCGCCGAACTTGTAGCGCAGGTTCTGCGTCGCGTCGCGCTTCGCGAACACCGTGGCCGGGGTGTTGCAGTGAATCGAGCCGTGATCGGTGGTGAGGATGACCGGTACCTTGCGACGCTCGGCTTCCTTGAGCGCGCGCATGAGCGACGAATCCTGAAACCACGCGCGGGTCAGGGTCCGGAGCGCCGCCGCGTCGCGCGCCACCTCGTAGAGGATCGCGTTTTCGGCGCGGCCGTGGGTCAGCTGGTCGATGAAGTTGAAGACGAGCGCCGTCACCCCGGGTTGGGCGAGCTGTCCGGGGAGCGCCCGCAGCATCTCGTCGCCGTCGCCGAGCGTCGAGAGCTTGGTGTACCGCACGGGCACCGGTTGCGGCCCGAGCTCCGCGAGCTGCTCGGTCAGGAGCTCCGCCTCGTGCATGTTGAGGCTCTCGTCGTCGCGGTCCCCCCACCAGGCCGGATGCCGTTGCGCGATCTCGGCCGGCAAGAGCCCGCTGAAGATCGCGTTCCGCGAGTACGGCGTCGCGGTGGGCAGAATGCTGAAGTGATACGATTCCTCGAGGTCGAACACCTCGGCGATGGCGGGCTTGAGCGCTTCCCACTGATCGAGTCGCAAACAGTCCACGACCACGAAGAGGACCGACGGGTTCCGCTGGAGCAACGGACCCAGGAATTCGCTCACGACGTCCACGGAAAGCGGCGGCCGGTCGCCCTCGGGTTCCTTGATCCACTGCGGGTAGTGGGCCTCGATGAAGCGGGCGAAGTCCCCGTGCAGGCTCGTCTTGAGCGTGCGGAGCGCCTCCTTGAGCCCGCCCTGGTCTCCGGCGTCGAGCCGCACCTCCCACTGCGCGAGCTCCGCCGCGAGATCGGTCCACTCGCGCCACCCCATCCCCTCACGCCGCCGTTCCTCGAGCTCGCGGAACCGCGTAACGAAATCGCGGGCGAGATGTTGTTGGCGAATCCGATCCCCTTCGACGAGACGCGTCACCACGCTCAGCACCTGGCGCGGGTTCACCGGCTTCACCAGATAGTCCTCGAGCTCGATGCCGATCGCCTCGTGCATCGTGCCGGCCTCTTCGCTCTTCGTGATCATGACGACCGGCACCGCGGGATCGATCATGCGGATCTCCCGGACGAGCTCGAGACCGCGGCGGCCGGGAAGCTGCTCGTCCAGGAGCACGACGCCGTATGGTTGACGGCGGAGAAAGGTCAGCGCGTCGTCACCGTGCGCCGCGCGCTCGACCCGGTATCCCTGCTCTTCGAGAAAGAGCGCGTGGGCATCGAGCGATTCGATCTCGTCGTCCACCCAGAGAATCGTATGGGGGCGGGGCATGCGTGAAACATACCGGGGGATACAAGGGGTGGGCCACGCGCCGGGGCCGGGCTGGCCGCTCGGGGCGGCCGCCTCTACATTCCGCCTCCCATGCCCGCCCGGCCCGCCATCCTCGTCGTGCGGTTCAGCTCGCTCGGGGACGTGATTCTGACGACGCCGCTCCTGCGCACGATCCGCCGGGCCCATCCCGACGCGGACGTCACGTTCGTCACGAAGCGCGCCTACGCCGAGGTTCTGACCGAAAGCCCATACGTCACCCGACTCGTGACCCTGGAGCCCGGGGAAAGCGTACGGACGCTCGCCGCACGGCTGCGCGCGCCCTTCGCCTGGCGCCTCGACCTGCATGGCAGCCTCCGTTCGAACGCCCTCCGCATGCTGCTCGGCGGACGCTGGAGTTCGTATCCCAAGCGGCGCCGGATGCGGCGGCGGCTCGTCACGCACCGCGCTCCGGCCGGAACGGCGCTGCCGCACGTGGCGGAGCGCTACTTCCACGCCGCACGCGGATTGGGCGTGACACCCGACGGCGGCCCTCCCGAGGTTCACGTGTCCGCCGCCGCCGCGGCGCGCGCCGCCGAGCTCGCTCCCGCCGGCGCCGTGGTGCTCGCCCCGGGCTCCCGCCAGGCCACCAAACGCTGGCCACCCGAGCGCTGGCACGCGCTCGCCGAACGGCTCCTCGGCAAGGGATACCGGGTGATCGGCCTCGGCAGCGTGGGTGAGGAACGGTTGCTCGATACCCCGGGGATCGTCCCGGCCTTCGGGCTCCCGCTCGGCGTGGCGGCGGGTGTCCTCGCGGCGGCGCGCGTCGCGGTCGCCAACGACTCCGGCCTCATGCATCTGGCCACGGCGGTCGGCACGCCCGTCGTGGCGTTGTTCGGACCCACGGTACGGGCCCTGGGGTCGGGGCCGTACCGCGCGCCGAGCACCGTGGTCGAGCGCCCCCTCGGCTGCCGGCCCTGTTCCCCCTACGGTGGGCCCGTTTGCCCGCTCGGCCATCACCGGTGCATGATTGAGATCGCGGCGGACGAGGTCGAGACGGCGGTGCTGGCGGCGTGAACGAGACAGTGCGAGCGGCGGCCGATAAAGTGGCCGCAACGCTCACCAAGGAGGCGCGGGGTCCGCGCCGAAACGGGGTGTTCGCGCTCTGGCTCGTGGCGCGCGTCGCCGCCGATGGCGTCGGCCCCCACGGGGCGAGCCCCCGTGCGCAACTCCGGCGCCTGGATGCGCTCGACCGCAGGTTGAGCAGCCTCTCGGTGGCACCGCCGCTCCGCCGCGCCCTCATCGGTGCGCTGCGCCAGTTCCAGGCCAGTGATGAGTGGGATGCCGCCCTGGTGCTGCAACAGCTCGTGGCACCGGCGCGTGAAGCGCTCGGCACGGGCGTCGCCGATGCGATGCTGGCCGTGGTCCGCGCGGCGCGTGCCGCGCCCATGGATGGAGATCGATGAGCACACCCCGTCGCATCGAGCGCCGCTCGCTCGACAACCTGATCCAGCAGGTCGATACGCAGGCGGCCGACGAGCTCGCCCCCGACACCGTGCCTAGCGGGTTTCCCTCACTCGACAAGATGTTGGGTGGCGGATTCCGGCGCCGCGACCTGATCGTGCTGGGCGGTGACGTGGGCAGCGGCAAATCGGCACTCGCCCTCGGGATCGCACTCCGCACGGCGGCGGCCGGATATCCCGTCGTGTATTTCTCGGGCGAGATGGACGAAGACCGGCTGATGGAACGCGCGCTCGCGCTCGAGGGTCGCGTACGCGTGGACGACCTCCGCGCGGCCAGTCTCGGGGAGCGCCCGCGCGCCGCGGTCGGGGCGGCCGTCCTTCGCCTCCGCGATCTCCCGCTCGCCGTCTACCCGATGACCGCGCGCTCGTACGATGACGTCCTCGAACCGGCGTGGGCGCATCACCCCGCGCTCGTCGTGGTGGACTATCTCCAGCTCTTGCCGCCCCCCGCGAATCGCGCCACGCAGGACGAGGACACCGCCGCGGCACTCCGCGCGCTCAAGGCCACCGCGCTCGAGACACGCATCGCCTGTCTCGCCGTGGCCCAGCTGCCGCATCACGTCGCGACGCGCGAGGACCCGCGGCCGACACTCGACGATTTCGGCACCCTGGGCGGCGTGAAGCAGCACGCCGACGTCGTGCTCAACATCTATCGCGAGGAGATGTACAACCCGGGCGGCGGCGTGGAGGGAGCCACCGAGCTCATGATCGCCAAGAACCGGAACGGCCCCACCGGTTTCATCGACCTGTACTTCTATCAGCACTGGCTCCGCTTCGAGGACATGCTCGACCCGGAACCGTGACCTGCCCGCTACCGCCTGTTACCGCCCGTTACCGCTTATGACCGCCTGTTTCCGCCCCCGTCTCACCCACATCACCGATCCCACCACGAGCACCATCGCGAGCAGCGTCCGGCCCGTCACGGTCTCACCCAGGATGGCCCACCCGAGGAGCACCGCGACGACGGTGTTGATGTAGGTGTAGGTCCCGGTGATCGTGGGTGAGAGGTGTTTGAGCACGTACATGTAGCTGCTGTATCCCACCAGCGAGCCCATCACGACGAGATACGCGATGGCTCCGGCACCGGCGGCGGTGAGGTGGAAGGCGGGCCATTCGCCGGCGGCGGTTGCAACGACGAGCAGCACGATGCCGCCGGCGAGCATCTGCAGCCCCGAGCTCACGTGCGGCCCGGACGACATCGGATGGCGCTTCGCGTACACCGAGCCCAAGGCCCATGCCATCGGCGCGATCGTGAGGCCGATCGGCCCCCGCCAGTCCGCGTGCCGTAGCGAGGCGACGTCTCCGCCCACGAGCAGTACCGTGCCCGCGAATCCGAGGAGGAGACCCACAACCTGCGTCGCCGTGGGACGCGAGGTGCTGCCCGGGATCACGGCGTCGAAAAACGCGAGCCAGAGCGTCATCGTCACGACGAAGATGGCGGCGACTCCGGACGCTACGTACTGCTCCGACCAGACGACGAGACCGTTGGCGACGGCGAGGAGGAGGATGCCGACGATGGCGTTGGTGATCCAATCGGCGGGCCGACGTGGAAGGGGACGGCCCGTCATGCGTGCGAAGGCGAGCAGGATCACGCCCGCAATGGTGAATCGGACGCCGGCGAGGAGCGCGGGTGGAACGTGGCCCACGCCGATCCGAATGGCGAGGTAGGTGGAACCCCAGACGATGCAGACGGTGATGTACGCCGCGAGGACGCGGCCGCGGCCGACGGGTTCGGGGCCGGCGCCCTCGGGCGCCGGATATACCGGGGGGCTACTTGCCGCCAGTCGTGTCCGCCGTGCTGTCCGGAACGGCGCCGACCAAGGTCACCTGGGAGCTCGCGACGCCCGTGCCCTTGATCAGGATCCAGAGCGGGGGGCCGTTGCGAGAGGCATGCAGGCTGATCGAGCCGTCTGCCATCGTGGCATCGCCCACGATGTCCCACTTCCCGTTCACGAGCTGCTGCCGGTACCAGTCGGCCACGGAATCGGGGCCCAGCTCCACCGTCAGCATGGTCTGGATCGCATCGGAACCGATCTCGCTGGACGTCAGCTTGGCGCCGGGGATCAAGGGGACCCCGCGCAACGCCGTGTTAGCGGCGCGATGGGCCGCGACCTGATCGGGGGGCGGCGAATTGCCGCCGCACGCGCCGACCGTGAGCGTTCCAAGCAGCGTACCGGCGAGAAGCCAGGAGGTGGTTCGCATCGCCGCGAAGGCTACATCGGACCGCGCAAAGGGGCAAGCGCCGCGTTGCTCGGCCCTCCCGCCGCGGTCTATATTGTAGGCTCACGAGGGTAGACGTCCCGCGGGCCCGTGGTCGAGGAACGAAGTATGGCAGGCCATAGCAAGTGGAAGCAGATCAAGCACAAGAAGGCGGCCGCTGACGCCAAGCGCGGCGCCAAATTCACCAAGCTCATCAAGGAAATCACCATCGCGGCCCGGCAGGGCGGCGGCGATCCCGCCGGCAACGCACGGTTGCGCACGGCCATCGACGCGGCGAAGGCCGGCAACATGCCGGCTGACAACATCGACCGTGCCATCAAGAAGGGCACGGGCGAGCTCGAGGGCGTGAACTACGAGGACGTGACCTATGAGGGGTACGGGCCCGGCGGCGCCGCGATCCTGATCGAGGCGACGACCGACAACGCCAATCGCACCGTGGCCGAGCTCCGCCACATCTTTACGCGACACGGCGGGAATCTCGGGAGCCCGAACTCGGTGGCGTGGATGTTCGACAAGAAGGGGCAGATGACGGTCGACGCCACGCGCTACGACGAAGACGCGGTGATGGAGGCCGCGCTCGAGGCGGGCGCGGATGATTTCGAGCGGGACGGTGAGCAGTACATCGTCACGACCGAGCCCACCGCGCTCCATGCGGTGCTCGACGCGCTGAAGGACAAGGGCATCTCGGCCGAGGATCCCGAGATCGCGATGCTTCCGCAGAACACCGTCAAAGTCGAAGGCGCCGATGCGGAGAAGCTCCTCAAGTTGATGGAGGCGCTCGAAGACCACGACGACGCCTCCAAGGTCTTCAGCAACTTCGACATCGACGCCGAGACCCTCGCGGCGGTCGGCGGGTGAGCTTCACGGTGCTGGGCGTGGATCCCGGCACCGCCGTCACCGGTTACGGAGTGGTGGCGCCGGCCGCCGGCCGGCCCGGCACGCTGATCGAGTGCGGGGTCGTTCGCACCGCGGCGAAGACGCCGCTCCCGGCACGCCTCCGCACGATACACGACGGCATCAGCGCGCTCCTCGAGCGACATCGGCCCCGAGTGCTGGCGGTCGAGAGCGTCTTCTACGCCAAGAACGTCCGCACGACGATCACGCTCGGCCATGCGCGTGGCGTGATCCTGCTCGCGGCGGCGAACGCGGGGGTGGAAGTGGCGGAGTTCGCACCACGACTCGTGAAGCAGACCGTGGTCGGTACGGGCGGGGCCGCAAAGGCGCAGGTGGCGTACATGGTGCAGCAGCTCCTGCGACTCAAATCGCCTCCCACCCCCGCGGACGCCGCGGACGGCGTCGCGCTGGCACTCACCTACCTGCTCACCGCGCGAGGTCGCGCGTGATCTCGGGGCTCCGCGGCACCATCACCGAGCGCAGCGGCGATCGCATCGCGATCGCGACGGCCGCGGGGGTGACCTACGAAGTCGCCGTGCCGCTCGGCGTCCTGGAACGGCTCCCCGCGGATGGTCAGGCGGTGGACCTCCAGACCGTGCTCGTGGTGCGCGAAGACGGCTGGCTCCTCTACGGGTTCGATCAACCGCAGGAACGGACGATCTTCCAGCGCGTGCTCGGCGCGAGCGGCGTCGGCCCGCGGCTCGCGCTCGCCCTGCTCTCCACGCTCGGCGGCGGACGCGTCGTGCGCGCCTTGCGCGATGGCGATCTCGCCGCACTCTGTACGGTACCGGGCATCGGGAAGAAGACGGCCGAACGGATGGTGCTCGAGCTCAAGGACCGCGTGAAAGACCTGGACGGCGGCGGCGGCGGCGGCGCGCAGCCGCCGGCCGCCGATCAGGCGGTGCAGGCGCTGGTCAATCTCGGATACGGTTCCGGCGACGCCGAGCGGGCCGTGCGCGGCGCCGTGGCGGCGGATGGCACCGCCGAGCCCGCCGAGATCATCCGGCGCGCCCTTCACCTTCTCGCCAAGGGACGATGACGACCACAACGATGGCTACGGCTGAATGGAAGTGCACCGTCTGCGGTGCCACCAATCGGAAGCTCGTCTCCGCGGACGCGACGCGCGTCGAGGACCGCTGCGTCACCTGCCATACGCGCCACGTCGTCGAGCGTCAGGCGCGCCCCACGTTCTGGCGGGCGACTCCCAAGACGTGACGCGGCCCGAGATCACCACCCCCGACGCGCTCCCGGACGAATCGCCCGCGGAGAGTTCGCTCCGGCCGTCACGGCTCGACGAGTTCGTGGGCCAGGAGCGCGTGCGGGAGAGTCTCCAGATCGCCATCGATGCCGCCAAGCAGCGCGGCGAGCCGCTCGATCACACGCTGTTCTTCGGTCCCCCCGGACTCGGCAAGACCACGCTCGCGATGCTCATGGCCCGCGAGCTCGGCGTGAACATCCGCACCACGAGCGGCCCCGTGCTCGAGAAACCGGGCGACCTCGTGGCGGTGCTCACCACGCTCCAGCGCGGCGACGTGCTGTTCATCGACGAGATCCATCGCCTGCGTCCCGTGCTCGAGGAATTCCTCTATCCGGCCATGGAGGATTACCGGATCGACGTGCGGATCGCCGACGGGCCGAACGCGCAATCCATTCCGATGGCGATCGAGCCGTTCACGCTGATCGGCGCCTCGACGCGCTACGGGATGCTCACGCCGCCCATGCGCGCGCGCTTCGGCGTGGTCGAGCGCCTCGGCTACTATCCCGCCGAGGACCTCTCGAAGATCGTCGTCCGCTCGGCGGGGATTCTCGAGGTCGGCATCGAACGTGCCGGCGCCGAGGAGATCGCCAAGCGCAGCCGCGGTACGCCGCGCGTCGCCAACCGCCTGCTCCGGCGCGTGCGCGACTACGCACAGGTGCGGGCCGACGGGACCATCACCCGCGACGTCGCCGAGGCGGCGCTCGCGCGGCTCAACGTGGACGAGTACGGGCTCGACGACATGGACGGCCGGATTCTCCGGCTCCTGATCGAGAAGTTTGGCGGCGGTCCCGTCGGTCTGAACACCATCGCCGTTGCGGTGGGTGAGGACCCGGGGACGCTGGAAGAGGTGTACGAGCCGTTCCTGATGCAGCAGGGATTTCTACATCGGACGCCCCGGGGCCGGGTCGCGACGCCCGCGGCTTACCGCCATCTGGGCTTCACGCCCCCGCCCACCGAGCAGCAGTCCATCTTCCCTTGAGCTCCACCGCCGGGACGCCGCGGCACTTCGCCGCCGCCGATTTCGACTACCGCTATCCCCCCGAGTTGATCGCGCAGCATCCCGCGCCGGAACGCGGCGGGGATCGGTTGCTGGTGCTCGAGCGTTCGACTGGCACCATCACCCATCGCATGTTTCGCGATCTGCCGGAGCTGGTGCGCGACGGCGACGTGCTCGTCGTCAATCGCAGCCGCGTGATTCCCGCCCGATTGCATGCGATCCGTGACAACGGCCGGCCCGCCGAGCTGCTCCTGGTGCACGCCGAACCCGACGGCACGTGGCTCGCGATGGTCCACCCGGGCGGGAAGCTCAAGGCGGGCCGCCGCGTGCGGTTCGGTGACGATGCGCGGGCGGAGATCGTAGACGTCGTGGGTGGCGGCTTGCGCCGCGTGCGCTTCAGCGGAGCGCTCGACGTGCACGGCGTGATGGAACGCTACGGGAGCGTCCCGCTTCCCCCGTACATCACGCATGCACCGGATGCGGAGGACGCCGAGCGGTACCAGACGATCTACGCGAGAGACGAGGGCAGCGTCGCCGCGCCAACGGCGGGACTGCACTTCACCGAGGAGATCTTCGAGCGCGTGCGTGCGCGCGGCGCGGAGATCGCGGAGCTGGTCCTTCATGTCGGGCCGGGCACGTTCAAGCCGGTCGAGGTGGACGATCCCGAGGCGCACACGATGCACGCGGAGTGGTACGCCGTGCCCGACGAAGCGGCCGCGGCCGTGAATCGCGCCAAGGCCCGCGGCGGGCGCGTCTGGGCGGTCGGCACCACCTCCGCCCGCGTGCTCGAGACCGTGGGACAGGATGACGGCACGGTGCGGGCGGGATCGGGGTGGACCGATCTGTTCATCCATCCGCCGTTCACGTTCCGGGTCGTGGACGCCTTGCTCACCAACTTCCACCTTCCCCGCTCGACACTCCTGATGCTGGTTGCCGCCTTTGCCGGCTACGAGCACACGATGGCGGCGTATCGCACCGCGGTGGCCGAGCGGTATCGCCTGTACAGCTACGGCGACGCGATGGCGATCGTCTGATGTTCGAGTTTTCCGTAGACGGTAGCGCGGGCCCCGCCCGTGCGGGGACACTCGTCCTGCCGCACGGCGCGGTGAAGACGCCGTGCTTCATGCCGGTCGGCACGCAGGGGACGGTCAAAGCGCTCTCGCCGTTCGATCTCCGCGCGGTCGGCGCGCAGATGATACTCGCCAACACCTATCATCTGCACGTGCGGCCGGGCGAAGACGTCGTTCAGGCGCTCGGCGGGATTCACCGGTTCATGGCGTGGGATGGGCCGATCCTCACGGACTCGGGCGGCTTCCAGGTCTTCTCGCTCGAAGGTCTGCGCAAGGTGGACGACGACGGCGTCGAGTTCCAATCCCACGTGGACGGGAGCCGCCGGCGCCTCTCGCCGGAACGCGCGGTGGAGATCGAGTGGGCGCTGGGCCCGGACGTCGCGATGGCGTTCGACCACGTGATCACGGGCGCCGCGGATCACGCGGCGGCGGCCGACGCGCTCGATCGTACGACCAAGTGGCTCGCGCGCTGCCGCGCGCGCCACGCCGAGCTGTCTGCGGAGCGGCCCGGGCGTCAGACGCTCTGGCCGATTCTCCAGGGCGCCGCGTTCGATGATCTCCGCCGGCTCGCGCTCACGCGCATCCGCGACATGGGCGACTGGACCGGGCTCGCGATCGGCGGCCTCGCCGTCGGCGAGCCGCGTGAGACGATGTACGAAATCCTGGAGGGACTCGAACCATCACTGCCGGCGGAGACGCCGCGATACTTGATGGGCGTGGGATTTCCGGAAGACCTGCTGGCGGCCATGGCGCGTGGCGTGGATCTCTTCGACTGTGTGGCCCCCACGCGGAACGGGAGAAACGGCTCCGCGTTCACGGCGGATGGGACGGTGAACATCCGGAACGCGAAACATCGCGCCGATCCCGCACCACTCGATCCGACCTGCGACTGCGAGACCTGCACCACGTACAGCCGCGGCTACCTTCGCCATCTCTTCGCCGCCGACGAACTCCTCGGCCTGCGGCTGCTCTCACTCCACAACGTGCGCTTCCTGATCCGGCTCGCGGAGACGGCGCGGGCGCGCGTGCTCGATGGGACGTTCAGCGGGTGGGCGCGGGCGTGGATGGACCGGTACGCGAGCGGCGCGTAGATCGGCACGTCGGGCCTGAAGCACCCCGCCTAGACCGGTTCGGTGGCCTCGCTTTGCGGCATCCGGGCGAGCGATTCCTTCAACGGCTGGATCGCCTCGCCGAGCGTGACCGCCTCCTGCGCCCGGAGCACCAGGAGCCGCACCTGCGTGCGGGCCCGCACCGTCGCCGAGCGCCGCACGTTCTGGAAGACGGCCATCTCCCCGAAGTGCTCGCCCGGCCCGAGCACGGCCAGCCGCGTCTCCCCCTCGGGGCCCTCGCGCACCACCTCGACCTCGCCCGCCTGGATCACGTAGACCTCGCGACCGATGTCGCCCTGCTTGATGATCGTCTGGCCCGCCTCGAAGAGCGCCTGCTGGACGCCCGGCGTGTCGGCCACCTTCATGTTCACGATGTCGCGGCCGATGAGCGGCCAGACCAGCCAGTCGAGCATGAGCCGGAGCTTCCGGTCCCAGGTCGGGACATAGCGCAGGAGAAAGCCGCGCCACACCAACCAGGCAAAGACCCCCGTGAACGGCACCCCACGGACGTGAGCCACCGCGCGTCGGCGTCCTAACGAACACGCGTCGCCGAGGCCCGGGTAGCGGAACGGCCGCAGCGGTTGCCCGTGCCGCATCCGAACGATGTTTCGTCCGATGTGCCGGCCCACCTCGAGCGCGTAGATCCCGAGGGGCGGACACATGCCGCCCTCGGGATGGGGCACGGCTCCACAGTCGCCGGCCGCCCAGAGGTTCGTCCGGCCCTCGACCTGCCCCGCGGCGTTGCACACGATGCGGCCGCGTTTATCCCGTGGCAGGTCCATCGTATCGAGGAGCGGCACCTGCGCCGTCCCGGTGCAGCTGATGATCGTCCGCGTGGCAATCCGCTCGCCGGAATTCAGCACCGCCTCCTCCGGTGTGGCGGCGGCAAGCCGCGTCTTCATCCGGAACTCGAGGCCCAACGGCTTCAGGCCGTCGAGATAGCGCTGCGCCCAGCGCACGAGCTTCGGCTGGTGCGTGTAGAGCTCCGGCAGGATCGTCTCCCCCGAATGGACCACGATCACCCGGATCTCCTCGGTCGGCAGTCGAGGATATTCGCGATGCGCCAGCAGGTGCACCCAGTCGACGAGGTCGCTCGCGACCTCGATGCCGGCGTAGTTACCCCCCGCCACCACGAACGTGAGCAGCCGGCGGCGTTCCTCGGGATCGGGCTCGATCTCCGCGAGCTCGAGCATAGTGAGCAGATGGTTCCGCACCTCGAAGCAATCGGCGTAGGTCTTGAGCCTGAGCGCGTGCTCGGCGAGCCCGGCGTAGCGCGAGAGATCATCTACCGAGCCCAAGGCCACGACCAACTGATCGTAGGGCACGGTGTATTCGCGCCCATCGAGCGCCCGGCTCGTCGTCACGGTCTGCGCGGCGAAGTTCACGCCCGTGATCTCGGCGTTGTGGAACTTGCCGGGCCGGAAGATCCGCCGCGCCGGACTGATGATCTGCCCCGGCTGGATCCGGCCCGTCAGCATCTCGGCCACGAAACCGTGGAAGGTGTGGTAATTGTCGCGGCTGATGACGGTGAGATCGACCTCGCCACGGCGCACGGCCTTCCTGAGCGCCTTGGCCAAGAAGATCGCGACGTAGCCGCCGCCGAGGCACACCACCCGCGTCGGCGCCCGTCCCGCCGCCGCCGCCACCGCGTGCGCCTCCTCGTCCTCCGCCGCCTCGAGCAGGTCCATGTTGGCCGCGTTGATCGGCCGCGTCCCCGCCTCGATCTCCTTGATCACCCCCACCAGCGCCGCGTGCACCGGCACCGGCACATGGAGCGCGCGGGCCCGCTCCACGATGTACCCGTTCAACACGTCGATCTCCGTCCGCCGCCCCGCCTCGATGTCCTGCCACATCGACGACTTGATGTGCCCGTGCACCTTCGCCATCTGCCGGAGGATCGCGCTCTTCACCGCCAACCCCGCCCGGTACCGCCCCGCCCGCCAGAGCTTCATCACCCCCCGCGCTCGCCGCCGCGCCGCCGCCCGCTCCCGGCTCTCCAGCACCAACAGCCCCATGTTGAGCTTCCCGTTCACCTTCTCCAGCCGCACCCCGTCCGCCCGCGCGACCGTTACGGCCTCGGTGATCAACTGGAGCATCAGCAGCCGCGAGCGCGGGTCCGCCACCATCTCCCCCAACCGCCGCCCCAGCGCCGCCCCCAGCGAGTTGATCGTCGCGTTGATGACGAGCTTGGTCCACTTCGCCCCGCGGATGTTCCCCATCGGCACCGTCGGCGCCACCTGGTTCAACACCGCCGCCACCTCCCGCACCCGCGGCGTCACGCCCCCGTCCCACGCCCCGAGCTCGAACCCGCCTTCGGACGACGTCCGCGTGATGTGCCCCGGCCCCGTGAACGTCGCCCCCCACCCCACCACCCCCGAGAGCATCCGCTCCGGGCCCACCACCGCGGCGATCGCCTCCTCGTTGCCCATCCCGTTCTGCAACGACACCACCACCCCGGTCGGCGCGAGGTGCGGGAGGATGGACTCCGTCGCCACGCGCGTGGCCGTGGACTTCACCGCCAGGAAGACCACGTCCAGCGGCCCCGCAATCTCCTGGGCGTTCGCGACGATGGGGGGGTGAATGGTGGCGGGGGTGGTCCCATCCCCGTCGATCAACAGGCCGCGCGAACGGATGGCGTCCACGTGGGCCTGGTTCGTATCCACCAGCACCACGTCCGCCCCCGCCTTGTGCAGCATGGCGCCGACGACGCCGCCGATCGCCCCGCAGCCGACGACTGCGAGCTTCACGGTCTTCCCCTCCGACTGCTGTGGAAGTAGTCTCTGCCGACCGGCATCGGCCGGCGTTCCCCGTACGGTCGCCAACGTACGGCGCGACAAGGTGGATCGCAACTCGCCGACGGTGACCAAAGCCCCCCCCCAGCCCACACACCGAGGAGAGCAATCGTGCCCGCACAAGACTTCGTCGGAACCTGGCGCCTCGTCTCCATGGAAGCGCGGTCGTCGACGGGCGCCGTGAACTACCCGCTGGGTGAGGACGGCGGCGGTTTGATCATGTACGCCGCCGATGGCTACATGAGTGTCGTTCTCTACCGCGCGGACCGTGAGCGTTTCGGCACACCGGACATCATGGCCGGCACCGAGGCCCAACTCGCCAACGCGGCACGCAGTTACGTGTCCTACGCGGGCCGATACGAGGTGCACGGCGACCGGGTGCACCATCACGTCGAGGCGAGCCTCTTCCCCGACTGGGTCGGTACCACCCAGGAGCGCATCTATCAGTTCGATGGGAACCGGCTCACGCTCAGCACGGACCCGATCCCCCTGGGTGGTGCGGAGTTGCGCGTGCTGCTGATTTGGGAACGCGTGCAGCGCTGAACCGGCGTCAGGCCTCGCGGGGCCGCGTGGCCACCGGCAACTGGCGTTTGATCTGCTCCACGTGGGCACGTCCGGCCTGCCGGCCGGCGTGGATGATCGAGACCGCCGACCGGTAGTCCCGCCAGCCGAAGAGCGCGACGTCCGGACGAATGCACACGTCGGCCTCCAACGCCGCCTGCTCCGCGAGCACGTCGCCGGCGAAGGCGTAGGAGCGGAAGATCGTGGACATCAGGTTGTGTTTCTCATCCAGCCGGTGGCCGGCCGCGCGCTTGCGCTCGTCCGACACGCGCCCCGGTGCGGGTACGTGCACGGCGATGATGAAATGCGCGCCCATCGCGCGCACGGGCCGTACGGGGAGCGGCGTCACGACCGCGCCGTCCACGAGCAGCCGTCCGTCGATTCGCACGGGCTCGAAGATGCCGGGGATCGAGATCGACGCGCGGACGGCACGATAGACGGGCCCTTCACGCAGCACGACCTCGTCGCCGTTTTCGAGATTAGTCGCCACCGCGCGAAACGGGATCGGCAGCTCGCCGAACGTCACGTCGCCGATCGCCTCCCGGATCATCCGTTCGATGCGGCGCCCGCGAATGATGCCGTAGTGCGGCAGCGTGAGGTCGGCCTTGTCGATCAGGTTGCGACGCGTCTGTTGAATGACGACGGCCTGGGCGGTCTCGACGGGCAGTCCCGAGGCGACCATCGATCCATAGAGCGCGCCACCGCTCGTTCCCGCAATCATGTCGATCGGGATCCCGGCCTCGACGAGTGCCTCGAGCACGCCCAGGTGCGCGAGGCCCTGAGCGGCGCCTCCGCTGAGCGCGAGCCCCACCGATGCGCCGATGAGGATCCGGGCGAGCCGGTCGAGGCCTGGTCCCGACCGGTCCGAACCGCCACCCGGGTCGATCCACACGATCGGCAGCGGACTCTCCGGCAGCGCGGCGGCGCCGCGCGTGCGCTCACCCGCGATCGCCACGCGCACCGGTACCCGGAGCTCGGCGTGGAGCGGTTTGACTACACGTGCAACATCCTCGGCGACATCGTCACCGACCCCGAGCACCGCGGCGACCGCCGAACGGTGGAGCGCCGCCCGGCGCTTCAGCGCAACCTCCGCCGACGTCCAGACGATGACGTGGCGATACCCCTGGCGCAGCTCGTCCAGGAGTGCCGCCACCGACGCGTCGGACTCGCGCGCCAGCACCTCCGGCGGCACGGCCAGGTACGCCCCTGCATCGACCGGCGCGGGAACGGGACGCGGCGCCGCACGCAGCCCGGCGCCCGGCCCGAACGGCCGCAACCCCGCCGGCGGATCGACGCCGAGCACCACGAGCACGGCCTGACGGCGGAGCTGCGCGCTGACGCTTTGGAGGAGGCCGATCAGGAGCTCCGCCATGGCGTCCGCATCACCGACGCCGATCAGGGTGGCGAGGCGCGTGCCGTGTCGCGCCATCTGCTCGTTCGTGTCGAAGAGCCGGGCGCTGAGTGCTCGGCTCAGACGGAGCGCGAGGCCGGGATCTTCCGCCACGGCCCGATCGAAGTGCGACTTGGCGAGCGCGAGCAGCCGACTGTCGGTCCGCGCGCGTACCGTCGCCGAGCGCGGCTGTCCGGTGAGCAGCGCCATCTCGCCGAAGAAATCTCCCGGCACGAAGCTACTGACGACCTGCTCGGAGCTGGTGCCTTCGTCGAGGACGGCCTCGAGCGTCCCGGACTCGACGATGTACAGCGCGTCCCCGGGATCGCCCACACGGAAGACCGGTTCGCCCGCGGCAACCTCGAGCGCGGTACAGGCATCGGCAAACGCGTGCAGCTGGGCCGAGTCGAGCGACGCCAGCAGCGGAACGCGCGCCAGGAGATCGTGAGCCGGCGGCTCGGACTCAGACACGTGTGGTGGCGGCGGTGGTGGGACCGAGCATGGCGCGGGCCCGCACGGCACCTTCGCGGAGCGCGGTTTCGATGCGCTCCCGAATCTCCTCCGGCGACGGCGCGGCATCGCTCTCAGGACGGGTATCGATCAACGGTCCGAAGTGCATCAGCATCCGCGCACCTGGGGGAATCAGCAGGTGCTCGTCCCAGCGACTCCGAATCCTGACCTCGCGACTGCCCGCCACGACCGTCGGGACGACGATCGCGGCCGCGCGCTTCGCGATCACCGCCGCGCCGAGCTTCGCCTCCTCGGGCGGCCCGGCTGGTCCGTCAACCGCGATCATGCCGTCGCATCCGTCCTTGATCTTGGATACCATCTCCACGACACCTCGCGCCGAGACGGGCGAGCTCGGATCGGCGCCGATCGGGATCACGTCGTACCCGAGGCCGGTGGCCAGTTGCTCCATCACCCGGCCCTCCCACGTCATGGGCGCCATGATCACCGCGCGGCTCTCCCGACCGTAGAGACCGGGGTAGACCGCGAGATTGCAGAGATCATACCCGTGCCAGCTCACGAGGAGAATCCGCCGGCCGGCCGCCTTGACGCGGAGGACGTCGTCGAGACCGACCGCGCGGACCCGCGCCATCGCAATCATGGAGCGGGCGAGTGTCCGCAGCGCCACGCCCGCGAGCGTGATCGTCACGCGCTCGGCGGTAGCGCGGGGTCCGGGGAGATGCGCACTCGTCCGACGAGGCCCCGCGCCGGCGTTTCCACCCTTCCGCGCCGCGCGTGACTCGGCATGCCGAGGATCATGTCCCGGTCCCCGTGCTTCGTCGCGAGTTCGGACCGAATCGGTGCTCACGCGGCATCCCCCGCGCTACCGTGCGGCAGCTGCGCGAGCGACTCCTTCAACGGCTGGATCGCCTCGCCGAGCGTCACCGCCTCCTGCGCCCGGAGCGCGAGGAGCCGCACCTGCGTGCGGGCCCGCACCGTCGCCGAGCGCCGCACGTTCTGGAAGACGGCCATCTCCCCGAAGTGCTCGCCGGGCCCGAGCACCGCGAGCCGCGTCTCCCCCTCGGGGCCCTCGCGCACCACCTCGACCTCGCCCGCCTGGATCACGTAGACCTCGCGGCCGATATCGCCTTGTTTGATGATCGCCTGGCCCGCCTCGAAGAGCGCCTGCTGGACCCCCGGCGTGTCGGCCACCTTCATGTTCACGATGTCGCGGCCGATGAGCGGCCACACCAGCCAGTCCAGGACGACGCGGATCTTCCGGTCCCAGGTCGGGACATAGTGCAGCAGGAAGCCCCGCCACACCAGCCACCCGACGAAACCGGTAAACCGAATGCGCCCGCGCATATGGGCGATGGCGCGGCGCCGTCCCAGCGAGCAGGCATCCCCGATCCCGACGTAGCGCAGAGGCTCGAGTGACTTGCCGCGACGCTCGCGAACGATGTTCTCCCCGATGTGCCGGCCGATGAGCATCGCGTACAAACCGAGCGGCGGACACATGCCACCCTGCGGGTGCGGCACGGCGGCGCAGTCCCCCGCGGCCCACACGTTGTCCCGGCCCTCGACCCGCGCGGTGGCATCGCACACGATCCGGCCGCGTTCATCGCGCGGCAGGTCCATCGTGTCGAGGAGCGGCACCTGCGCCGTCCCGGTGCAGCTGATGATCGTCCGCGTGGCAATCCGCTCGCCGGAATTCAGCACCGCCTCCTCCGGTGTGGCGGCGGCGAGCCGCGTCTTCAGCCGGAACTCGAGGCCCAGCGGCTTCAGGCCGTCGAGATAGCGCTGCGCCCACCGCACGAGCTTCGGCTGATGCGTGTACAGCTCCGGCAGGATCGTCTCCCCCGAATGGACCACGATCACCCGGATCTCCTCGGTCGGAATGCGCGGGTACTCCTTCTTGGAGAGGAGATGGAGATAATCCACCAGGTCACTCGCGACCTCGATCCCGGCATAGTTCGCGCCGGCGATCACGAACGTGAGCAGCCGACGGCGCTCCTCGGGATCGGGCTCGATCTCCGCGAGCTCGAGCATGGTGAGCAGGTGATTGCGCGCCTCGAAGCAACCGGCGTAGGTCTTGAGCTTGAGCGCGTGCTCGGCGAGGCCGGCGTAGCGCGAGAGATCGTCCACCGAGCCCAGCCCGATCACCAGCTGATCGTACGGCACCGTGTACTCCCGCCCGTCCAGCGCCCGGCTCGTCGTCACCGTCTGTGCGGCGAAGTCCACGCCCGTGATCTCGGCATTGTGGAACTTGCCCGGCCGGAAGATCCGCCGCGCCGGACTCACGATCTGGCCCGGTTGGATGCGCCCCGTCAGCATCTCGGCCACGGAACCATGGAAGGTGTGGTAATTGTCGCGGCTGATGACGGTGAAATCCACCTCGCCGCGCTTGACCGCGCGCCGCAGTGATTTCGCGAGGAAGATCGCGACGTAGCCGCCGCCGAGACACACCACCCGCGTCGGCGCCCGTCCCGCCGCCGCCGCCACCGCGTGCGCCTCCTTGTCCTCCGCCGCCTCGAGCAGGTCCATGTTGGCCGCATTGATCGGCCGCGTCCCCGCCTCGATCTCCTTGATCACCCCCACCAGCGCCGCGTGCACCGGC
>DATFMZ010000038.1:0-2092 GCA_035266665.1 Gemmatimonadales bacterium | reverse complement strand
ACCGAGGGTCACGCGGCGATTCTCGTAGCGCGGCACGATCGTATGACAGTCCACGCTCGCGGCGGCGAGGACGTCCGCCTTGAAGCCGATGTCGCGCAGTGCCCGCGCCGCGGCGCTCGCCGCGATCGCGCGCTTCCACTTCTCGCCGTAGCGCCGGACGATCTCGAGCGCGGCGAGCCCCGCGTCGTTGAGCTCCACCTTGCGGCGCTCGCCCGGCTCGATCATCGCGAGCGCGAAGCGGCCCGCCGCATAGGCGTCCTCGAGCGCGAACATCCGTTCCCGGCCCGCGCAGAGGATCACGAGCGACCCGCTCTGCTGCGCGGCCTCGCGCGCCGCGGCCGCCGCCGCGGTGAAGTTGGTGGCCGCACCGATGAAGACCGGGCTCCCGGGCTCGGCCACGCCGATGGCGTGCGTGCCGTTGGTGGTGGACATGACGAGGATCTTGCCGCTCACCGCCTCTTCGGTCATCTCGCGCGGCGAGTTGCCGAGCGCGAACCCCTCGATGCGTTCGCCCTTCCGCTCCCCCGCGAGCAACACGGTGCCCTTCTCGAGATTCTGGGCGATGCGAATGGCCTCATCCGCCGCGGCGACGGGGACCACCGCTTTGGCTCCGCTCGCCAGCGCCTCGACGATGGTGGTCGTCGCGCGGAGAATGTCCACGACGAGCACGGGGCGCCCGGCGAGGTCCGCCGGCATCACGCCCAATGGAGTGAAGTAGACGTCGATCCGCATCAGTCGGACGCGGCAGCCAGCTCCGGATGGCGCTCGAGGAATTTCGTGTCCACGTCGCCCGCGGCAAACTCGGGATGGTGGATCACACGGCGCAGGAACGGGATGGTGGTCGTCACACCCTCGATGATGAACGAGTCGAGCGCCTGGCTCATTCGCGCCAGCGCCTCCTCGCGGTTGTTCCCGTGGACGATCACCTTGGCGAGCAGGGAGTCGTAGTACGGCGGCACCGTGTAGCCGGCATAGATGTGCGTATCCACCCGGACGCCGGGGCCGCCGGGCGGATGATACGCGGTGATCAGGCCGGGTGAGGGCTGGAAGTTGCGCGCGGGATCCTCGGCGTTGACGCGGCACTCGATCGCGTGCCCGCGCAACCGCTCGCCCTTGAGCACGATGCTGATCGGCTCACCCGCCGCCACGCGAATCTGTTCCTTCACGAGATCCACCCCCGCCACCATCTCGGTGACGGGATGCTCGACCTGAATCCGGGTGTTCATCTCCATGAAGTAGAACTTGCCGTCCCCGTTCAGCAGGAACTCGATGGTGCCGGCGCCGACGTAGCCGATGTGCTTCGCGGCGCGCACCGCCGAGTCACCCATCTTGCGCCGGAGCTCGGGCGTGAGCGCGGGGCTCGGCGCCTCCTCGATCAGCTTCTGGTGACGCCGCTGGATCGAGCAGTCGCGCTCGCCGACACTGATCACACGGCCGTGCTGATCACCCATGATCTGGATCTCGACGTGGCGCGGCCGCTCGAGGTACTTCTCGACGTAGACCTCGGCGCTCCCAAAGGCCGCCAGCGCCTCGTTCCGCGCCAGCTGGAACGACTGCGCGAACGCCTCTTCGTCGCGCGCGACCCGCATCCCCTTGCCGCCGCCGCCCGCCGCCGCCTTGATGATCACGGGATAGCCGATCTCGCGCGCGATCGCGAGCGCGCGGTCGGGATCCTCGATGGCGCCGGGCGAGCCCGGCACGACGGGAATCTTCAGCTCCTGCGCCAGCTTCCGCGCCGCCGCCTTGTCGCCCATCAGGCGGATCTGCTCCGGCGTCGGGCCGATGAATGTCACGTTGGACGCCGCGCATGTTTCGGCGAACTCCGCGCTCTCGGCGAGGAAGCCGTAACCCGGATGGATGGCGTCGGCGCCGGTGATTTCGGCGGCCGCGATGATCGCGGGGATGCGCAGATAGGAGAGCCGGCTCGGCGGCGGTCCGATGCAGACGTCGTCGTCGGCGAAGCGTACGTGCAGGGACTCCCGGTCGGCCTCGCTGTAGACGGCGACCGTCTCCACGCCGAGCTCGCGACACGCCCGTATCACCCGCAGGGCGATCTCCCCACGGTTCGCGATCAGAACTTTCTTGAACATGG
>DATFMZ010000037.1:0-4733 GCA_035266665.1 Gemmatimonadales bacterium | reverse complement strand
CGTCTGGTAGACCCGGGGCGCCGCGAGAATACAGAGGTTCAAGAAGCCGAAGGCGGAGACCGCGATGCCGATCGCGATGAACGTCGCACCCGCCGGTCCCAACACCGCACGCATGACGTCGGACGCTGGTGCGGTGCTCTGCGCGAGTCCGGCGACGCCCAGGACCTTCACGTAGACGATATTCGCGAGCACGTAGACGGTGACCACCGCCGCCACGCCCAAGAGAAGCGCCTTGGGGAGATCGCGCCCCGGATTGCGGAGCTCGCCCGCCACGAAGTTCGTGCTCTGCCACCCCCCGTACGCGAAGAGCACCGGCACGAGCGCGGTGCCTGTCACGGCGATCGACCCCCAAACGTTCCTCACGGGTGGAGGCGGTGCGACACCGGTGACCGGCGCGTGCCCGGTGAGGATGAGACCCGCCACGATGAGCGCGGCGAGGGCCAGGAGTTTGAGCACGGTGAAGATGTTCTGCACCACGCTCCCGGGACGGACGCCCAGGTAGTTCACCGCGGAGAGGAGGGCGATCGCGGCAATGGCCATCGGTGCGATCGTACTGTCGGGCAGACGCAGCAGCGCGGCGGCATAGCTCGCGAAGGTCACCCCCACCGCCGCGATTCCGCCGCTGTTGATGACGAGGAGCTCGGTCCAGCCGTAGAGGAACCCCGGCAGCGGTCCGAGCGCGTCGCGCAGATAGATGTATCCGCCGCCGGCTTGGGGTTTCCGGGCTCCCAGTTCGGCGAAGACGAGCGCGCCGGCGAGCGCGACCGCGCCGCCCAGGATCCACACGCCGACCGTGAGCCCCGGCGTGCCGACGCGCGCGGCCACCACCGCGGGATTCAGGAAGATGCCGGCGCCGATGATCCCGCCGATGACGAGCATCGTGGCATCGAAGACGCCGAGGCGCCGGACGTAGCCGGTCGGCTGCGCCTCGCCGGGAGTTGTGGATGGGGGCATGGCCGCCGAGTATGCGGCGCGATGGCGCGCGGCGCAAGACGAGCGCACTCTTATGTTTCAACAATGGCCCAAGACAACGACACGGGAGTGGTGATCGTCGGCGCCGGGTTCGGCGGCCTCCAGTGCGCGCGTGCACTGGCGCGCCGTGGTGTGCGTGTGACGGTCGTCGACCGCGACAATTACCACCTGTTCACCCCACTCCTCTATCAGGTGGCGAGCTCGCTCTTGAACCCGAGCGACATCGCCTATCCCGTCCGGGCGGTCTTTCGGGGCCAGCGGAACGTGACCTTCCGGCTCGATGACGTGACCGACGTGGATGTCGGTCGGCAGGTGGTCCGCACCGGATCGGGTCTCGAGATTCCCTACCGCCACCTCGTGCTCGCCTGCGGAACCAACGCGAACTTCTTCGGCCGATCGGACATCGAGGAACGCGCGCACGGACTCAAGGATCTCGCCGACGCCCTCGAGCTTCGCAATCACGTGTTGACCTGCTTCGAGCACGCGGTGACCGCCGCCTCGCCCGATGAGCGGCAACGGTGGCTGACGTTCGTGGTGGTCGGCGGTGGACCGACGGGTGTCGAGTACGCCGGTGCGCTCGTGGAGCTGGTCCGGCTCGAGATGGTGCGCGACTACGTTGGTTTGGCACGGGGCGACGTGCGGATCGTGCTCGTCGAAGGGCGCGACCGGGTGCTTCCCGCCTTTCCCGCGTCACTCGGCCGCGATGCGGAGCGTCGCCTGCGGCAGCGCGGGATCGACGTCCGGCTCGGCCTCCTGGTGGACGGCGTGAGCGATCACGCCGTCCAGCTTTCGGACGGAAGCATCGTGGAGGCCCACACGCTCGTCTGGGCGGCGGGCGTGAAACCGAACGACCTCGACGGCACGCTGGAGCTTCCCCGTCGGAAGAGCGGGCGGATCGAGGTGGACCCCATGCTCCGTGTCGCGGGGTACGACAACGTGTGGGCGCTCGGCGACGTGGCCGGCGTACTCCAGGATGGTGAGGAGCTTCCGATGCTCGCGCCCCCCGCCATGCAGGAAGGTCGGTACGTCGCGCGCAGCATCATGCGGCTCGACCGGGGCCAGGAGCTCACGCCCTTCCGCTACCACGACAAGGGGATTCTCGCGACCATCGGTCGGAATGCGGCGGTGGCGAAGGTCGGGCCACTCGCGCTCACCGGGTTCATCGGGTGGGTGACGTGGCTGGTCGTCCACCTGTACTACATCATCGGGTTCCGCAACCGCTTCGCCGTGCTCTTGCGCTGGGCCTGGAACTACGTGTTTTACGACCGGCCGATCCGCTTCATCTGGCGGATCGCGCGGATGAAGGAGTGACGTGATGCGCATTCGGACGATCAACCCGGCAACGGGCGACCTCTTCGAGGAATATCCATCGCATACGGACCGAGAGGTCGACGAGATCGTGCGCCGCGCGGAGGCGGCCTTCGGATCGTGGCGGCGGCTGAGCTTCGCCGACCGCGCCCAGCCGATGCGGCGGGCCGCCGACATTCTCAGGCAAAGGAAACAGGAAATCGGCGAGCTCATGGCGCGCGAGATGGGCAAGCCCGTCACCCAGGGCATCGCCGAGGCGGAGAAATGCGCGTGGGTCTGCGAGTACTACGCCGACCACGCGGAGGAATTTCTGGCGTCGCAGGCGGTCGAGACCGACGCCAGCACGAGCTACGTCGCATTCCGGCCGCTCGGCATCGTGCTCGCGATCATGCCGTGGAACTATCCCTTCTGGCAGGTCTTCCGGTTCGCCGCGCCCGGTCTCATGGCGGGAAACGCGGGGCTCCTGAAGCACGCGCCGAACGTGACGGGGTGCGCGATGGCGATCGAGAAGATCTTCACGGACGCCGGGTTTCCCGCCGGGCTCTTCAGCGCGCTCCGATTCACGGCCGAGGAGACGGGCCGCCGCACGGCTCAACTGATCGCGAACCCGACGATTCGCGCCGTGACCCTCACCGGGAGCGTCCGGGCGGGCAAGGCCGTCGCCGCGGCGGCCGGGGCGCACCTCAAGAAGACCGTCCTCGAGCTGGGCGGGAGCGATCCCTACGTAGTGCTCGAGGACGCCGATCTCACGGAGGCCGTGGCGACGTGTGTCACGTCCCGGCTCCTGAACAGCGGGCAGAGCTGCATCGCGGCCAAGCGGTTCGTGGTCGTGGACGCCGTCCGTGACCGGTTCGTGCGGATGCTCGTCGAGGAGATGGGGACCAAGAAGATGGGCGACCCGTTTGCGGCCGATACCGACCTCGGACCTCAGGCACGGCTCGACCTGCGCGAGAACCTGCACCGCCAGGTCACCGAGAGCGTGGCCGAGGGTGCCACGCTCCTCCTCGGCGGCAAGTTGCCGGACGGCCCCGGCGCGTTCTATCCGCCCACTGTGCTCGCGGAGGTGAAGCCGGGGATGCCCGCCTACGAGGAAGAGCTGTTCGGCCCCGTGGCGGCCGTGCTTTCGGCGAAGGACACGGCGGATGCGGTACGCATCGCGAATGACACGAGCTTCGGGCTCGGGGCCGCGGTGTTCACGAGCGACGTGCAGGCCGGCGAGCGGATCGCCGCGGAGGAGCTCGAGGCGGGATGCTGCTTCGTCAACGCGTTCGTCAAGTCGGATCCCCGCCTGCCCTTCGGCGGGATTCGGGCGTCGGGCTACGGGCGGGAGCTCGGGGTGTTCGGGATTCGCGAGTTCGTGAACGTGAAAACGGTCTACGTGCGCTAGCTCAGCCCGCGTTTCCCGGCAGGTCGATGATGAATCGCGCGCCGCCGAGCGGGCTCTCGGCCACCGAGAGGCGCCCACCGAGGTCGGCCACGATGCGCTGACTGAGCGCGAGGCCGAGGCCCGTCGCCTCGTTCGGCGGTTTGGTGGTGAAGAAGGGATCGAAGATTCGCGTGCGGATCTCCTCCGGAACGCCGGGGCCCGAGTCGTCCACGAAGATCCGTACCCCGCCAAGGAGCGGCTCCGCCGCGACGAGCACGGTGGCCGGGCGCTGACCGCGGACGGCCTGCTCGGCGTTGGTCACGAGATGCATGAGGAGCTGCTCGAGCTCGCCCGAGCGCGCGTGCAGGGTCGGCAGCTCACCCGAGATCACCGCCCGCATGTCGATGCCGTCGGCGCGCAAGACGCGGGAGCGGACCTCGACCACGTCCTCGATCAGCGTTCGGACGGGAATCCGCTCGATGCTGCCATCGGCCGGCCGGGCGAGGCGCAGCAACCCGCGGGCGATACGCGCCGCACGATCTACCTCGCTCACGATGACCTTCACGGAGCGGGCGATCTCCGCGTCCGGCTCGGACATCTGAATCAGCTCGGCTTCCATTCGGATGGCGGCGAGCGGGTTGTTGATCTCGTGCGCGACGCCCCCCGCGATCTCGCCGACGGTCGCAAGCTTCTCGCGGGCGACCCGCTCCCGGTGGGCGAGGATCTCGTCGGTCCGATCGTGCAGGGCCACGAGGTACTCGTCTTCGTCGAGTGCGGTGAAGATCGCGTCGCAGTGCCGCTGCTCGTCGCCGCGCTTGACCTCGGCGCGCCCCCGCCACGGCAATCCGCTGTGTGCCGCGCGCAGGGCCTCGAGGGGCGTGGACTTGTCGAGGGTCATGGCGAAGTCGTCGACGTGCCGGCCGCGTCCGTCGTCCACGACCTCCAGGCCGAAGAGCGCGGCCCACGCGCGGTTGAGCTCGCGGACCGAGCCGTCCTCGCTGACCAGTGCGAGCGGCAGCGGGCTCGCATTGACCATCGCGCTTGCGCGCTGGGCGGCCTGACGCACGTTGGCCACCGCATGGGCGAT